>NZ_AKIY01000201.1 GCF_000282615.1 Bradyrhizobium sp. YR681 | reverse complement strand
GCCCGAAATCCATAACCACGATCGGGAGTATGGATTCCGGGCTCGCGCTCCGCGCGCCCCGGAATGACGGGCAGGAGCATTAATGTCCATTCTCGAAAACACC
The DNA here is from genome assembly GCF_000282615.1 of Bradyrhizobium sp. YR681. GTDB lineage: Bacteria > Pseudomonadota > Alphaproteobacteria > Rhizobiales > Xanthobacteraceae > Bradyrhizobium. The sequence continues at coordinate 21,404 of NZ_AKIY01000201.1, read as the reverse complement.
ATTTCCCCCGGCAGCGCCGCCTACCATGCCAACCGCGACGGCATGCTCGGCCTGATCGACCGCATGCGCGCGCTGGAAGAGCGCACGCGCGCCGCGTCGGCCGCGGCAAAGGACCGCTTCCACAAGCGCGGCCAGTTGCTGCCGCGCGAGCGCGTCGCGCTGGTGCTCGATCCCGGTGCGCCTTTCATCGAACTGTCGACGCTCGCCGGCTACATGTTCGACGTGCCGGATGCGAACAAGAGCGTGCCGGGCGGTGGCGTCATTGCCGGCATCGGCTTCGTCTCGGGCATCCGCTGCATGGTCAGCGCCAACGATTCCGGGATCGACGCCGGCGCGCTGCAGCCTTACGGCCTCGACAAGACGATCCGCGTGCAGGAGCTCGCGCTGGAGAACAAGCTGCCTTACGTCCAGCTCGTCGAAAGCGCCGGTGCCAACCTCTTGCGCTACCGCGTCGAGGATTTTGTCCGTGGCGGCAACATCTTTCGCAATCTCGCGCGGCTCTCGGCGGCGGGCCTGCCAGTCGTCACCGTCACGCACGGCTCATCCACCGCGGGCGGCGCCTATCAGACCGGCCTTTCGGATTACATCGTCATGGTGCGCGGCCGCACCCGCGCCTTTCTCGCCGGGCCGCCGCTGCTGAAGGCTGCGACCGGTGAGATCGCGACCGAGGAAGAGCTCGGCGGCGCCGAGATGCACACGCAGGTCTCGGGTCTCGGCGACTATCTCGCCGAGGACGACCGCGATGCCTTGCGCATCGCGCGCGAGATCATGGCCGCGCTGGAATGGGAGCGGCCGGGCAGGGCGGCACCGGACTTCAAGCCGCCGCGCTACGACCAGGACGAATTGCTCGGCATCATGCCGATGGACCACAAGCGCCCCGTGGACATGAAGCAGGTGATCGCGCGCATCATCGACGATTCCGATTTCACCGAGATGGCGCCGAACTACGGCCCGGCCACCGTCTGCGGCCACGCCCGTATCGAGGGCATGGCGATCGGCATCATCACCAACAACGGCCCGCTCGATCCTGCCGGCGCCAACAAGGCGACGCATTTCATTCAGGCCTGCTGCCAGACCCGCACGCCGATCCTCTATCTCAACAACACCACCGGCTACATGGTCGGCAAAGCCTACGAAGAAGCCGGCATGATCAAGCACGGCTCCAAGATGATCCAGGCGGTGACGTCGGCGACGGTGCCGCAGATCACCATCTATTGCGGCGCCTCGTTCGGCGCCGGCAATTACGGCATGTGCGGCCGCGGTTTCCATCCGCGCTTCTGTTTCTCCTGGCCCAACGCCAAGACCGCCGTGATGGGCGGCGAGCAGGCCGCCGAGACCATGGCGATCGTGACCGAGGCCGCCGCCGCCCGCCGCGGCAAGCCGGTCGAGAAGGACAAGCTCGATGCGATGAAGGCGCAGATCATCGGCGTGTTCGACGGCCAGATGGACGTGTTCTCGACCAGCGCCCGCGTGCTCGACGACGGCGTGATCGATCCGCGCGACACCCGGGCCGTGCTGTCCGAAGTGCTCGCGATCTGCCGCGAGGGCGATGCGCGGACACCCCAGCGCATGCAGTTCTCGGTGGCCCGCCCATGAGGAACGGATCAGTGCAGCACCGGCCGTTCTTCAAGGTTCTGGTCGCCAATCGCGGCGAGATCGCGCTGCGGGTGATGCGCAGCGCGCGGCAACTCGGCCTCGGCGTCGTTGCGGTCTATTCGGATGCGGATCGCGATGCGCTCCACGTGAAGCAGGCCGACCAGGCCGTGCGCATCGGCGAAGCCCTGCCGGCGCAATCCTATCTCAACATCCCCGCGATCATTGCCGCCACCAAAGCCAGCGGCGCAGATGCGGTGCACCCCGGCTACGGCTTCCTCGCCGAGAACGAGGACTTTGCGCAGGCCTGCAAGGATGCCGGCCTCGTCTTCATAGGTCCGTCGCCGCAGGCGATCGAGGCGATGGGCAACAAGGCCGGCGCCAAGGAGATCATGAGGAAGGCCGGCGTGCCCTGCGTCCCCGGCTATCAGGGCGCGGACCAAAGCGACGAGGTGATGCTCGCGGAGGCCAGAAAGATCGGCTTCCCCGTGATGATCAAGGCGGTCGCGGGCGGCGGCGGACGCGGCATGAGGCTCGTCACCGATGCGGCGTCTTTCGCAGATGCTTTGCGCAGCGCGCGGTCCGAAGCCAAAGCCGCCTTCGGCGATCCCACCGTGATCCTCGAACGGGCCATCCAGAATCCCCGCCATATCGAAATCCAGGTGTTCGGCGACAGTCACGGCAATGCCATCCATCTCGGCGAGCGCGACTGCTCGGTGCAGCGGCGGCACCAGAAGCTGATCGAAGAGGCGCCGTCGCCCGCGGTCACGCCCGAGCTGCGCGCGAAGATGGGCGAGGTCGCCGTCGCCGCCGTGAAAGCGCTGCGCTACGAGGGCGCCGGCACGCTGGAGTTCCTGCTCGATGCCAGCGGCGCGTTCTACTTCATGGAGATGAACACGCGCCTCCAGGTCGAGCATCCCGTGACCGAGGCGATCACCGGGCTCGATCTCGTCGAGTTGCAGCTCCGCGTCGCGTGCGGCGAGGCGTTGCCGGTCAAGCAGCAGGACATCAAGTTCACTGGCCACGCCATCGAGGTGCGGCTGTGTTCGGAAGATGCCGCACAGGATTTCATGCCGCAGTCCGGCCGCATGGCGCGCTGGCAGGTGCCAGAAAACATCCGTGTCGAGCACGCGCTGCAATCGGGCACGGAGATCCCGCCGTTCTACGATTCCATGGTCGCCAAGGTGATCAGTCATGGCGCGAGCCGCGAGGAGGCGAGGGGGCGCCTGATCGTCGGCCTGGAGCAACTCACGGCATTGGGTGTGACGACCAACCAGGCGTTCCTGATGTCGTGCCTGCGTCACCCCGGCTTTGCCAGGGGCGAGGCGACGACGGCCTTCATCGGCGCGCATCGCGACGAGCTGCTGGCGCCATCGGCGAGCGCCGCATTCGACACGTCGCTGGCGGGCCTGCTGCTCTACGTCACCAATCCCCGTGCGCCGTTGTGGCAGGTTGGCCGGAGCCTGTCAGCAACGTTCCCTCTGCCTGCGAAAATCGAGATCGCCGGTCACGGGCATGAACTCGAAGTCACCCGCGAACGTGATGGCAGCTACACCGTCGCCACCGAAGGCCGCCAGGACAGGTTCGAGATCGACCATCTCGATTCCGACGCCATCCGCTTCCGCCACGACGGCGTGATGGACAGTGCAAAATTCCTGCGCGACGGCGACCGACTCTACGTCCAGCACCGCGGCATCCCGCTCGCGATCACCGATCTCACCCTCGCCGCGCCGAAAGCCGCCGCAAGCAACGGCGGCGACGGAAAAGTCCGCGCCGCCATGAACGGCCGCGTCGTTGCCGTTCTCGTCAAGCCGGGCGACCGCGTCTCCGCCGGCCAGCCGGTGCTGACGCTGGAAGCGATGAAGATGGAGCACGTCCACAAGGCCGGCATCGACGGCGTGGTCGGAGCGATCGACGTCGCCGAAGGCGAGCAGGTGACGACCGGCAGGATTGTCGCCGAGATCGGGGCGGAGTAGCGCCTCCGCCGTCATGGCGAGAGCGAAGCGACGAAGCAATCCAGAATCGTTCCGTGGAAAGATTCTGGATTGCTTCGCTTCGCTCGCAATGACGGGAGGAGGGATCTCCCCCAAACATAGCTGGCGGTCGTGGCGGACGCCATCGGTACAAAAATGCAAATAATTTCAATGGGTTAATCGCCGACCTGCGGGTTACAAAAAGACCATATTGAACATTGTTCATGAATTGGCTACAAATATTGAACATCGTTCAATTTGTCTGGAGGCCTACATGCCGCGCGCAAATGATCCCGCCCAAGAGACTGGTGCCACGCTTCCCTCAGTCTTTCGCCGATACCAATTCTTCGCGCTCCAAATCCGTGAAAAATATCTGCTCGGCGCATTCTTCGTCCTCGCACTGGCGGCTGTCCTCGCGCCCGCGCTGCCGGCCGCCGGCTGGCACATCCCGCATTTCGTCGACACCCGCGCTTGGCTCGGCGTGCCCAACGCCGGCGACGTGCTGAGCAATCTCGCCTTCCTGGCGATGGGCGTCTGGGGCACGGAGCGGCTGCGCGCCCGCAACGATGCCCCGGTGGGGGCAAGCTGGTTTTTCGTGGGACTGATCCTCACTTGCCTGGGCTCCGGCTTCTATCATCTCGCCCCCGACCTGCCGCAACGGCTCATCGCCGATCGTCTCGGCATGGCGGTGGCGTTCGCAGGATTTCTCGGCATCGCGGCCAGCGAGCGCATCAGCGCGCGCGCCGGCGAGGCGGTGCTGGTGCTGATGATGGTTGCGGGCCTGCTCGCAGCCTGGGTCGCACGCGAAAATCTCACGCCATGGGTGATCGTGCAGTTCGGCGGCATGGCGGTTGCTGTGGGATTGGCGTTGACGAAGCCCCGGCCCGGTGCGCTCGGCGTGCCGCTTGGCGGCGTGATCTTCTTCTACGTGCTGGCGAAGCTGTTCGAACTTGGCGACGCCACCATTTTCGAAGCGACGGGGCACCTCGTTTCTGGCCACACGCTCAAGCATCTCTCTGCCGCGATGGCGGCTTGGCCCGTGATTCGGGCGCTACGGCCTACTGGCCCCGCCCCGTCCCCTCATTGAGCAGGCACGCCACCTGGTGGCCATCGCCCGCATCCAGCAGCGCGGGCGGCTCGATCTTGCACCGCTCCATCGCAAAGCGGCAGCGGGTGTGAAACGCGCAGCCGGACGGCGGGTTGACCGGGCTCGGCACGTCGCCGTCCACCAGCGGTGCGAGCTTCTTCGCCAGCGGGTTGGCGATCGGTACGGACGCGAGCAGGGCCTGCGTGTAGGGATGGCGCGGATTGCGAAACAGCTCATCCTTGTCCGCGATCTCGACGATGCGGCCGAGATACATCACGGCGACGCGGTGGCTGATATGCGCGACAACGGCGAGGTCGTGCGCGATGAAGAGATAGGAGAAGCCGTGCTGCTTTTGCAGGTCGATCAGCAGATTGATCACCTGCGCCTGGATCGAGACGTCGAGCGCCGAGACCGGCTCGTCGCAGACGATCAGGCGCGGCCCGAGCGCCAGCGCTCGCGCGATGCAGATGCGCTGGCGCTGGCCCCCGGAGAATTGATGCGGGAAGTTGCGCATCTGGTCGGGCCGGAGGCCCACCTGCTCGAACAGTTTTGCGGTGCGCGCTTCCAATTCTTTGCCGCTCGCGAGCCCGTGCACGGAGAGCGGCTCCCCGACGATGTCGCCCGCGGTCATGCGCGGATTGAGCGAGGCGAATGGGTCCTGGAACACGATCTGCATCGAACGGCGGTGCGGACGCAGTGCCGTCTTGGAGAGATGGGTGATGTCCTCGCCCTCGAGCCGGATCTGTCCCGACGTCGGCTCGACCAGCCGCAGCACGCTGCGCGCCACCGTCGACTTGCCGCAGCCGGATTCGCCGACCAGGCCCAGCGTTTCGCCGACGCCAACCGAAAACGAGACGCCGTCGACGGCATGCACGGTGCCGACCTGTCGCCGCAACACGCCGGCACGCACCGGATAATGCTTCTTGAGATCGGTGACTTCGAGGAGCGCCCCGGTCATGCCACCTCCGCCACTTCAGCCGCACGCCAGCAGGCGGCGAGATGGCCGCCGCCCCAATCGACCAGCGGCGGATACTCGTCCTGGCAGCGCTTGATGGCGAGCTTGCACCGCGGCGCGAACGCGCAGCCCTGGGGCAGCCGCACCAGCGACGGCACCGTGCCGGGAATCTCGTTGAGCCGCGCTTGCGCGGGAACGCCGGACGCCGGCACGGTAGGGATCGAGGCCATCAGCCCGCGCGTATAGGGATGCTTCGGCGCGGCGAACAACGCCTCGACCGTGGCTTCCTCGACCTTCCGGCCTGCATACATCACGATCACCCGCTGCGCGGTCTGTGCGACCACACCGAGATCGTGCGTGATCAGCACGAGGCCGGTGCCGAGCTCCTTCTGAAGATCGAGGATCAGCGCCAGGATCTGCGCCTGGATGGTGACGTCGAGCGCCGTGGTCGGCTCGTCCGCGATCAGCAGCGCCGGCCGGCACGCCAGCGCCATCGCGATCATCGCGCGCTGCCGCATGCCGCCGGAGAGCTGGTGCGGATACTCCCGCGCCCGCCGTGCCGGTTCGGGGATACGGACCAGCCGCAGCATCTCGACGGCGATGGTCTGTGCCTCCTTGCCCGACACATTTCGGTGCAGCCGCACGGTTTCGGCGATCTGGTCGCCGATGCGCATCACCGGATTGAGCGAGGTCATCGGCTCCTGGAAGATCATGGATATGCGATTGCCTCGGACAGCCCGCATCTGCGCTTCGTCCAGCGCCAGCAGATCGGTGCCTTCGAGCGTAATCGAGCCTCCGACGATCCGGCCGGGCGGATCGGGCACCAGCCGCATCAGCGACAGCGCGGTGACGCTCTTACCGCAGCCGGACTCGCCGACGATCGCCAGCGTCTCGCCGCGTTTGACGGTGAAGGAGACGTCGTCGACGGCCTTGAACAGGCCGGAGTTGGTGAAGAACACCGTTTTGAGGTTCTTCACCTCGAGCACGGAATTCGTTTCTTTAGCCATCAGCCACGCTGCCGGGGATCGAGGATGTCGCGCAGGGCGTCGCCGAACAGATTTGCGCCGAACACGGCGAGGCTGATGGCGATGCCGGGGAAGATCACCAGCCACGGCGCGGTGCGGACATATTCGGCGGCGGATTCCGAGAGCATGCGGCCCCACGACGGATAAGGCTCGGGAATGCCGAGGCCGAGGAAGGACAGCGAGGCCTCGGTGAGAATGGTCGAGCCGAGCTGGGCGGTGGCGAGCACGATCAGCGGCGCCAGCGTGTTCGGCAGCACGTGACGGACCGCGATGCGGACCTCGCTCATGCCGATCGATTTCGCGGCCTCGACGAAGGGCAGCTCGCGCAGCGCCAGCGTGTTGGCGCGGATGACGCGCGACACGGTCGGGATCAGGGGAATGGCGATGGCGATGATGACGTTCGGCAAGGACGGACCGAGCGCCGCTGTCATGATCAGAGCAAGGACCAGCAGCGGCAGCGCCTGGAGGACATCGGAGACGCGCTGGAACACCAGATCGACCCAGCCGGAGAGATAGCCGGAGGTGAGGCCGACGATCACGCCGATCGTGCCGCCGAGCGCGGTCGAGCCGATGCCGACGGCCAGCGAGATGCGCGCGCCGTGGATGATGCGGCTGAACACGTCGCGGCCGAACGAATCGGTACCCATCCAGTGCGCCCAGCTCGGGCGCGCCAGCGCGCGAGCGGCGTCGATGGTCAGGGGATCATAGCGCGCGATGAAGTCCGCAAAGATCGCCGTGAGCACAAACGCCGTCATGATGACGAGCCCGGCTGCGCCCAGCACATGCCGCTGCGCCAGGAACAGAACGCGCCGCCACCCGCCGGGCGCGTACGCCCCGGCGCGTCTCAGTTCAAAATCATAGTCGATCGCGGCCATGTGAACTCTATCTTCCCCCTCTCCCCGCCTGCGGGGAGAGGGTAGGGGTGAGGGGGGCTCTCCACGGGGGAGGTGAGAGTTGGACTTGTGGAGACTCCCCCTCACCCGGATTGCTGCGCAATCCGACCTCTCCCCGCAGGCGGGGAGAGATGAAGGAAAGCGCACGCGCTGTGTGAGAGAAAATCATGCAGTCAGTCCGTGTACCTGATCCGCGGGTCGAACACGGCGTAGAGCATGTCGACGATGAAGTTCGCGCTGACCACCACCACGGCAATCAGCATCACGAGGTTCTGCACGATCGGATAGTCGCGCCAGCGAATCGCCTCGACCAGGAAGCGGGCGACGCCGGGGATGTTGAACACGGTCTCCGTCACAATGAGTCCGCCGATCAGGAACGCCGCCTCGATGCCGATCACGGTGATGACCGGCAGGATCGCGTTCTTCAGGGCATGCTGATAGTTCACGGCCGCTTCCGAGGCGCCCTTGGCGCGCGCCGTGCGGATGTAATCCTGCCGCAGAACCTCCAGCATGGACGAGCGGGTGATGCGCATGGTCAGCGCGGCGCTGCGGAAACCGACGGCGGCGGCAGGCACGGCGTAGGTCGCAAAGGCTTCGAGCCACGTGGCCGGATTCGGATTGAAGATCGGCATCTGGTTGAACATCGCAACCGACGCGGTGAGGATCAGCAGGCCGAGCCAGAACGAGGGCAGGGACAGGCCGCTGAGGCTGACGACACGCAGAGCATAATCGAGCCGCGTGCCCTGCTTCACCGCGCTGATGACGCCCAGGGGAATGCCGATCGAGGCCGAGAACAGCAGCGCAAGGCCGGCAAGCCGCGCCGTGATCGGGATGCGCGGCAGGATTTCTTGAAGCGCCGGCTTCTCCGAGACATAGGAGTAGCCGAAGTCGCCGCGCAGAAAACCGCTGATCCAGTGCCAATATTGCACGATCAGCGGCTGGTCGATGCCGAGCTCCTTCTCCAAATTGGCCTTGTCGGCGGGATCGACATAGCCGGCGGCCGCGAACAGGATATCGACGATGTTGCCGGGCACGATGCGCAGCAGGAAGAAGATGACGACCGAGATCCCGAACAGGGTCACGAGCATCAGGAACAGGCGCCGCACCAGATAGGCAAACATGTCGCGCCCTCCCGTCGAACCGTCAGCGCGCTACTTGTCCATCCACACGTCTTCGTAGCGGTACCCATTATACGAGCTGTTCGACATCACAGTCACGCCCTTCACATAAGGCTGCCAGCACGAGCCGGTGCGCGCGTGGAAGATGATCGGGCGGGCCACGTCCTCCTGCAACTTCTTGTCGATGTCCCACACCATCTTCTTGCGTTTGGCGACATCGGTCTCCTGCGACTGCACGTCGAACAGCTTCTCGATCTCCTTGTTGCAGTAATTGGTGTAGTTGCGCTCGGAACCGCAGGAATAGTTCTCGTAGAAGGACTGGTCGGGATCGTCGACCGCGTTGCCGGTCAGATTGAGCCCGAGCATGTAATCCTTGCGCGCGACCTTCGGGAACCAGTTCGCGGTCTCGACCACGTCGAGCTCGCCGTCGATATAGATGCTCTTGAGCTGATCGATCAGGATCACCGCGGGATCGCGGTAAACAGGGATGTTGCGGGTCGAGACTTTTACGGCAAGATGCTTGTCGGGGCCGTAGCCGGCCTTCTGCATCAACTTCTTGGCTTCCTCGCGGTTGGCATTGATGTCGGGGCCGTAGCCCGGAATGGTCTCGAGCATCTCCTTCGGCATGCCCCACAGCCCGTTCGGCGGCGGCAGCATGGTGCCGCCGACATCGCCCTGGCCCTCGAACATGATCGAGATGAACGCCTTGCGGTCGAGCGACAACGCCATGGCGCGTCGGATGTCGATATTGTCGAACGGCGGCGCGGACGAATTGACGATGATGTTGGTCGCGACATTGTTGGGCTCGACCACGCAGACCGCGTTCGGCGCCTGCGATTTCACGTCCTTGAGCAGCGGAATGCTCACCTCGGTCGGGAAGGCCATGTCGAACTTGCCGGCCACGAAGGCGAGGATCGCGGTCGAGCGGTTCGGGATGATGGTGAACTCGATGCCGTCGAGATAGGGCCGGCCCTTGCGCCAGTAGTCCGTGTTGCGGGTCAGCTTGATCGATTCATTGGCCTTGAACTCGACGAACTTGAACGGCCCGGTGCCGATCGGATGCGTGCGCATGTCGCCGGGCGAGACGTGGCAGGGATAGACCGGCGTGTAGCCCGAGGCGAGCAGCGCCAGCAGCGACGGTTGTGGCCGCTTCAGGTTGAACGAAACTTCGAGGTCGCCGTTCGTGGAGACGTCGTTGACCTGCTCGTACCAGGATTTTCGCGGATTCTGCCGGAACTTCTGCTGCGACTTGCCCATCAGCATGTCGAAGGTGCATTTCACGTCCGCCGAGGTGAACGGCTTGCCGTCGTGCCATTTTACGCCCTGGCGCAGCTTGAAAGTCAGCGTCTTGTTGTCATTGACCCAGGCCCAGCTCTCGGCGAGCTCGGGAATGATGTTGTCCATCCTGTTCTGCGCCTCGTCCTGCTTGTAGATGACGAGGTTGTTGAAGACAGGCATGAAGGGAACGTTGAGCGAGTAGGTCGCGCCTTCATGGATCGAGGCGTTGCCGGGGCTGTCGCGGTGATACATCCGCAGGATTCCGCCCTGCTTGGGCTCGCCGGCGAGTGCAATGGTCGAAAACGCCAACAAAGACAGCGCCGCCATCGCGGCGAGCGCTTGTACGCTCCGCATCCTCGTCCTCCCAAGACATCAGCCATTTGTGGCCTGTTTGTCAGGACGATAGCCGACGGGAGCGTCGCGAAGCAACCAGCAAGGCCTGTCGATCTCTCGACAATTCGGATGACGGAAGGCCGCAGGGGTTTTCTCTCACAATGTGAGAGTGCGGGTGCGAACGGTTCCTGCGCAGATGTTGTGCGATGCTGCATCGACAAACTCGATCGTCGTCCCGGGGTGCGACGAAGTCGCGAACCCGGGACCCATAACCACAGGGAGACGTCGTCGCGCGAGCAGGTAACTCCGAGTCTTCGCCAAATTCCTCCCTGTGGCTATGGGTCCCGGATCTGCGCTTCGCTTGTCCGGGACGACAGCGGAGTTCTTGGCTACGCCCTCACACGATCCTTGACGTCTTGTTCCCCCAATAGCGATCCCGCAGCAGGCGCTTGTACAGCTTGCCCGTGGGCAGCCGCGGCAGTTCCTTCTCGAAATCCACCGAGCGCGGCACCTTCTGTCGCGACAGCGACGCGCCGCAGAACGCGATCAGCTCTTCCGCGAGCGCGGGACCCGGCACCACGCCCGGCATCGGCTGCACCACCGCCTTCACCTCCTCGCCGAGATCGGGATTGGGCACGCCGAACACCGCGGCGTCCGCAACCTTCGGATGGGTGATCAGCAGATTCTCGCATTCCTGCGGATAGATGTTCACCCCGCCGGAGATGATCATGAAGGTCGCGCGATCGGTGAGGTACAGGAAGCGGTCCTCGTCGACATAGCCGACGTCACCGACCGTGCTCATGCTGCCATCGGCAGAGCGTGCTTCCTTCGTCTTCTCAGGGTCATTGAAATATTCGAACGGCGAGGCCGTCTTGAACCAGACCTGGCCTGGCGTGCCGGTCGGACACGGTTTCATGTCTTCGTCGAGAATGTGCAGGTCGCCGAGCAGCACCTTGCCGACGGTGCCGCGGTGGCTAAGCCATTCCTCGCTGTTGCAGGCGGTGAAGCCGAGGCCTTCGGTCGCCCCGTAATATTCGTGGATGATCGGCCCCCACCATTTGATGATGTCGTCCTTGACCAGCGCCGGGCAAGGCGCGGCGGCGTGGATCGCGATCTCCAGCGAGGACAGATCGTAGCGCTTTCGCACGTCCTCCGGCAGCTTCAGCATGCGCGAGAACATCGTCGGCACCAACTGGGTGTGGGTGATGCCCCATTGTTCGACGAGCTGGAGATAGCGCTCGGGATCGAAATTCTCCATGATGATCACGGTGCCGCCCATGCGGATCGTGAGGTTCACGGCCGCCTGCGGCGCGGAATGGTAGAGCGGCGCCGGCGACAGATAGACCATGCCCTCGCGGTATTGCCAGAGCCTGGTGAGGAAATCGAACAGCGGCAGATTGTGTTTCGGCGGCTCCTCCGGCAGCGGCCGCAAGATGCCTTTCGGCCGTCCCGTCGTGCCCGACGAATACAACATGGGAGTGCCGAGCCATTCATCCGCGATGGGCGTCGCCGGCAGATCGGCGGTCGCGTCGGCAAGGCCGACGATGCGATCGCTCTCGCCGGGCCCGTCGGCGACGATGCAGAGCTTGACGTCGGGGCAGGCCTCGATCGCCTCGCGCGCGATATCGAGCTTTGCAACGGACGTGATCAGGATCTTCGACCGGCTGTTGACGAGGAGATAGGCGAGCTCGCCCGGCGTCAGAAACGAGTTGATGCAGGTATAGTACAGCCCCGAGCGCTCGCCCGCGCCGCAGGCTTCGAGATAGCGGGAATTGTTCTCCATGAAGATCGAATAATGATCGAGCCGCTTCAAGCCGTGCTTGCGGAACAGATGCGCCAAGCGGTTGCTGCGCGCCTCCAGCTCGCGATAGGTGACGGCCTCGCCGGTCGCCGCCATGATGAAGGCGGGCTGCAGCGGGCGCAGGCGGGCATGCTGACCTGGATACATCGGTCCTCCGGCTTGAAGTTACGCGGCGAGAAGCAGGATCTCGCGCACCTCGGCGGGCCCGCCGATCCTGCGCGGGTTGCGCGGCACCCAGGGCGTGCGCATCGCCTGTTCGGCGATGGCGTCGAAATGCTCCGGCGAGACGCGGACATCGGCGAGGCTGCGCGGCATGCCGAGCGAGCGGATGAAGGCATCGAGCACGTCGGCGGCGTTTTGGCCGGGATAGCCCATTGCTGCCGCGACGATCATCTGCTGCTCGGCATTGGCGCTCGCGTTCCAGCGCATCACCGCCGGCAGCATGATGCAGGAGGTGTAGCCGTGCGGCACGTCGAAGGCCGCGCCCAGCACGTAACCGATGCCGTGGCTCGCGCCCATCGGCACGCCGGCCGAAAGTGCACCCATCGACAGCCAGGTGCCGATCTGCGCATCCATCCGCGCGTCGAGATCGCCGGGATCGGCCTTCACCCGCGGCAGTGCATCGGCAAGCATGGCAAGTCCCTTGACCGATTGCGCGTCGGCGTAAGGATGCGTTTCGTGCGAGCAGATCGCCTCGACGCAATGGTCGACGGCGCGGATGCCGGTCGACAGGAACAGCCATTCCGGCGTGTGCACGGTGATGGCGGGATCGAGGATGGTCGCGCGCGGCACCGTCAGCGGATGCCGCAGCATCTGCTTCACATGCGTGCTGCGGTCGGTCACGCCGGCGATGGCGCTGAATTCGCCGCCGGCGATCGTGGTCGGCACGCTGACCTGGCGCACGACAGGCGCGGTCATCTCCGGCGCGACGCCCTTGTGAACGCGGATGCGTTCGATGCCGTCGATATCGTCGATGCCGTTGGCAAGGCAAAGCTGCACCGCCTTGGCGCCGTCGGTGATCGAGCCGCCGCCGACGGTCACGATCAAATCGGCGCCGGCTTCCCGCGCCGCGTTTGTGGCGGCGATGACCGCCTCGCGCGGCGTATGCGCCGGCATGGCGTCGAACAGGCCGGCGCAGCGGGAGCCGAGCGCTTGCTTGATCTTCTCGATTTCGTCGGTCTGCCGGTTCAGCGTGCCCGAGACCATCAGGAAGGCGCGGCGCGTTCCCAGCCGGTCCATCTGCGCGAGGATGGCTCCAGCCGCCGGATGGCCGAACACGACCTCCTCGATCGCGCCGTAAACGACACGTCCCTGGTGCACGGCTGTCCTCCCCGGACAATTCGTCTTTGTTTTTGCAGGGGAAGTCTAGCCGAGCCGGCCGTATCAGTCATGTGCGAAGACGCTGGCCTTTCTTACCCTCCCCTGGAGGGCCCTCCAGGGGTAGGTGGCACCTTCGATGCGGCGTCCATCAACTGACCGCAGATGCCGCGTCTCCACGCTGTCAACCCATCCTCCGGCCAGGTCGTCTCGCGGAGCCTTGCGTGCGCTTTGGTCTTGAAGAGTTCATCAACTCCACCCATCTTGTGGCGCCCGCGGGTAGAGGCGTACCCTGCATTTTCCGCGGTTTTTATGCGAGGACCTGGGATGACTGGACCGGACGGAAGCGAGCAATTTGTCAAAACGCACGATTTCGTCCAACCGCGGCATTACGCAATAGCGGGTCTCCTCGCCGCTTCATTCGCGCTCACCGGTTGCGGGCAACCGACCTCGCAGGCGGGCGCGCCGCCGCCCGCGCCGGTGACCGTGGCACAGCCGGTCAAGCGCACCGTCACCGACTGGGACGAGTTCACCGGCCGCTTCGAGGCGGTCGAGGAGGTGCAGGTCCGCCCGCGCGTCGGCGGCTTCGTCAACTCGGTCGAGTTCCAGGACGGCGCCATCGTGCACCAGGGCGATCTGCTCTACGTGATCGACCCGCGTCCGTTCGAGGCGGTGGCGGAGCAGGCCGACGGCCAGCTCTCCGATGCGCGCGCCAGGGTGGAACTGGCCAAGCGCGAGCTCGACCGCGGGTTGAACCTGGTCCAGACCAGCGCCGTCTCCGAGCAGGTGGTCGACCAGCGGCGCCAGGCGCTGCAGACGGCGCACGCCGCCGTGACGCAGGCCGAAGGCGCGCTGAAGGCCGCCAGACTCAACATCGAATTCACCCACGTCACCGCGCCGCTCACCGGCCGCGTCAGCCGCCATCTCGTCAGCCCCGGCAATCTCGTGCAGGGCAGCGATACCGGCACCTCGACGCTGCTCACCTCGATCGTCGCGCTCGACCCGATCTACGTCTATTTCGACATGGATGAGGCGACCTTCATCAAATACAGCAAGCTGTGGTTCGAAGGCCGGCGTCCGAGCTCGCGCGACACCGCGAACCCGGTGCAGATCACGCTGGCCGGCGAGACCAAGCCGTCGCATGAAGGCACCATCAACTTCCTCGACAATCGCCTCGACGTCTCGACCGGCACGCTGCGCAGCCGCGCCGTGGTCAAGAACACCGATCTCTCGATCCTGCCCGGCCAGTTCGGTCGTGTCAGGCTGATCGGCAGCGCGCCCTATGAGGCGCTGCTGATTCCGGATGCCGCTGTCGCGACCGACCAGTCCCGCAAGATCGTCTTCGTGGTCAAGCCCGATGACACCGTCGAAGCCCGACCCGTGATGCTCGGGCCGCTCGACGAAGGCCTGCGCGTGATCCGCGAAGGCTTGAAGCCGGACGACCGCGTCATCGTCAACGGCATCCAGCGCGCCCGCGTCGGCGCCAAGGTCGCCCCGCAGACTGCTCCCGCGCCGGCCGGTGGCAAGTCATGAATCTGGGCCGCCTCTCCATCAACCAGCCCATTTTGGCGATGGTGCTGTCGATCGTGCTGCTGATCGTCGGCGCGCTCGCCTACACCACGCTGCCGGTGTCCGAATATCCGCAAGTGGTGCCGCCGACCGTCGTCGTCACCACCCAATATCCCGGCGCTTCCGCGCAAACGGTGTCCGATACCGTTGCCGCTCCCATCGAGCAGCAGATCAACGGCGTCGAGGACATGCTGTATCTCTACAGCCAGGCGACCTCGAACGGTCAATTGACGATCACCGTCACCTTCAAGCTCGGCACCGATCTCGACAAGGCGCAGGTGCTGGTGCAGAACCGCGTCGCGATCGCCCAGCCGCAGCTGCCGGACGAGGTGCAGCGCAACGGCGTCGTCACTCGCAAGAACTCGCCCGACATCCTGATGGTCGTGTTCATGCTGTCGCCGGACGACACGTTCGACCAGCTCTACATTTCCAACTACGCGCTGCTCCAGGTCCGCGACCAGCTGCTGCGCATCGACGGCGTCGGCGACATCCAGATCTTCGGTGCGCGCGACTATTCGATGCGGCTCTGGCTCGATCCTGACAGGATCGCCAATCTCGGCCTGACCTCGACCGAAGTGCTCGCCGCGATCCGCGCCCAGAACGTGCAGATCGCCGGCGGCCAGATCGCCGAGCCGCCGATCGCCGATCGCGCCTTCCAGCCGAACCTCACCTTCACCGGCCGCCTGAAGGATCAGAAGCAGTTCGAGGACATCCTGATCAAGGCCGGCTCCGACGGCCGCACGGTGCGCCTGCGCGACGTTGCCCGGATCGAGCTCGGGGCGCTGGCTTATTCCACCAACAGTTTCCTGCTGCGAAAATCGGCGGTCGCGATGCTGGTGACGCAGCGGCCGGGATCGAACGCGCTCGCGACAGCCAAGAACATTTCCGACACCATGACGAAGCTCAAGGAAAGCTTTCCGAAAGGCCTCGACTACAACATCGGCTACAACCCGACCGAGTTCATCGCGCAGTCCGTCCACGAGCTGATCAAGACCATCTACGAGGCCATGCTGCTCGTGGTCATCGTCGTGCTGGTGTTCCTGCAGGGCTGGCGTCCCGCGATCATTCCGATCATCGCGATCCCGGTCTCGCTGGTCGGCACCTTTGCGGTGATGGCGGCGCTGGGCTTCTCCATCAACAACCTCACTCTGTTCGGTCTCGTCCTTGCGGTCGGCATCGTGGTCGACGACGCCATCGTGGTGGTGGAGAATGTCGAGCGCCATCTCGAGCATGGCCTGAGCCGGCGCGATGCCGCGCTCAAGACTATGGAGGAGGTCGGCGGCGCACTGGTCTCGATCGCGCTGGTGCTGTGTGCGGTGTTCGTGCCGACGGCGTTCCTCGGCGGCATCTCCGGACAGTTCTTCCAGCAATTCGCCGTGACCATCGCGGTGGCGACGGCGATCTCCTGCTTCTGTTCGCTGACGCTGTCGCCGGCGCTGGCCTCGCTTCTCCTCACTCCGCATCAGGAGAAAAGACCGCCCGCCGCCTGGAATATCGTCGCGCGCGGCTGGAATGCCTTCACCGGCGCCTTCAACCGCGTGTTCGATCGCCTTGCGCACGGATATGCGGGCCTTGCCAATTTTGTCATCCGGCACTCGGTCGTGATGATCCTGGTCTACGTCGTGCTGATCGGCAGCGCGGGCTGGCTGATCGCGACCACGCCGCAGGGCTTCATTCCGGCGCAGGATCGCGGTTACGTCATCATATCGGTGCAGTTGCCCGGTGCGGCGTCGCTGGCGCGCACCACGGAGGTCGTGCGCGAGATCGAACGCATCTCGCTGGATACGCCGGGCATCATCCGCGTCGCCGCGTTTGCCGGCTTCTCCGGTGCGACGCGCACGCAGGCCGGCAACGCGGCCGCGCTCTTCCCGGTGTTCGACGAGCCCGAGGCGCGGATGAAGAAGGGATTGTCCGCGAACGCCATCACGGTCGAGCTGCGCAAGCGGCTGGCCGCAATCCAGGGCGCCTTCATCATCGTCATTCCGCCGCCAGCCGTGCCCGGCATCGGCACCGGCGGCGGCTTCACCATCCGTATCCAGGACCGCCAGGGCCGCGGACCCGAGCTGCTCGCCGCGGCCACCGACGAGCTCGTCGCCGCCGCGCGCAAATCGCCCTTGCTGCTCGCTCCGACGGTGTTCTCGCCGTTCTCGGCCAACACGCCGCAGCTGTTCGTCGACATCGACCGCACCAAGGCGCAGAAGCTCGGGGTGCCGATCGCCAACATCAACGACACGATCCAGACCTATTTCGGATCGACCTATGTCAACGACTTCAACCTGTTCGGCCGCACCTATCACGTCACCGCGCAGGCCGATTTTCCGTTCCGCAAGGAGCCGAGCGATCTGTCGCGGCTGCGCACGCGCAACGCCTCCGGCGACATGGTCATGCTCGGCAGCGTGGTCGACTTCAAGGATGTGTCCGGCCCAGACCGCGTCGCGCGCTACAATCTCTATGCCGCATCCGAGCTCCAGGGCGAGCCGGCGCCGGGCGTAAGCTCGACCACGGCGCTCAACGCCGTCAAGAAGCTCGCGGACGACACGTTGCCGAGCGGCTTCAGCTTCGAATGGACCGACCTCTCCTACCAGCAAATCACCGGCGGCAATGCCGGCCTGTTGGTGTTCCCGATCTGCGTGCTGTTCGTCTATCTCGTGCTCGCCGCGCAATATGGCAGCTGGACCTTGCCGTTCGCGGTGATCCTGATCGTGCCGATGTGCCTGCTCGCCGCCACCATCGGCGTGCGCATCATGGGCCAGGACGTCAACATCCTGACCCAGATCGGCTTTGTCGTGCTGGTGGGGCTGGCGGCGAAGAACGCGATCCTGATCGTCGAGTTCGCGCGCGACATCGAGAAGGAAGGCAAGCCGCGGCTGGAAGCGGTGATCGACGCCTGCCGCCTGCGCCTGCGGCCGATCCTGATGACCTCCTTCGCCTTCATCCTCGGCGTGCTGCCGCTGGTGATATCGAGCGGCTCCGGCTCGGAGATGCGCCAGGCCGTCGGCGTCGCCGTGTTCTTCGGCATGATCGGCGTGACGCTGTTCGGGCTGCTGTTCACGCCGATCTTCTATGTGGTGGTGCGGAACCTCGCGGAGGGGAAGAACGAGGGGAAGAAGGTAGCGGCCTGACGAGAGTCAGGCGGCCACGACCGCATCACATTCTCCGCTGTCATCCCCGCGAAGGCGGGGATCCATAACCCCAGGGAAAAGTTTTGAGGCGAAGCTCGTAACTCGAGTCTCCGTCCAACTCGATCCTGTGGTTATGGATCCCGGGCTCGCGCTGCGCGCGCCCCGGGATGACACCGTTTTTGGGGCCCACGACCATACTAACGACCAACATGAAATGGATGGGCAGGCGCGGGGTTCTTCACTACTATCCGCGCGATTTCAAAACAGAAAACTGCTGGGAGCCAACACATGAAATCAGCCCTTTTGGCCGCTGTCGCAACTTCGGCCCTGCTGCTGGCAGCGCCGGCGTCCGCGCAAGGAACGGGACAAGGCGTCAAGATCGGCATCCTCAACGACCAGTCCGGCGTCTACGCCGATTACGGCGGCAAATGGTCGGTCGAGGCCGCCAGGATGGCGATCGAGGATTTTGGCGGCGAGGTGCTGGGCCAGAAGATCGAGCTCGTCACCGCCGACCATCAGAACAAGCCGGATCTTGCCGCCTCGATCGCGCGGCGCTGGTACGACGTCGAGAACGTCGACATGATCACGGAGCTGACGACCTCCTCGGTCGCGCTCGCGATCCACGAGCTCTCCAAGGAAAAGAAGAAGATCGACATCGTCGTCGGTGCCGCGACCTCGCGGCTGACCGGCGATGCCTGTCAGCCCTACGGCTTCCACTGGGCCTATGACACCCGCGCGCTCGGCGTCGGCACCGGCGGTGCGCTGACGAAAGCCGGCGGCGACACCTGGTTCTTCCTTACCGCGGATTACGCCTTCGGCTATGCGCTGGAGAAGGACACCAGCGAGATCGTCACCGCCAATGGCGGCAAGGTGGTCGGCTCGGTGCGCGTGCCGCTCAACTCGTCGGACTTCTCCTCCTTCCTGCTCCAGGCACAGAGCTCGAAGGCGAAGATCGTCGGGCTCGCCAATGCCGGCCTCGACACCACCAACTCGATCAAGCAGGCGTCCGAGTTCGGTATCGTCGCCAGTGGCCAGAAGCTCGCAGGCCTCCTGATGACCCTCGCCGAGGTGAACGGTCTCGGCTTGCAGGCGGCGCAAGGCCTGGTGCTGACCGAGGGCTATTACTGGGACGTCAACGACCGCTCGCGCAATCTCGGCGAACGCTTCCTCAAGCGCACCGGGCGGATGCCGAACATGATCCAGGCCGGCACCTATTCGGCGACGCTGAGCTACCTCAAGGCAGTCAAGGCCGCCGGCACCAAGGATCCGGATGCGGTGGCCAAGAAGCTGAAGGAGCTGCCGGTCGACGACGATTTCGCGCAGGGCGGCAAGGTGCTCGAGAACGGCCGCATGGTCCACGACATGTATCTGTTCGAGGTCAAGAAGCCGTCCGAGTCGAAGAAGCCCTGGGATTACTACAAGCTGCTCGCCACCGTCCCCGGCGACAAGGCTTTCTTCGCGGCGAAGGACAGCGGCTGCCCGCTGACGAAGTGAGGGCAGGGGCACGCGAGGGCCACACTCTCGGTGTCGTCCCCGCGAACGCGGGGACCCATGACCACAGGGAGGAGTGTGGCGCGAGATGCCCACTCCGAGTCTTCGCCAAACTATTTCCTGTGGGTATGGGTCCCGGATCGGCGCGCGCCTAAGGGCGCGCTTGTCCGGGACGACGGCGGAGTTTGTGGCCGCAGCCCTGCATCACACCAGCCGCAGCACCACCGCGCCCAGCGCCCCCGCCCACAGCGCAATCGCCGCGATGCCCTGGATCGCAAAGCCCGGGCCGCGTTTTGCCGCCGCCTTCGAATAGCCGATGAAATACACGATGCGGCCGATGATCCACACCGCGCCGATTCCTGCTGCGATGGCGTCGCCGATATAGATCGCGAACAGCCAGAGCGCCGGCAGGACAACCGGCATCCATTCCAGCGTGTTCATCTGGATGCGAAATGCGCGATCGAAATCCGGATGGCCCGACGTCGCCGGCACCTTGATGCCGGTTTTGGTCCGTGCCCGCGAGACGTTGATGCAGGTGAAGAAATAAAATGCAATCGCCAGCAGCGTGACGAGGGCGGTCAAATGGTACATCGAAGCCTCCGGCAGTCAGATGCAGCTCAATAGCCGGTCAGCTCGAGATAGCCAACGCCGTCATGCGTGCCGGCAAAGCTGATCGGTCCTTCCCAATAGGAAAAGCCGGTCCCCATCCAGGCCCGGGGATTGAGCGGCTTGCAGGAAATCGAGAACGACCGCGAGGGGATCGCGATCTGCCATTCCACCGGCAGCTTGCGGCCCGCAACTTCGGCGGTCGCTTTCGGACTCATCTGGATATCGCCGCCGGTTATCATCTGCGTCTCGCCGGCAGCACTGATCCAGTTGCCGAACGGATGGTTCTGGCCGTCCTTCTGGCGCAGCCGGTACAGCATCAGCTTGTCGCCGGATGACAGATGCAGCGACAGCCAGTCCCAGCCGGTCTGGTCGGCGTCGAGCGGCTGGCTGCTCCATTCGCGGTCCATCCAGGCTTGCCCCGAGACCTCGACCGGCTTGTCGTCGATGGTGAGCGTGCCGCGCGCGCGGTAGAACGGCTGGCTATAGTAATAGGAGGCTTGCCCGCGCTCCGACTTGCGGCTGAAGCCGCGATCACCCTGCAAAACGACCGGACGATCGGCCTCGAGCGTCAGGACATAGCCGAAGTCGGCGGCAGAGGCCTTCAACGTCAGCGGCGCGAGCGAACGGTCGTCGGTGCGCGCAAGGCCCTTCATCTCCCAATCGTCGATCCACGCGGCAAACGGTTTTGCCGTGACGCCGGCCTGTCCAATGCCGCCGCGCGAAAACACCTCGTTGAAGCGGTGGGTGTCGGCGCGCGTCACCGCGGCATGCGCCATCCAGATCTGCTGATTGGCCCAGCCTTCGCCCTGCGGTCCCGGCTGCGCTGCCTGGCGGAACAGCGTCCATTGCAGCCCGCATGCCGCGCCGCTGCTGCCGACGAGATTCGCGGTGAGATACCACCACTCGATGCGAAACTCCGGATGCGGTCCGTGATCTCCAGGGAAGTCGAACGTCTTCCCCGGCGTGACCTTCGCAAAGCCATCTGCAGTCTCGCCAAGCCCGGCATAGCCCTGCGCGCTCGCCCGGCGCGCGAGAGCGAGTGCGGCGATGCCGCCGGCAAAGGCGCGCCGCGTGATTGTCTCAACGCTCATTGGCAAACACCTTGACGAGGCTCGCCGGCTGCATCCGCGCCAGCCGTATCATCGGCAGCATTGCAGCAAGCAGCGAGGCAAACAGCGCGACCGCGACCAGCTCGACCAGTTGCAGCGGAAATACATGGAACGGCAGCCGCCAGCCGAAC
>NZ_AKIY01000200.1 GCF_000282615.1 Bradyrhizobium sp. YR681 | reverse complement strand
GGGGAGCCAGTCGCGGGTCGCCGTCGCCGGGTCGATGCCGAGGTCGGACGGCAGCATCACGATGTCGCGCCGGCGCAGGCTCTCGGTGATCGCAGGCGATTGCCGCCGGCCAAAATCGGTGTCGCCGGCAATGGCGCGAAGCGCGGTTTCGCGCTCCTCCGCCGAGCGGCAGCGCAGCAGATTGCAGACGCCCTGCTCCGTGACGACGTGGCTGACGTCGTCGCCATGGACCATCACCGGGGGCAGCGCGAAGCCGGCGGAGACCGCAAGGTCGAATGCGTCGAGGCGCTCGACGAAGCTCGGTGCGCCGTTCGGCTGCCGCGTCTGCACCATCTGCACCACCAGCTTGCGGCCGCGCAGGGTCTCGCCCGCCTCCTGGCCCGCGAGCAGCCAGGTCGGCGTGTCGTGGCGCCGGCCGCGCGCATCCGCGCCCATGTTCGGCGCACCGCCGAAGCCGGTGATCCGGTCGCGGGTGGCCGTCGAGCTGTTGCCCTGCGCGTCGATCTGCAGCGTGCCGCCGATGAAGAGATCGCAGGCATATTGCCCGGCGATCTGCGCCAGCGCGCGGTTCGAGCGCAGATTGCCGTCGGCACCGACCGGAAACAGATCGGCCTGCCCGGCGACATAGCGCTCCATCCCGAGCTCCGAGCCGAAGCAATAGACGCTGTCGACGAAGCCGGCCGCGATGGCGGGAATCAATGTCGGGTGCGGGTTGAGCACGAAATTCCGCGCGACCTTGCCCTTCAACCCACGCTGCGCGGCGAAGGTCGGCAGGATCAGCTCGATGGCCGCGGTCGCGTAGCCGATGCCGTGGTTGAGGCGCGCCACCTGAAACGGCTCGTAGATCGCGGCGATCGCCATCATCGCCATCAGGACGTTCTCGTCCCTGATCTTGGCGGGATCGCGCGTGAACAGCGGATCGATCTGATACGGCTTCGGGCCGGGCACCACGACGTCGACCCAGTCGCCGGGGATATCGACCCTCGGCAGCCGATCGACGATCTCGTTGACCTGGACCACGACGATGCCGCCGCGGAATGCCGTGGCCTCGACGATGGTCGGCGTGTCCTCCGTGTTCGGACCGGTGTAGAGATTGCCGTCGCGGTCGGCCTTGTCGGCGACGACCAGCGCGACATGCGGCGTGAGATCGACCAGCATGCGGGCGTAGAGCTCGAGATAGGTGTGGATCGCGCCGATCCTGAGCGCCTTCGCGGCGACGAGCTCGGCGAGGCGGCGGCCCTGCGGACCGGCGAAGGAGAAATCCAGACGGTTGGCGATGCCGCGCTCGAACACGGCAAGATGCTCGGGCAGTGCCAGGACCGACTGCACCATGTGCAGATCGTGAACGCGTGCCGGATCCATCCGGGCAAGCGCGGCGGCGAGAAAATCCGCCTGCTTCTGGTTGTCGCCTTCGAGCGCGACGCGGTCGCCGGACGCGATGACCGTTTCGAGCAATTGCGTCGCGTGCTCGGCCGGGCAGATCTTTCCGCTGATGCCGCAGACGCTTCGGGCGCGCATCAGCCGCGCGGCGCGATCGGCCTGACGTTGTGATGAACCTGGCATGATGAACCTCGTTCGCTTGCTGTTGGGCTGGAGCGAACGTAGGGTGCCATCATTGATTATAGAAACGATATTGTATAATATCATTGATCATACAATCGGATCAATGCCGTGCTCGACTTCGAACTGTTGCGGGCCTTCGTCGCGGTGGCGGACTATGGCGGCTTCCACCGCGCGGCCGAGCGGCTCAACCTGACCCAGTCCACGATCAGCCAGCAGATCAAGCGGCTGGAGGCGGAGACGCGACGGCCGCTGTTCCGGCGCACGACGCGAAGTGTCGCACTGACGGACGAAGGAGAGATGCTGCTCGGCGACGCCCGCCGTCTGCTTCAGCTCGAAGAGGCCGCGCGCGAACGACTGAGCGCGCCGCGCCTGTCCGGAACGGTTCGTCTCGGCGTCGTCGAGGAAGTGGCCGGCGGCTCGCTGCCGCCCGCGCTCGGTCGCTTTGCCGCGCTCCATCCGCGCGTCAAGCTCGAGGTGCAGATCGGCGTCAGCGCGGAGCTGATCGAGCAGCTCGGTGCGGGACGCCTCGATCTGGTCTTCGCCAAGCGTCCGCTCGGAACGTCGAAGGGGCGGCTGGTGTGGCGCGAGCCGCTGGTCTGGGCCGCGGCCGAAACGTTCGACCTCGTGCCGGGCGTGTCCCTGCCATTGGCGCTGTATCGCGAGCGCTCGGTCTCGCGCGATGCGGCGCTGTCGGCGCTGCGCGACAGCGAGCTCGCCTGGGAGATCGTCTATACCAGCCCGAGCCTGACCGGCGTGCGCGCGGCCGCCGTCGCGGGCCTTGCCATCACGCCGCTTCCCCTGAGCGCGATCACGTCGGGCTTGCGTGTTCTCGGCGCCGTCGAAGGACTGCCGCCGCTTCCGGACCTCGAATTCGCGATCTACGAGAAGGCGCGGCCCGACAAGGCCGCGGTCGCGCTCGCCGCGGCGCTTCTGGCGCTTGCGCAAGGTCCGATGCGTCCGACCATCTAGGCCGGATCGCATCCTTCGGACGGGCTGGCTAATAGCCCCGCACCCGGTCCACCACGTTCTCCAGTGCGCCGCCCGCCTCGAACTTTGCGATCTGCTCGGCGACATAGGCCGAGATCGCGTCCGCGTCGGTGTCGGCGGCGTTGTGCGGGGTCAGCAGCACCTTGGGGTGGGTCCAGAACCGGCTGTCCTTCGGCTGCGGCTCCTGCACGAACACGTCGAGCGAGGCGGCGCCCAGTGTGCCGTCGTCGAGGCAGGCGAGGATATCGGCTTCGTTCTGCAAGCCGCCGCGGCCGGCATTGATCAACACGGGCGCGCCGAACGGCCCCTTGCGGTTGAGCTTCGTGAAGACGTCGCGGTTGAGGATGCCGTGAGTATCGGGCGTCAGCGGCAACAGGCTGACGAGGATGTCGGTCGTGCGCAGGAACGCGTCCATTCCGGCGGTGCCGTGGAAGCATTCGACGCCCTCGATCGTGCGCGGGCTGCGGCTCCAGCCGGTGACTCGGAAGCTGAGCCGGCGCAGCACGTCGGCCGCATCAGCACCGAGCGTGCCGAGACCCATGACGCCGACGGTGACGGCGCTCGCCGGCCATTGATATTTCGGCTCCCAGCGCTTCACGCGCTGCGAGTCACGCAGATACAGCTCCTGGCGGTGGTGCATCAGCACGTGCAGAACGACATATTCGGTCATGCGGTTGGTGAGGTCGGGCACGGCGACGCGGACCAGCGGCACGTCGGGCAGGCTCTTGTCCGCCATCAGGGCATCGACGCCCGCGCCGAGATTGAAGATGGCGCGCAGATTGGGGAAGGCGCCGAGATCGCCCGGCACCGGCTTCCACACCGCGGCATAGTGCACCTCGGCCGGATCGAGCCCGGAGTTGGGCAGCAGCACCACGCGGCGGCCTCCGCAGACCGACTCGAACCGGGCCTTCCAGCGCTCCGGCAGCCAGTTCTGCTGGGTGCTGTTGATCAGGACGGCCAGTGTACCTTTGGTCATTCGAAGTGCCTCGTCGGGTTCCGCTTTTGAGGGCCCTCCTTGGCACGATCTGCCGGATTTTTCTTGCAAATTCTTTCCGCAGCCCTGTCGGGACCGGGCATATTGGATCGTCTTCAAAACAAGAGGTCAGGGAAGGTACTGCCCATGCTTTATGCGATCCTTTGCTATCATGACGAGGACTTCGTCGGCTCCTGGAGCAAGGACCAGGACGAAGCTGTGATGAAGAAGCTCGCCGTGGTGCAGGAGAAGCTCGCGAGCCAGGGCCGGCTCGGTCCCGTGGCGCGGCTGCTGCCGACCACCGCGGCGGCGACGTTGCGCAAGGAGGACCCGCCGCTGGTGCTCGACGGTCCCTATGCGGAGACCAAGGAGCAGCTGCTCGGCTTCTATATCGTGGATTGCAAGAACCTCGACGAAGCGCTCGACGTCGCGCGCGACCTCGGTGCGGCCAATCCCGGCGGCGCCTACGAGGTGCGCCCTGTCGGCGTGTTCAGGCCCGGAGGAATCTGACGTGAGCGAAGCCGATACCGCCTGGATCGAGACCGCGCTGACCTCGGCGCGACCCCAGGCGGTGGGCGCGCTGCTGCGCTATTTCCGCGATCTCGATACCGCCGAGGAGGCGTTTCAGAACGCCTGCCTGCGCGCGCTCAAGACCTGGCCGCAGAACGGCCCGCCGCGCGATCCTGCGGCCTGGCTGATCATGGTCGGCCGCAACGTCGCGATCGACGAGGTGCGCCGCGCCCGCAAGCAGGCGCCGCTGCCGGAGGACGACCAGGCGATCTCCGATCTCGACGATGCCGAAGGCGCGCTCGCCGAGCGGCTCGACGGCTCGCATTATCGCGACGACATCCTGCGGCTGATGTTCATCTGCTGCCATCCGCAACTGCCTGCGACGCAGCAGATCGCGCTGGCGTTGCGCATCGTCTCCGGCTTGACCGTGAAGCAGATCGCGCGCGCTTTCCTGGTCTCGGACGCCGCGATGGAGCAGCGCATCACCCGCGCCAAGGCGAAGGTCGCGGAGGCCGGGACGCCGTTCGAGACGCCCGGCGCGATCGAGCGCTCCGAGCGGCTCGCCGGCGTCGCGGCGATGATCTACCTGATCTTCAACGAGGGCTATTCGGCGAGCGGCGACACCGCCGAGCTTCGCAAGCCGCTCTGTGAGGAGGCGATCCGGCTGGCGCGGTTGCTGCTGCGGCTGTTCCAGAGCGAGCCGGAGATCATGGGCCTTACGGCGCTGATCCTGTTGCAACATGCCCGCAGCGCCGCGCGCTTCGCCGCGGACGGCTCGCTGATCCTGCTGGACGACCAGGACCGCACGCTGTGGAACGGCACCATGATCGCGGAAGGCCTGGCCCTGATCGACAAGGCGATGCGCCACCGCCGCAGTGGTCCCTACCAGATCCAGGCCGCGATCGCCGCGCTGCATGCGCGCGCGTCGACGCCCGAGGAGACCGACTGGACCCAGATCGATCTGCTCTACGGCGCGCTCGAACTGATGCAGCCCTCGCCGGTGGTGACGCTCAACCGCGCTGTCGCGGTCTCCAAGGTCCGCGGGCCGCAGGCCGCGCTCGACCTGATCGAGCCGCTGGCACCGAAGCTCGCCAACTACTTCCATTTCTACGGCGTGCGCGGCGCCTTCCTGATGCAGCTCGGCCGCAACGACGAAGCCCGCACCGCCTTCGACCGCGCCATCGCGCTCGCCAACACCTCGGCCGAAGCCGCGCACATCCGCATGCATCTGGATCGGCTGATCCGGGACAGCCAGCCGAAGGGGACCAATGGCGGCGCCAGGCAGGGCGCGAAGGCGAAGTAGGGCGGACGGTTTCCACGACGGAAAAATTCGTCGCGCCATGTCGGCCCTGGCTACGCCCCTTCGTCCTTAGCCCGTATCCAGGGAGCCATTCATGCTGAAAGCCGTTGCCATCATCGCCACTGTGCTCGCGATCGGACTTGCGGGCGTCCTCGTCTTTGCCCTGACCAAGCCCGACACGTTCCGCGTCGAACGCTCGCTCGCGCTGAAGGCGCCGGCCGGAGCGATCTATCCGCTGGTCGCCGATTTTCATCTCTGGACGACGTGGTCGCCCTACGAGAACCGCGACCCCGCCATGAAGCGCAGCTTCGGTGGAACCGCGTCAGGCAAGGGCGCGACCTATGCCTGGGATGGCAACAACAATGTCGGCGCCGGCCACATGGAGATTCTCGAGGCGAATTCGCCGTCGAAGCTGCGCATCAAGCTCGATTTCGAGCGTCCTTTCGAAGGCCACAACACCGCCGAGTTCAGCTTTGTGCCGCAAGGCGATGCCACGCTGGTCACATGGGCGATGTATGGTCCGGCCCCCTTCATGTCCAAGTTGATGCAGGTCTTCATCAACATGGACAGCATGATCGGCAAGGACTTCGAGGCCGGCCTCGCCAGCCTGAAGAAGCTCACCGAGAAGTAACAGGCCGCGCGATCCGGACAGCGTCCCACGCAAAGCAAAAGGAGAGAAACGATGCTCAATCCCTATCTGTTCTATCAGGACACCTGCGAAGCGGCGTTCAACTATTACGCCGAGGTTCTCGGCGGCAGGATCGACGCCCTGATGCGCGTCTCCGACGCGCCACCATCGGACATGCCCCCCGGCCCGTCCGGCCGCGAGAAGACGATCATGCATGCGCGGATGTCGCTGCCCGGCGGCAGCGTGCTGATGGCCTCCGACGTGCCGCCGGAGCACTTCAACAAGCCGCAGGGCTTCTCGATTTCGCTCACAGTCGCGGACCCCGCCGAGGGCGAGCGAAAGTTCAACGCGCTCGCCGATGGTGGCGCGGTCACCATGCCCTTCAGCAAGACCTTTTGGGCCAAGGGCTTCGGCATGTGCGTCGACAGGTTCGGCATTCCCTGGATGGTGAACTGCCCGGCGGAGGGAATGTGACGGGGGCGATGGCCTGACGCCACGCGGCGCCTCTCTCTCAATGGCCGCGGGAGAGGGACGTGCCGGGGACTGTTATGTCCCGAGACTCTTTCACCGGATCGATCCGGTGACGTCCTCGCCGGGCGGGGACGGTTGGACGCAACGCGGGCAGATCACGAGCTTCGTGCCGAGCTGCCTGTCATTCTCCGCCTCGATCTCGTCATGGACCGCCCACCACGCATCGGAGTAGGGGCGCAGGGTGCCGAGCACTCTTTCCCGTTCCTGGTTGGGATCGGTTTGCCCGGGGGCGGGATTCGTCACACGCCGCTTTGTGACAACAGGCCGGTTCGGATTCTGGCCAAGGCCGTCCCATGCGATTGGACGACGCTCCTGCGCCGGTGCAGCCGCGCATCCCATGAGTGCTGCGCAAAAAGTGAGCAAGACGAAGCCGTGTCGCATCATGCCGAACCCTTGGTGCGGTACGCAACACGCAAACTCCGCGTGGGAAGCCTTGCATCGCGCCGGTTAAATGGAACTTAAGGGAAACGACGTGGCCGGCATGGCCGAATATGGAAACGCACTCTCGCGTTACATTGCGCGCGCAGTGGGGCCGCTTCGTGAAATGACGAGGACCGCATCGCACAACAACTGGCGCAATATTAGGCTGTGAACGGCGGGTCAGAATCGCTAATCATTCGTTCATAAATTCTACAAACTGGGATGGGCGTGACTTGGAAGGGGAGCGACCGATGGCAGCGGCGCTACAGATCAACTTTGCACTTTGGGGTATGCTCATCTGCGCGAGCATGGAATTGACGCAGATGATCCAGCGGTTCTTCTAGAACCGACGACGCGCGCGACCGGCGAATTTTGCAGCGTGCCGGCCCGCTAGCTCACGAGCAATGCGATGAGCGTGAAGCTGACGCTTGCGATCACGATCATCGAAAGGATGTAGTTGCGCGGCCGCGATGTCCGCGCGTGCGGCGGTCGGTGCCGCCACGGCGGGTCGATGTCGTGGGCCGACCCGGACGGCGCGAGCGGAGCCTCTACGCCCAGGCCGGCATATTTCACATAGAGCTCGAGCAGCCGCAGCTCGGACGACAGGTCCATCAGGCCCTCGCGGTCGCGCCGCGACAGCAATTCGAACTCGACGGTTTCTTCGGAACTCAGTCGGCCAAGAACGATCCGTCCCTGGTCCGACAGGCGGTAGCGAAAATCCATGGGCTGCATGGGATGCGAGCCGTTTAAAAATGAGTCATCTTGAAAAAGTGCAATCATCCTAGTCTGTGACCACTGCTGAGATTATGACGCCGCCGCGGCCTCAGTCTGGCCAGCACCATCATAGACCTCCGGGAAAAGCTGGAAAACCGCGTAAATTGTGCAGCCATTGCGAAGCGGTTGAGCGGATTCAGCAGCCGCAAAGGCGGAATTCCACCAAATTGCCTAATCGTCGGACAGCGGCGGATTCAATCCGCTCACACGCTGGCGGCCGCCTTGTCCTCACCGGCAGCGCGGATAGATCGCGGCGAGGTCGCGCCCCTTCAACAGCAGCAACCTCGAGGTGAGGCCGCCGCGGCGGCTGATCCAGTCGCGCACCGGACCGGGATAGGCGGCAAGCACCGCTTCGGAGGCTTCCGGCTCGGCATAGAAGCGCCCGCGCCGGTCGACCGAACGCGCCGCATGGAAGCCGAGCACGGCGCGTTTCGTCACGCAAATGCGCTCGCCCGGCACGATGCTCAGCACCAGCGTGCAGGCGGACAGGCAGGGACCGTCGATCACCACGCGCTCGCCGCTCTCGCGCACCTTCTCGAATAGCTCGAGAAACGGGCCGACCTGTCCGCCCGGCGACTGGATGATGCGGATCTCGGCTCGTGCCGGTGCGGAGGCGAGCAGGGCGGATGCAAGCATCAGGGCTTTGAGGGCAACGCTTTGCATGAACTCTCCGCACATTCGACGTCGTCGGCTGGGCAAAGCGTAGCGTGCCCACCCTTGGCACCGCAAATCCGGAGAGGATGGTGGGCACGGCGCAAGAGCGCCTTCGCCCCCCCTGCGACTGTGCCTACCCGTTCCGCCTTTGCCCGCGCAGCGTCGGCAAACCGATGCCTGCCGCATCGAAGCCGCCATCGACGGCCAAAATTTGGCCGGTGATGTAGCTCGCATTGCCTGAGCACAGGAAATAGATCGCCTCCGCAAGTTCCTCTTCCAGGCCGTAACGGTTGAGCGGAATGGCGTCGTGATAGTCGGCGCGGATTTCCCTGGTGTGGACCTGCTTGGCCATCGCGGTGTCGACCGGCCCCGGCGCGACCGCATTGACGCGGATGTTGAGCGAGGCGAGCTCGACCGCGAGCTGCTTGGTCAGATGCGCAAGGCCCGCTTTGCTGGTGCCGTAGGCCGAGCGCAGCGTCGAGGCGCGCACCGCCGAGATCGAGGTGATGTTGACGATGGCGCCGCCATCGCTGTCGCGCATCAAGGGCACCGCCGCCCTGGTGCAGAGGAACGGGCCGGTGAGGTTGACCTCGAGCACGCGGCGCCAGTCGGCATCCGACGTCTCCATCAGCGGCGCGAACACGGCGATGCCGGCATTGTTGACGAGCGCATCCAGCCGGCCGAACCGCCGCGCGACCGCCGTCATCGCGTCGCCGACCGCGGTCGCGTCCGAGACATCGCAGGTGAGCGCCAGCGTCGCCTCGCTTTGGCCGATCTCGGCGACCGCCCGGCCGAGCAACTCGCCCTCGATGTCGAGCAGTGCCACGCGCCAGCCTTCACCGAGGAATTTCTTCGCGGTCGCAAGCCCGATGCCGCGCGCGGCTCCGGTGACCAGGGCGACTTTGGCGGGGGAGGAGGTCATGACGCTGTCCTTTGCTCGGGACAGCGACATGACAGTTTAGCGGCCCCCGCGCAAGCGATCAGGGCTTGCCGACGTATCGGAGGCGGTTGATGTCGGATTGTCCCTGCTCGGGGAATTCCAGCGTCGGCGTGACGTGGCCAACGAGGATGCCGGCTGACACTGCGGTCTTGATGTACTTGGTCTCGCCGGCCGCCAGCTGGAACGTCACCGCGTTTTCGACCTCGGTTGCGGTCGTCACGGTGTATTTCCCCGGTGGGCGGTCGACATAGGAGAACCCGCCGGGCGTGGATCTGCCGACGACTTCATTGTTCATCCGAATCTCGGGCTGAACGGCCGAACCCGCAAATTCGCCCGGCCGGACGAAATAGACGCGGCCAAGACCCGGCTTCAATGGCGGAAGCTGCGTCGGCGGTTCATCGAGGCCGCGTGGGCTCGCGCAACTCGCCAACAAAAATCCGACAAGCAAAAGGGGCACCGCCCCGATCTTCGATCTCATAAGAACTGTCTCGGCCCCAAATCGACGGCAAACTGCGAACGGCTGGCGACAGCCTCGCTGTTTCCTCATCCCCGTCGGGTAATAGGCCATACACGCATTGATTGTGCAACCATTTTTCGATTGGCAGGCACAGCAATGAACAATTGGCGACCGTGCACGTCATTCCATGCGCATGCGGGCCGCGCCGATCTTCGATGCGTCGCCGACGGGGCGGGCGAGGCGGCGATGGAAGCTGCCTATGACAGCTCCGCCGAGGCACGCTGCATGTTGGCCGACATGTCCGAGGTCACGATGCTCTGCTCCTCGACCGCGGCCGCGGTGGAGGCGATGAACTCGTTGACGCCGGCGATCGCGGCCTTGATCGCGGTCAACGAGCTCGCGACGTCGCCCGAGATGGTGTTCAGCGCGTCGATCTCGGAGGTGATCGTGTCGGTGGCCTGCTTGGCCTGGTTGGCGAGGTTCTTCACCTCGGAGGCGACCACGGCGAAGCCGCGGCCGGCTTCGCCCGCGCGCGCCGATTCGATCGTGGCGTTGAGCGCGAGCAGATTGATCTGGCTGGTGATGCCGGCGATCATCTCGACGATGCCGCTCATGGCCTGCGCGGCCGCGTTCAGCTTCTGGGCCTGGCCGTCGGCGGCCTCGACCCTCGAGGTCGCGACCTTGGAGTTCTCGCGCGACTTTGCCATGGTCTCGGAGATCTCGCGGATCGAGGCGCTCATCTGCTCGCTGCCGGCGGCGACCGCCTCGATCAGCCCGCGCGCATTGTCGGCCTTCTTGCGGCCGATCGCCTGCGCGGTGATGTCGGTGGCGTATTTCACCACCTTGTACGGCTTGCCGTTGAGGTCGAGGATCGGATTGTAGGACGCCTGGATCCAGATCTCGCGGCCGCCCTTGGCGATGCGCTTGTACTCGGCGGCCTGGTATTCGCCGCGGCCAAGCGTCTCCCAGAACTGCCGGTAGGCGGGCGAGTTCTTCTCGTTCGGCTCGACGAACATGGAGTGATGCTGGCCCTTGATCTCGGCCAGGGAGTAACCCATCGCGCTGAGGAAGTTCTGGTTGGCGGTGCGGATCGTGCCGTCCATGTTGAACTCGATCACCGCCTGCGACTTCTGGATCGCGGCGAGCTGGCCGTCATTGTCGGCCGCCTTCATCTTCTGTGCGGTGACGTCGGTGGCGAACTTCACCACCTTGAACGGCCGGCCCATTTCGTCGAGGATCGGGTTGTAGGTCGCCAGGATCCAGATTTCCTTGCCGCCCTTGCCGATCCGCTTGTATTCGGCCGCCTCGAATTGGCCGCGGTTCAGCCGCGCCCAGAAATCGGCATAGGCGGAGCTTGCGCGATCCTCCGGCGTCACGAACATGCTGTGGTGCTTGCCCTGGATCTCGTCCAGCGAATAGCCCATCGCGTTCAGGAAGTTCTCGTTGGCGGTGACGATGGTGCCGTCCATGTTGAACTCGATCACGGCCTGTGCGCGGCTGATCGCGGCGAGCTTGCCCGCTTCCTCCATGCTCCTCATCTTGTAGGCCGTGATGTCGGTGGCGAATTTGATGAAGCTCACCACTCGGCCGTTCTCGTCGAGCAGCGGCGCGTAGGAGGCGTGGACCCAGAGTTCCTTGCCGTTCTTGCCGTAGCGCCGGTATTGCGTGGTCTGGAATTCGCCGCGGTTCAGGCTGGCCCAGAAATCGCGGTAGCGTGCGCTCTCGCGCTCGGCCGGGCTGACGAAGATGCTGTGATGCTTGCCCTTGATCTCGGCGAGCGTGTAGCCGCTCATCTTGAGAAGGTTCTCGTTGGCGTCGAGAATGGTGCCGTCGAGACCGAATTCGATCACGGCCTGCGACCGATCGAGCGCTTCGACTTCCGCGACTGCGTGCCTGACTTTCCTGCTCTGAAAATTAAACACGTAAGCTCCGCAATGCCCGGGAAACGAATCGGCCCGATTGCCAGATCGCTCTGTCGGGGATTGGAAAGTTGCATGCTGTTGTTGAGCAACTGTAAACCCTTGCAATATTCTGCATGGATTCCGTATTTCCACGTGCGCCGGCCATGTTGTTCAGCGGGCAGGCTTTCTCGATCCATATGCACGGCGCCGTTCTCTGGCGGGCCGTATTTGTACGGAAGCGCATTCGCAGGATTGTTTGCCCGGTGCGGCGCAACAGCCACCTGAAAAGTTTTTGTCACCTTGTCGGTTCGTCAAAACCTCGTTCGTCTTGAAGGGGAGCAGCCCGGGCCGGTTCGGCCTGCGCGTTCGCTGTGGTCCCGGAGCGCGAGCCCGGAATGAGGAGCCAAACAGGGAGGTTCCATGCGATTCATGATGCTGATGATCCCGCTCGGCTACGAGAGCGCGCCGGCGGACGTCCAACTCGATCCCGAGCGTGTCGCGGCGATGATGCGTTACAACGAGGCGCTGAAAGATGCCGGTGTCCTGATCACGCTCGACGGCCTGCATCCGCCGTCGACGGGCGCGCGCGTCTCGTTCGCGACCGGCGCGCCTGTCGTGACCGACGGTCCCTTCGCTGAAGCCAAGGAAGTCCTCGGCGGCTACTGGATGATCGAGGTTGCCTCGCGTGCAGAGGCGATCGGCTGGGCGAAGAAGTGTCCGGCCTCGGCCAACGAGGTGATCGAGATCCGGCAGGTGCAGGAAATGGCCGACTTTCCACCTGACGTGCAGGCGGCAGCTGCCGGCTTCGACGCCCTCAGGAAGTAACCACCTCGGCCGCGACGACGTCGCGGCCGTCGTCAATCGCGATCAACAAGGGAGAGAACCATGAGCACCGAACATAAATTCCTCGCCGTCTATCTCGGCAGCATGAGCGGCGAAAAGATGAAGGCCTGGCATGCGATGCCCGAGGCCGAACGCAAGGCCAGGGAGCGGGAGGGCATGGCCGCTTGGCACGGCTGGGTCGAGAAGCACAAGGCCGTCATCGTCGAGATGGGCGGTCCGCTCGGCAAGACCCGCAGGATCGACGGAAGCGGCATCGCCGAGATCAGCAATGCGCTGACCGGCTTTACGGTGGTGCGGGCGGCCTCGCAGGAGGAAGCCGCCAAACTGTTCGAGAACCACCCGCATTTTGCGATCTTCCCGGGCGAGGCGATCGAGGTCATGCCCGTGCTGCCGATTCCGCAGCTTTAACCTGCGAAGCGATCGTTTCCGGGCCCGATGCCGAGGCATCGGCCCGGCAGGACCGTGGAGCTACGGGTTAATCACGCTCCATTCCGGCTAGTGACCTTCACGCCCGGCTCATGTAAAGCTCGTTCACATGAGCTGGCGCAAGGAGCAGCGCCGCGCCGAGCGCGGCTATCACCACGGCAATCTGAAGGAAGCCCTGTTGCAGGCGGCCCTCGGGCTGATCGCCGAGAAGGGCGCCGCCGGCTTCACCTTTGCCGATGCCGCGCGCATGGCCGGCGTCAGCGCCGCGGCGCCTTACCGCCATTTTCGCGATCGGGACGAGCTCTTGTCCTCGATCGCCCAGCGCGGCTTCGAGCAGTTCGAGGCGCGCCTGACCGCGGCATGGGACGATGGCCGGCCCGATACGGTCACCGCGTTCGAGCGGGTCGGCAAGGCCTATCTCGCCTTCGCGCGCGAGGAGCCCGCCTTCTACAATGCGATGTTCGAATCGGGCCTGCCGGTCGATGCCAATCCGGCGCTCCAGGCCGCCAGCGAGCGTGCTTTCAACATCATTCGCGCGGCCGCCGAGCGGCTGGCGGCACTCGCGCCGCCCGGTACGCCGCGTCCGCCGGCGATGATGATGGCGCTGCACATCTGGTCGATGGCGCATGGTGTGGCCTCGCTGTTTTCCCGAGGCGATGCCGCGCGGCGAAAACTGCCGATGTCGCCGGACGAGCTGCTGGAGGCCGAGGTGCTGATCTATCTGCGCGGGCTCGGCTTCCCGACCGACCGCCGTCCCGCGCCGAAGAGTGCGGAGCCGCCGCCGGTGCCACCGGAGGCATCCTCCGCTTCAGGCGTGCCGCCCGGTGGCGCTCCGGGCGGTCCTTGGGGCAAGCCGAAATAAAATTGCGCAAATAATTCGGCGACCCTGTCAGGCGGCCGGCTTGACAAAATCGCGGGATGATCTAGCTATGTGAATGTTATTTACATTCACAACGGCGCTGGTGCCGTGACGGAGATGGAAATGGCCTACACCGCTGATGTCAATCGATGGCGCGGTTCCTCGGATGAACGCTACGAGCGCCCCCACATGCTGGACACGCCCTGGCATCCCGGCTGGATCGCCGTGACCATCCTCGGCTTCATCATCTGGTGGCCGATCGGACTTGCCCTTCTCTTTTTCACACTCGGGAGCAGAAAAATGGGTTGCTGGAGCCACCAGGATCGCTGGCAGAACAAGATGGAGCGGATGCAGTACAAGATGGACCGCATGCGCGGCCGCATGGAGCGCCGCGGTTTCGGCTTCGGCTTCGGCCCGCCCTCGAGCGGCAACCGCGCCTTCGACGAATACCGCACCGAGACGCTGCAGCGGCTCGAGGAGGAGCAGGTCGAGTTCAAGAACTTCCTCGATCGTCTGCGCCACGCCAAGGACAAGGAAGAGTTCGACCAGTTCATGGCCCAGCACAAGACGCGTCCGACCCCGCCGCCGACCGACCAGCCCCAGAGCTGATCCTGAACGGCTGATCCGGACACATCTCAAAGCCTTCAGGCACATGCCCCCAAAGTCCTGATGGCCCCGAGCCGCCCGCTTGCGCAACCCGCAGGCGGGCGGTTTGGTTTTTTGGGGATCTCCGCAAGCCCCTAGAACCCGATCCGCGCGAGCCTCGACTAAGCCGTGAACGCGCGTTTTCCGCGTGTGTCGACGGGTACGGGCCATGACGAAAGCCGAGCACGGGCAGATCAACCGGCACATCGCGCTGCTCGCGCGTGCCTCGGCACTGTTCGACCGGCATGGCGCCTCCGTGCCGCTCGCGATCGCGTTCCTGAACGGATGGCCGACCGAGATCAAATTCTATCCGGAGCTCGTGGTCGGCAACGCCTGGAAGGTCCTTCTCAGCCTCGCCCTCTATCAGCTTGCCGCGTTCGCGCTCCGGCGAGCCATCACGTTCGCGACAGCGGACCTTTCGCCATGATGCTGATCCGCGATTTCGCGCTCTATGGGCTTCCCGTCCTCGTCGCGGCCGGCGGCTGGCTCTATGCGCTCAGCCTGCGCAAGCAGCATGGCCGGAAAGTCCAGCGCGCCTCTGTTCAGCGCACCGTCACGAGCTGCGCGCGCACCGACGTCAGGAACTGCTCGTAGGCGTGGTCCACGATCTCGTTGAGCGATCGCGTCCGCGCGAACATCGCCCTGGCCTCGGCAAGGAACTCCTCGCGGGTCGGAATCCTCGGCAGTTGCAGATGCGTCAGCGCGTCGACGCCTTCATGGGCGCGATCGAGGATGTCGTGCAGCGTCGGCAGCTGCAACTGGGCCAGATCGGCGCGGCGCAGCGCGGAGGAGATCGCGTCCGCGAGAGCATGAGCATCGAACCGTCCGGCAAGCTGGCGGGCTGCGCGATTGATGACCCGCGATCCGAGCGGCTGCTCGTTGCGCAGCACCAGTTCGGGCGGCGCTTTCATGTTCCAGACGATGCCGAACCAGGACAGGATCGTCAGGACGTAAAAGGTCACGTCGATTTCCCACCAGCGAAAGCCTTGCCGCACGCTGCTCTGGTAGGCGTGGTGATTGTTGTGCCAGCCCTCGCCCATCGTGAACAACGCCAGCAGCCAGTTGTTGCGGGAATCGTCGCCCGTCACGTAGCGCTTGCGTCCGTGCACATGGGCAAGCGAGTTGATGCAGAAGGTCGCGTGATAGACCAGCACCGTGCTCCACAGGAAGCCGACCACCAGACCCGACCACCCCGCAACCAGGAAGCAGAGCCCTGCGAGCACGAAGGCCGGCAGCAGCTCGAGCCGATGCAGCCACATGAGTTCCGGATAGACG
The DNA here is from genome assembly GCF_000282615.1 of Bradyrhizobium sp. YR681. GTDB lineage: Bacteria > Pseudomonadota > Alphaproteobacteria > Rhizobiales > Xanthobacteraceae > Bradyrhizobium. The sequence goes on along the minus strand of NZ_AKIY01000200.1, from coordinate 38,873 downwards.
GTGAGATCGCCGACCTTCACGAGGTCGGTCCCGTCGTGCTCGCGGTAGAAGATCCAGCCGAGATGGCTGTACAGGAAGCCGCGCTGACGCGGCGAATGCACGTCCAGCTCGGTGTCGGAATGCAGATGATGGTGCCGGTGCTTGGCCGCCCACCACAACACGCTCTTCTGCGCGGTGCTCTGCGCGAGACAGGCCAGGATGAACTGAAACACCCGGCCGGTGGCAAAGGCCTTGTGCGAGAAATAGCGGTGATAGCCGGCCCCGATCGCAAACATGCGCACGACGTAGAGTGAAGCGCAGATCGCGACGGCCTGCCAGGTGACGCCCGACCAGATCGCCGCAAAGCAGCCGAGATGGACCAGCACGAACGGGATTGCGGAGGGGTACATGACGTCGTCGTGGTGGTCGTCGGCGGGCGCGTTGGGCGACATGTCTAGGCGTGACCTTGGGTGAGGGGACGATTCGCGTCGGCAGCACAGGGGCGCCGGGGACAAAAAAACCGCGGATGGCGGACCACCGCGGGGGCTCGGATGCTTTGCCTGTACATCCTCGGCCGAAGCAGCATCGGCCGAAAACTCAGCCGAATATATGGTCGCGGCTGCCTGGCGTGCAAGCTCGTAGCCTCACGGGGAAGGTGCGGCATGTTTGCCAAGGGGTAGCCAAGGGGGTAGCCAAGTAGGCTGCTCAAGTATGCCGCTGGGGCGGCGTGGCGCGCGTCCTGCCCAGGGCCTATATTCGAAACCTGAGCGCAAATCCCGGAGGCGGCGACGATGACGGCTGCAACCTCGGCAAACGACGGTCTCTGGCGCAAGATATTCGATGAGGCGCAGCGCGCGGCCGCATCCGATCCCGTCTTCGGCCAATCGCTCGCCGGCGCCATTCTCGACCACGACAATCTTGCTGCCGCCCTTGCCGGTCTGATCGGGCGCAGGCTCGGCAACAATGCGGCGGAGCAAACGCGTTTCGCGTCCTTTGCCCGCGACGCCTTTCGCCGCTCGCCGGAGTTGATCGAGGCCGCTGCCTGCGATTTGCAGGCGATCGTGCGCAGTGATCCCGCCATCACCAGCCTGCTCGCGCCGCTGCTTCACTTCAAGGGCTATGTCGCGCTGCAAGCCTGGCGCGTCTCCAACCGGCTCTGGCATCATGGCCATCGCGATGCGGCGCTGCTGTTTCAGAACGAGGCGTCGAACGTCCTGCAAGTCAGCATTCATCCCGCCGCGAAGATCGGCTCATCCGTCTATCTCGACCATGCCACGGGCATCGTGATCGGTGCGAATGTCGCGATCGGCGACGAGGTCACGATCCTCCAGAACGTCAGCATCGGTCGCCGCGGTGAGCTGCCGGCGCGCTCGCCGCGCATCGGCCGAGGCGTTTATATCGGCGCGGGCGCAACCATCCTCGGCGACATCAGCATCGGCGATTTTGCCAGGATCGGCGCCGGCACCGTCGTGACATCGGATGTGCCCGCCGGCTGCACCGCCGTCGGCAATCCCGCGCGCCTCACCAACTGTCCCGCGCCGGCCTCGGCGGCCTGAAGCGATCGATCGATTCCCAGGAGAATTGCAGATGAAGACGGCAATCGTGATCGGCGTCGGCCCGGACCGCGGGCTCGGGGCCCGGCTGTGCAAGCGCTTTGCGGCCGACGGGCTGAAAGTGATCGTCGCGGGCCGGACGCTGTCCGCGCTGCAGGCCGTTGCCGATGACATCACGAAAGCGGGCGGCATCGCCGTGCCCTTCGCCGCCGACGCGACGAAGGAAGGCGACATCGTCGCGCTGTTCGACGCCGCCGGCGAAAACCTCGACCTTGCCATCTACAACGCCGGCAACAACACGCCCGGCAGGATCATCGAGATGGACGCCGATTATTTCGAGAACGCTTGGCGCGTGGTGTGCTTCGGCGGCTTCCTGTTCGGGCGCGAGGCGGTGCGCCGCATGGTGCCGAAGCGCGCCGGCACGCTGCTCTTCACCGGCGCCAGCGCCTCGCTGCGCGGACGCTCCGGCTACGGCGCCTTCAACGCGTCGAAGGCCGGCCTGCGCACGCTGGCGCAGGCGATGGCCAAGGAATATGCGAGCGACGGCATCCATGTCGGCCACGTCGTGGTCGATGGCGCGATCGCCGGCGACAAGATCTTTTCGCGCTTTCCGGACGCCGCCGGCCGCGAGGACAGCCTGATCGACATCGAGGGCATCGTCGATGCCTTTACCTTCCTCTACCGCCAGCCCGAACGGGCCTGGTCGTTCGAACTCGACGTGCGGACCTCGAAGGAGAAGTGGTGAGGGGAGGCGAAATCATCTGTCATCCGTCACCTGAGGACGACGGGTCGGAAGGAAACCGGCGGGCTCTCCCCCCAAGCTGCCAGCGGCTCGCTCCTTCGAACCTCGATGACCGCGCTTGCCGCGGCAAAACGGCCATCCCCCTGCGCTGCCTACCTTTCCCGCAGCCAAATTCGCCTCTGGTAACCTCGCATTAACCATCGGCGGGCTCTGGTAATGACGGACAATCGCGCCCAAAGCTGCGGTCAAGGCCCATAGTTTTGACATCTTGGCAGGGAATGCAGGCGACCGGCTTTGGACGAGCCCTGCACCCCAGAAAGACCAGGCTTTGAGCGGGCTTGCCGGCCGCGCCGGTTTGCGCGGCTGTTGGGGAACCGGCGACCATTTGCTGCCGGGACATGACGTAACGATCGCCTCGAGAGGATACTGCTGATGAATCCGGCCGAAATGGCTCAATCCGCCCTTCCGGTTGCCGCTTCCGCGGACGTGTCGCTGATTGCGCTGTTCTGGCAGGCTCACTGGATCGTGAAGGCGGTGATGCTGGGGCTTCTCGCCTGCTCGGTCTGGGTCTGGGCGATCGCCATCGACAAGATCTTCCTGTTTTCCCGCACCCGCCGCTCGATGGACCGTTTCGAGCAGGCATTCTGGTCCGGCGAGTCGATCGAGGAACTCTACCGCACCCTCTCGGCCAAGCCGACGCATTCGATGGCGGCCTGTTTCGTCGCGGCGATGCGCGAGTGGAAGCGCTCCTTCGAGAACCAGGCCCGCTCGGTCGCGGGCCTTCAGATGCGCATCGACAAGGTCATGAACGTCTCGATCGCCCGCGAGGTCGAGCGGCTGGAACGCCGCCTGCTGGTGCTCGCCACCGTCGGCTCCGCCGGCCCCTTCGTCGGCCTGTTCGGCACGGTCTGGGGCATCATGTCGAGCTTCCAGTCGATCGCGGCGTCGAAAAATACCTCTCTGGCGGTGGTGGCCCCCGGTATCGCGGAGGCGCTGTTTGCGACCGCGGTCGGCCTTATCGCCGCCATTCCTGCCACTATCTTCTACAATAAGTTCACCTCCGAGGTGAACCGGCAGGCCCAGCGGCTCGAAGGCTTCGCTGATGAATTTTCCGCCATCCTGTCCCGTCAGATCGACGAGCGTGGCTGACGGGCGGCATGTATAATGGTGTGAAGGCACATTTGGGCACTCGATCATGGCGATGAATGTAGCCAGTTCGTCCGGAGGCGGCGGGCGCCGCGGCCGGCGCAAGCCGGTCGTGGCCGAGATCAACGTCACGCCGATGGTCGACGTGATGCTGGTGCTGCTCATCATCTTCATGGTGTCGGCGCCGATGCTGACAGTCGGTGTGCCGCTCGACCTGCCGCAGACCCAGGCCAAGAGCCTCGAAAACAACGACCAGAAGCCGATCCAGATGTCGGTGGACATCAAGGGCAAGGTGTTCATCAACGATTCCGAGATCGCGATCAACGAGCTGGTGCCGAAGCTGAAGGCGATCACGGACGCCCGCGGCGGGCTTGAGGAGCGCATCTATCTGCGCGCCGACAAGAAGGCGGATTACGGCACGGTAGCCAGGGTGATGGGCCTGTTGTCCGGGGCCGGATTCAAGAAGCTGGCGCTCGTCACGGAAGCGGATCAGGGGTCCTAGGCCGGTGAAGGTGAACGTCGACAAGACACTCGTTGCGTCGATTGCCCTCCACGTCCTCGTGCTGGGATGGGGACTGGTTACCTTTTCGTCCCGCTCGATGGAAGCCCCGCCGATGGAGGCCATCGATATCGAGTCTGTCACATCCGATCAGCTTTCCAAGATGACCGCGGGCATCAAGACCGGCCAAAAAGACAAGCCGAAGCCGATGGTCGAGAAAGTGGCCGAGGTGAAGCCCCTCGAGGACGCGATCGGGAAGGTGACTGAGAAGAAGGAGATCGTCACCTCTTCCGCGCCGGAGCCGCCGCCGAAACCCGTGGAGAAGCCGGTCGAGAAGAAGCCCGATCCGCCGAAGCCGGTCGCCGAGAACAAACCGAAGGAAGAGCAGAAGCCGGCCGAAAAGAAGCCCGACCTGGCCAAGGAAGACCCGATCGCCGAAGCGATCAAGAAACCGGACGCCAAGAAGCCGACGCCGAAGCAGGAAACCAAGCCCGCCCAGGCCCAACCGCAGCCGCCGAAGCCGAAGCAGGAACGAGTGTTTGACCAGAGCAAGATCGCCGCGTTGATCGACAAGCGCGATCCGACCCGGCAGGCGATCACCGGTGCGACTCTGAACGCCTCCGCCTCCCTCGGGACCACGCGCGGCACGGCCGCGACTTTGTCGCAGTCGGAGATCGATGCTTTCAAGGCGCGGGTTAAGAGTAACTGGAATGTCCCGCCGAATATGGAGCATCCGGAGGAATTGGTTGTCACTCTGCGCCTGCAGCTTGGCCCGGATCGCAGATTGAGTGCGCCACCTCAAGTCATGTCCAAGGGCAGTTCACCGCGTTATCAGGCAGCCGTCGATGCGGTGATCAGAGCCGTCTTACAGGGACAACCGTATATGATGCTTCGTACCGAGACGTACGAACTTTGGCGCGACGTCATCATAGATTTCGATCCCAGCGAAATGTTTCGCAGTTAATGTTTCCAAACGTGAGCTCGCAATGTCCGTGACGTCTTTCGCACCTTTTTCAATCGCGCTGAATCGTCGGCAATTTGTCCTCGGCGGAGCAAGCGTAACGGCAGGGCTGCTGTTGCCGTCTACGTCGGAGGCGCAGACCCGATTGCAGATCACCGAAGGCAACGTTGCCCCGATGCCGATCGCGATCACCAATTTCGTGCCTGGTTCGCCGTCGGATGGCGACGTCGGCAACGGCGTGACACAGGTCATCACCAACAATCTGAAGCGCTCCGGGCTCTTCAACCCGATTGACCAGGCCGCCTTCATCGAGCGCATCGGCAACATCGACGTCGCGCCGCAATTCCAGAACTGGAAGACGATCAACGCCCAGGCGCTGGTTACCGGCCGCATGACGCGACAGCCGGACGGCCGGCTCAAGGCCGAATTCCGGCTGTGGGACGTCGCTTCCGGCCAGCAACTCACCGGTCAGCAATATTTCACCTCGCCGGAATATTGGCGCCGCATCGCCCACATCATCTCCGACCAGATCTACGAGCGTCTGACCGGCGAGAAGGGCTATTTCGACAGCCGCGTCGTCTTCGTCGACGAGACCGGCCCGAAGGAGCGTCGCGTCAAGCGGCTCGCCATGATGGATCAGGACGGCGCCAATGTGCGGTACCTCACCCGCGGCTCCGACCTCGTGCTGACGCCGCGCTTCTCGCCGAACTCGCAAGAGATCACGTATATGGAGTTCGGGCAGGGCGATCCGAAGGTCTATCTCTTCAACATCGAGACCGGCCAGCGCGAGATCGTCGGCAACTTCCCCGGCATGACCTTTGCGCCGCGTTTCTCGCCGGACGGCCAGCGCGTCATCATGAGCCTGCAACAGGGCGGCAATTCCAATTTGTTCGTGATGGATCTGCGCTCGCGCGCGACCACGCGCCTCACCGACACGCCGGCGATCGACACCTCTCCGTCCTACTCGCCGGACGGCACCCGCATCTGCTTCGAATCCGATCGTGGCGGCCGCTCGCAGATTTACGTGATGGCCGCGGGCGGGGGAGCTGCGCAGCGCATCTCCTTCTCCAAGGACGACACCAACGCCACCTATTCGACGCCGGTGTGGTCGCCGAAGGGTGACTACATCGCCTTCACCAGGCAGGGCGGCGGGCAGTTCTCGATTGGCGTGATGAAGCCGGATGGCAGTGGCGAGCGGCTGCTCACATCGGGCTATCACAACGAGGGCCCGACCTTCTCGCCGAACGGACGCGTGCTGATGTTCTTCCGCGATCCCGGCGGCAGCGGCGGACCGTCGCTGTACTCGGTGGACATCTCCGGCCGCAACGAGCTGAAGGTGCCGACGCCGGGCTTTGCTTCCGACCCGGCATGGTCGCCGCTGTTGTCCTCGACCGCAGGCTGAGGACCATCGGAGCTAAAACATCGCGCGTTTGGACGCGCGATGTTTTCGAAAAAACGCGCCGATTTTTTCGGGTTCGGTGCGGAAAGCAAGCTTTCCTTCACCTTGTGCCCGGCAACGCTTGCCTAGTTGCTTGATATTTCAGCAGAAATGGGTTCGCTATTGCCGAAAAACAACTCGACTTTAACGATGTTCCCTCAGAAAGGCTTCATCTGGCTTGAGTAAAAGTACGCGCCGAACAGGACGCGTAACAAGCAATGCAGCTGGCTGACCAGAAGCAGAGCGATCGAGACGAGCTGGAGCCGATACTCTACGCCGCTCTCATCAACTCTATGGTTCAGAATTTCTGGGCGATCTTTCTGGGCTCGGCCTCCGCGGCCGTGGCCGCGGTTCTGACTGCGCTGAAGACCGGTGATGTCTGGCTGTGGCCGATCGCGTTTCTGCTGATCGCCATCGGCACCGCGCGCGCGTTCCAGATGCGTGGATACGAGAACCGCACCTTTCCCCTGACGTTCGAAGAGGCCAAACATCTCGAGCCGCGCTACTGGTTCGGTGCGCTCAGCTATGCCGCAGTTCTCGGCATTTGGTCCTTCGTCGTCATCTACAACAACGACGATTCGGTCGCCGACATGCTCGCTGTCGCCATCGGCATCGGCTATACCGCCGGCGGCGCCGCCCGCAATTACGGCCAGCCCCGGGTGATCCAGTGGCACGTCGCGCTCGCCTGCGGTCCGATGTCGCTCGCGCTGCTGCTGCACGGCGGCCCCTACCACATCGGGCTCGCTATCCTGCTCGTGTTCTTCTTCATCGGGCTGAAGAACATCAACCTCAGCCTGCATGCGATCTTCGTCAAGGCACTGACCTCGAGCTTCCGCGAATCCGCGTTGGCGAGCCAGTTCGATACCGCGCTCAACAACATGCCGCACGGCCTGTGCATGTTCCGCGCCGATGGCCGCCTTGCGGTGATGAACCACCGCTTCGGCGAGCTGATGGGCCTGCCGGAAGATCTGGTCAAGCGCGGCGCCACCGCCGCCGATATCATGTCGGCCTGCATCGCCGCAGGCACGATCTCGGCCGAGAGCGGCAACCAGGTTCTGGCCGAGATCGCGCATGCGCGGATCTGCGAGATCGTCACCGCCGATCCGGACGTATCGCGCGGCCGTACCCTGTCCTGGACGTTCCAGCCGATGACCGGTGGCGGCACCGTGCTGCTGCTGGAAGACATCACCGAACGCACCAACGCCGAAGCCCGGATCAGCCATCTCGCCCGCTATGACGAGCTCACCGCGCTGCCCAACCGGGTGTTATTCCGCGACGAGATCGGGCGGCTGCTGGCCAACGCACACCATGCCGAGCGGCTCTCGGCGCTGCTGTTCGTCGATCTCGACCAGTTCAAGCAGGTCAACGACACGCTCGGCCATCCCTGCGGCGACCAGCTGCTCTGCGCGGTCGCCAACCGCCTGCGCGAGATGCTGCGGCCGGAGGATTTCGTCGCGCGCTTCGGCGGCGACGAGTTCGTCGTGTTCCAGCAGAACATCAACGCGGCCGAGGACGCGGCCAGCCTTGCCCGCCGCATCGTCGAGCGCCTGAGCGAGCGCTACCGCATCGACAATCATCTGGTCGAGATCGGCGCCAGCGTCGGCATCGCGCTGACCTCGCCGCACGGCGACGTCAGCGCCGACACGCTGCTCAAGAACGCCGACATGGCGCTGTACCGCGCCAAGGCCGACGGCCGCGGTACCTTCTGCTTCTTCCGCGACGAGATGGCGGCGACCGTCGAGGCCCGCCGCATCCTCGAACTCGACCTGCGCAAGGCGCTCGCCAACGAGGAGTTCGAGCTGTTCTACCAGCCGCTGGTCAATCTGAAGTCCGGCAAGATCACCACCTGCGAGGCGCTGCTGCGCTGGAATCATCCGGTGCGCGGCACGGTCTCGCCGGTCGACATCATCCCGGTCGCCGAGGACATGGGCCTGATCGTCGATCTCGGCCGCTGGATCCTGCGCCGCGCCTGCATGGAATGCATGAAGTGGCCGGAGGGTGTCAGCGTCGCCGTCAACTTCTCGCCGCAGCAGTTCCACCAGCGCGACGTGCTGAGCGAAATCCGCTACGCGCTGGAGGTCTCGGGGCTGCCGGCGCATCGGCTCGAGATCGAGATCACCGAATCCTCGCTGCTGCGCAACACCCAGCTGACCCACGATATCCTGTCGCAGCTGCATGCGCTCGGCGTGCGCATCTCGCTGGACGATTTCGGCACCGGCTATTCCAGCCTCAGCTATCTGCACAATTTCCCGATGCAGAAGGTCAAGATCGACCGCTCCTTCCTCGAGGGCATCGACACCGACCGGCCGCTGACGCTGCTGCGCGGCGTCGCGCGCCTGTCCGCCGACCTCGGCATGGCGGTCGTGGTCGAGGGCATCGAGACCAACGAGCAGCTCGAGCTGATCAGCGCCGACGGCACCGTGTCGGAGGCGCAGGGCTATCTGTTCAGCCGTCCGGTGCCCGCCGTACGGATGCGCCAGCTGCTGAACGCCTCGCATGGACGGCGCGGCGAGAGCCTGCTCCACGTCGTCGGCGCGCGCTCTTTCGCCTGAGTCCGCTTCCGGGAATTTCCTGTCGTTTCAGTCTGTTGCCGGGCACCGTAGTCCTACGGGGGGTTAACCCTAACCCTTCGATTGCTTTGCTTCGTTGTTAAGAAGCTGTTAATAAATCATCACGCGCGCGGAAGTTGTTCTCGTGCGTTTGTGGTGAGCGGTGGTGGGTAAGGAGTTGGAATGCAGTCCTCAGCCAGAGCGATCATTTCGGCTGTTGGACGGGGTGCGGAGCTCCTGACCGACGTCGATTATCATCTCGCGGAGACGGCCGCGGACAAGGAGGAGATCTACAACCTCCGCTACCGCGCGTATTTGCGCGAAGGCGCCGTCAAGGAATCGGCGGACGCGCGCGTCACCGACCGTTACGACGAGCTGCCGAACGCGTGGACCTTCGGCGTCTATCTCCGTGGCCAGTTGTGCAGCTCGGTGCGCATCAGCGTGCTGACCTCCGAATGGCGCGAGTCCACCTCGGCCGACGTCTTCCCGGAGATCCTGCTGCCGCGGCTCGATCGCGGCGAGGTCATGATCGATCCGACCCGCTTTGTCGCCGATCCCGACCAGGTCAAGCGCGTTCCGGAATTGCCCTATCTGACCACGCGTCTCGCCTACATGGCCTGCGAGCATTTCAATGCCGATCTCGGCCTTGCGATCGTGCGTTCCGAGCATCAGGCGTTCTATCGCCGGGTGTTCCTGCACGAGACCATCGCCGAGCCCCGGCTCGTGCCCGGTCTCACCAAGCCGTTCGGCCTGATGGCGGCGGACTTCCCGGCCTTCCGCAAGAAGGTGTTCGAGCGCTATCCGATCATGCGGTCCACCGCCTTCGAACGGCGGATGCTGTTCGGGCGCGGCGGCCAGCGCCAGGTCCCTCAGCGGCCGGTGCTGGTGGCGGACGCCGCCCACGCCTGAAGTCTGCCGGGCCTGCCTCTGCCCAGGACGCGCCGCGCTTCCCGCTCTCAGGCCCAAAATTCAAGCAAGGCCGGCGATTTTGCCGGCTAACGCGGCTTGCCTTCACCCTCGCGCCACATTTACAACCCATTAACCATGACGGGTGCTTTTCGCTGGTTGGGGGCATTTGACCGGCTGAGGCAAGGTTCCGTCAAGGTTGACGGAACGTTCGCTTAACCAACCCCCTGTAGACCGGACAGCAGTGGACTAACGTGAGCGTGGAGGCTCCGGAATGAAACATCCTATGCGTATCCTCCAGGGATTGAAGCTGGCCGCGGTGCTTGCCGTCGCGCTGTCGATGGGCGCCTGCGCCAACAAGAACTCTGCCGCGGATGCGATGGCCAATGCCGCGACGCCGGGCAGCCAGCAGGACTTCGTCGTCAACGTGGGCGACCGCGTGTTCTTCGAAAGCGACCAGACCGATCTGACCCCGCAGGCGATCGTGACCCTGGAGAAGCAGGCGCAGTGGCTGCAGAGCTATCCCCGCTACTCCTTCACCATCGAAGGTCACGCCGACGAGCGCGGCACCCGCGAATACAACATCGCGCTCGGCGCGCGCCGCGCCCAGTCGGTGCGTTCGTTCCTCGCCTCGCGCGGCATCGATCCGAACCGCATGCGCACGATCTCCTACGGCAAGGAGCGGCCGGTGGCCGTCTGTAACGACATCTCCTGCTGGTCGCAGAACCGTCGCGCCGTGACCGTGCTGAACGCGAGCTCCTGACGTCCAGTCAGCTGCCGTTCATCTTCAGGAACCGATGATGCCGGCGCCCTCACGGGCGCCGGTTTCGTTTCAGCGATCTGTGACAGAAACCCCTTTGAAGCAGTCACATTTTTGGCGTAGTGCCTTTCAATGTGTGGCGTGTCGAAGGTTCCGTCGCAGACCATTTCGCTTTCGTCGTCAGGGCAAGATGTCATCCAGATCCAAGGTCTTTACCGGCACCGTGGCGATCGCCGCGCTGCTCTCTTTCTGCTCGCCCGTCGTCGCCCAGTCGGACGATGACCCCGAGATCCGGATCGAGCGGCTGGAGAACCAACTGCGCCAGCTCACCGGCCAGAACGAGGAGCTGCAATACCGCAACCGCCAGCTCGAAGAGCGCCTGCGCGCGCTCGAAGGCGGCGCGCAGGCCGCGCCCGGGCCGGCGCCGCTCCAGCCCAACGTCGCCGTGATGCCGCCCGCGCAGGTCGCACCGGCCTATCGCCAGCAGCAGCCCGCCCAGCCGGGCTACGAGCAGCCGCAGATCGCTGCGCCCGCGCCGATCGTCCAGGAAGCGCCGCCGCCCGGCGCACCCGGCACGCGCCGCCGCGGCGATGCCTTCGACCCCGGCCAGAATCCGAGCGCGCCCGGCGCGCCGCGCGCGCTTGGCGGCGGACAGCAGCCGATCCCGGCAGGGCCCGCGGTTGCCGCGCCCGGCGGCCGCAATGCCGGCGAGCCGCTCGATCTCGGCAACACCGGCGGCCGCTATCCGCAAGCGGCTGCGCCGCCGGCGACCCAGGGTTATCCCGCGCCGTCAGGCGCCCCGGGCCTTGCGACACTGCCGCCCTCGGCGACGCCGCGCGACGAGTTCGACCTCGGCATCGGCTACATGCAGCGCAAGGACTACGCGCTCGCCGAGCAGACCATGAAGAATTTCGCGCAGAAATACCCGAGCGATCCGCTGCTCGGCGACGCCCAGTACTGGCTCGGCGAAAGCTATTTCCAGCGCCAGCAATATCGCGACTCCGCGGAAGCCTTCCTCGCCGTCACCACCAAATACGACAAATCGGCCAAAGCGCCGGACGCGCTGCTGCGGCTCGGCCAGTCGCTGGCCGCCCTGAAGGAGAAGGAAGCCGCCTGCGCCGCCTTCGGCGAGGTCGGCCGCAAATATCCGCGCGCCTCCGCCGGCGTCAAAACCGCGGTGGATCGCGAACAGAAGCGGGTGAAGTGCTGAGGCATGATCCGGAAAAGTGTGCAGCGGTTTTCCGACGAGATCATGCCCAAACAGAGAATCGCGCTTAGAGCGCAGCGCCAAGCGCTGACAAGGCGGATCGCGTTGCGCTAAACAGTCGATCCATCCGGGGACGATTGCAGCGTCATGCCAGACGACGACAATTCACCGATCTCGGCGCGCGCGGCAAGGCAGCTCTTCGCCGAGTTCAGAACCGCACCGGCCTTGGTGCTCGCGGTCTCCGGGGGGCCCGACTCGGTCGCGCTGATGTGGCTCGCGGCGCGCTGGCGGCGCAGCCTTGCGCGGGGCCCGCTTCTCAGCGTCGTCACCGTCGATCACGGCCTGCGGCCGGAGGCAGCGCGCGAGGCGCGCGAGGTCAAGCGGCTCGCCACCGGGCTCGGCCTGACACACCGGACCCTGCGCTGGCGCGGTGCCAAGCCGAAGACGGGACTGCCCGCCGCCGCGCGCGACGCCCGCTACCGCCTGCTCGCGCGGGCGGCGCGCGCCGCCCGAGCGAGCCATGTGCTCACCGCCCATACCCGCGACGACCAGGCCGAGACCCTGCTGATGCGGATGTTCAGGGGCAGCGGATTGGCCGGCCTGTCGGCGATGACCCGCCTCACCGCGCGCGACGGCATCGTGCTGGCGCGCCCGCTGCTCGATGTCCCGAAGTCGCAGCTGATCGCGACGTTGACGCGGGCTGGCATCGGCTTTGCCGACGATCCCACCAACCGCGACCCCGCCTTCACCCGGCCACGGCTGCGCGCGCTGCTGCCGCAGCTTGCGGCCGAAGGCGGCGACAGCAGGAGCCTCGCGCGGCTCGCAGGCAGGCTGTCGCGTGCCAATGCGGCCGTGGAGGTGCTGGTCGACGGGGCCGAACGCTTCCTTCGGCTTCGGGCGCGCGGCGATGCGCCGCAGGCGGGCGGTCGCAGCTTCGAGGCCGAAGCATTTGCCCTCCTTCCGGAGGAAGTCCGGCTGCGGCTTTTGCTGCGGGCCATCAACGCCCTCGGGCATGAAGGCCCGGCGGAACTCGGCAAGGTCGAGACTCTCTCGGCCGCGCTCGATCAGGCCATGGGGCGAAATCCCCGCGCAGCCTCAAAGGGCCGGCCGGTGCTGAAGCAGACGCTTGCGGGAGCCTTGATCAGCCTTGCCGGGGGGCGTATCCACATCGCGCCTGCGCCGGCCCGGCGGTCCCAAGGGAACGTCAAGGCGACGCGAAGGGTGGATGAGGGCGGATCATGACACCGGCCGTTTCCGCCCCGCGCCGTCAGGACACCTTAACCAGGCAGGAAAAACCCCGCTTCGGGCGTCATTATTTCAGCGGGAATCGCTCTAAGATGGGATAAATAGTCCCATCTCGTTCCCTTGGCAGCGACCGGGGCGGCACCTAAATTGTATGCGTCTAACCAAGAGGATTCCTTGGGGATTTCCTCGTACTGCCCCTAGTCACTACCCAAGGATCAGGCCGCGATCCGCGCGACCACGAAGGAAGATCGATGAACGCCAATCTGCGCAATTTCGCCCTCTGGGTCATCATTGTCTTGCTGCTGTTGGCGTTGTTCACGCTCTTCCAGAATCCTGGTCAGCGCGCCTCCTCGCAGGACATCGCCTTCTCCCAGCTGCTGAGCGAAGTTGACCGCGGCAATGTCCGCGACGTCGTGATCCAGGGGCCTGACATCCACGGCACCTTCACCAACGGCTCCAGCTTCCAGACCTATGCGCCGAACGATCCGACGCTGGTGAAGCGCCTCTATGACAGCAAGGTCCAGATCACCGCGAAGCCGCCCGGCGACAACGTGCCGTGGTTCGTCTCGCTGCTGGTCTCCTGGCTGCCCTTCATCGCGCTGATCGGCGTCTGGATCTTCCTGTCGCGGCAGATGCAGGGCGGCGCCGGCAAGGCGATGGGCTTTGGCAAGTCGCGCGCGAAGATGCTGACCGAAGCACATGGCCGCGTCACCTTCGAGGACGTCGCCGGCGTCGACGAAGCCAAGCAGGACCTGCAGGAGATCGTCGAATTCCTGCGCGATCCCGGCAAATTCCAGCGCCTCGGCGGCCGTATTCCGCGTGGCGTGCTGCTGGTCGGTCCTCCCGGCACCGGCAAGACCCTGATCGCGCGTGCGGTCGCGGGTGAAGCCAACGTGCCGTTCTTCACCATCTCGGGTTCGGACTTCGTCGAAATGTTCGTCGGCGTCGGCGCGTCGCGCGTCCGCGACATGTTCGAGCAGGCCAAGAAGAACGCGCCCTGCATCATCTTCATCGACGAAATCGATGCCGTCGGTCGTCACCGCGGCGCAGGTCTCGGCGGCGGCAATGACGAGCGCGAGCAGACGCTGAACCAGCTGCTGGTCGAGATGGACGGCTTCGAGGCCAACGAAGGCGTCATCCTGATCGCCGCGACCAACCGTCCTGACGTGCTCGATCCCGCGCTGCTGCGTCCGGGTCGCTTCGACCGCCAGGTCGTGGTGCCCAATCCCGACGTCGTCGGCCGCGAGCAGATCCTCAAGGTTCACGTCCGCAAGGTGCCGCTGGCGCCCGATATCAATCTCAAGACCATCGCGCGCGGCACCCCGGGCTTCTCCGGCGCCGACCTGATGAACCTCGTCAACGAAGCCGCGCTCACCGCCGCCCGCCGCAACAAGCGGATGGTGACCCAGGCCGAGTTCGAGGAGGCCAAGGACAAGGTGATGATGGGCGCCGAGCGCAAGTCGCTCGTCATGACCGAGGAAGAGAAGTTGCTGACGGCCTATCACGAGGGCGGTCACGCCATCGTCGGCCTCAACGTCGTCGCGACCGACCCGATCCACAAGGCGACCATCATTCCGCGTGGGCGTGCGCTGGGCATGGTCATGCAGCTGCCCGAGCGCGACAAGCTCTCGATGTCGCTGGAGCAGATGACCTCGCGCCTCGCCATCATGATGGGCGGCCGCGTCGCCGAAGAGCTGATCTTCGGCCGCGAGAAGGTGACCTCGGGTGCGTCCTCCGACATCGAGCAGGCCACGCGCCTGGCCCGCATGATGGTGACGCGCTGGGGCCTGTCCGAAGCGCTCGGCACCGTCTCCTATGGCGAGAACCAGGACGAGGTGTTCCTGGGCATGTCGGTGTCGCGCACCCAGAACGCATCGGAAGCCACGGTGCAGAAGATCGACACCGAGATCCGGCGTTTCGTCGAAGAGGGCTACAACGAGGCGACCCGCATTCTCACCGAGAAGCGCGCCGACCTCGAAGCGCTCGCCAAGGGCCTGCTCGAGTTCGAGACGCTCTCCGGCGACGAGATCGTCGACCTGCTCAAGGGCAAGAAGCCGAACCGCGAGTCCGTGCTCGAGCCGACCACGCCGCGCGCCTCCGCCGTGCCTCCGGCCGGCAAGTCGCGCCCGCGGCCCGATCCGGATCCCGGCCTGGAGCCGCAGCCGCAGGCGTAACACCGGTGGCAAGAATGAATTGAAAAACGCGGCGGAAACGCCGCGTTTTTTGTTGGCTGACGTTGATGCCATCGCTCTTCGAACTCAGCTCTCTTGCCCCGGACGCGGTGCGGCGCGAAGTGCCGCTCCGCAGAGCCGGGGCCCATGTCTCCCCATAGCACCGTGTTGCGTCTCCGGGTCCCGGCTCAGCGCAGCAGCGTTGCACGCTGCAGCGCGTCCGGGACACGAGAGGACGTGCGCCGTGGCCACAAACTCCGTCATTGCGAGCGCAGCGAAGCAATCCAGAGTCTCTCCGCGGAGGATTCTGGATTGCTTCGTCGCAAGAGCTCCTCGCAAGGACTGCATTGAGAGAGTTGCGCGCGCAACGACGTGGCGTCGATTTCGTGCGGTGGGCAAGGGCGCGACTGCGCCGTGCCTACGATCTCTCGCCAATCCGGATAGGCCCGCTTGCGCTTTTCCCACCCTGCAAGCTTCTTACTTCGCCACTGCTCCACGCCCCAGAAACCGCAGCACGTCGTCATTGAACTGCTCGGGATCCTGCAGGAACGAGAAGTGGCTGACCTCAGGCTGGATCAGCAGGCCGGCGCCCGGAATGTTCGCCGCCATGAACGCGGTGTTGTCGCGCTTGATCGCCTCGTCATGATCGCCGTCCACGATCCAGGTCGGGACCTTGATCGCCGCGAGGTCCGAGGCCGTCCATTTCGGCTGGCTCTCCCACATCTTGGTAATTTCCGCGACGAAGCCCTTGTAGTCCGCTGGCGTCGGCGACAAGCGCTTGTACTCCTCGCCGGCTCTCGCAATGTACGCATTGAAGACGTCGCTCGACGCAATATCCGCAACGCCTGACGGGTCCGAGTTCGCCGCAAAGGCAAACAGCCTGCTCACCCGCTCGGGGTGCTTCATGGCGATGTCGAGGCCGATGATCGCGCCGTCGCTCCAGCCGACGATCGCCGCTTTCCTGATCTTGAGATGGTCGAGCAGCCCGACGACGTCGGAGGCCATCAGATCGTAGCCATACGGCTCCTGGTTGCGGCTGCTGCGCCCATGCCCGCGGCTCTCCATGACGATGACCTGGTAGTGCCGTTGCAGCGCACGGACCTGGTGACCCCAGTAATTGGCGTTGGCGAGGCCGCCATGCAGCAACAGCACGGGCTCGCCCCGGCCGAACGTCGCGTACCAGACCTTGATGCCGTTGACCGGCGCAAAGCCGCTCTGCGTTGCCTTGGGCAAGGTCGGCGTCGGCGGCAGGCTCAACCATCGCGGCGCCGCATGCGCGGCACCGATCGAGGCCGTGACGAGAAGAGCGATGAAGAGATTGCGAAACATCATGACGTATCGTCCTGTTCGACCACTCGGCATTACCGCACGGCAAAACCGGCGCGTCACCTGCCAAGAGGACGCCGCACCGACACGTGAAGCCTCGTGAAGGCCGTTCGGGGAGTAGCGAGCGGGAAAGGGATGCGTCCGGGATCGCGGCGATCGGGCCGTGCATGGCCGGGAATTGACCGTCCAGGCGGCGGGCCAATCCGGGACGTCGGTTAATTCGCCATTAGCGTTTGCGGTTTAGTCCTGATGCTGTCCGGTTTCATAGCTCCGCGCGCGTGGGCCGACCAGGCGCTTTGGACAAGTTGTCGACACGGCGCTTCGCCAAGGCAAATCCGCAGCCCTTGCCTTCTCCGGGAACTCAAATGGCGGATATCGACCTCGCCTCCGAAATGGCCTGCCGCAACCGCGCAGACGGCATCACCAATTCCTGGGTCGAGACCATCTCGGTGGCCGTCATCGCCTCGGCGGTGTCGGTACTGCATACCGGATTTGTCTTCGGCATCATCAACAACCAGTATCATCTGCCGATCGTCGCGGGGCTCTACAACGAGCCGCAATACCACGACGACGCATTCATCCAATCGCTGCGCTATTTCGCCTCCGGCGTCTGGCTGGTGTTGAGCGGCATCGAGAAACATTTCGACAACATTCCGCTGCTGTTCTTCATTCTGTTCTTCCTCTCCCGCGTGCTCTGCTTCGTCGGGTTCCTCTGCTGCGCCTCGCTGCTCGGCATCACCGAGCGTCGCGACAAGATCGTCTTCAGCCTGATCGTCTGCTTCGTTGGTCTTCTCAACGGCTACAGCTATGCCGGCACCGGCGGGTTGTTCATCAACTACTTTACTCATTCCGAAATCGCGAATGGCACGGCTCTTCTGGCGATCTATCTCGCCGCAAGAGGCCGCTTTGCCGCGGCGGCCGCCATGGTCGGAGTGACGTTCTTCATCAATGCGTTCTTTGCGGTCTGGCTCGTGCTGCCGTTGATCCTGATCGGCATCAGTCTTCTGCTGCAGCGGAAGGTGACCGTCAGGGAATTCCTTCTGCGTACCCTGGCGGGCCTCGTTCTCTGCGTGCCGCTTGCGGCCGTCGTCCTGTACGGCTTCTTCTCGAACCCGGAGTTCGGAAGTCCGCCCGTCTTCGACTACGCGACGTTCCTCCGTCAGTACTTTCCAGGTCATGTGCTGATCGATTCGACGCAGATGGGGGACCTCCTGGCGTTGCTGGGCGTCACGATCGTCGGTGCGGCCGGCTTGCTGTGGTTCGGACGAAGCGCCACGCCGCTTCAGGCGGCCTATCTCGGCGCCATCCTGGTTTATGTGATCGGCATCGGCGTCCCGTTCGTGACCGCCTCGCCTGTGGTTCTCAACCTTCATCTGTTGCGGTCGGGCACGGTCATCCATCTGCTGGCCGGGTTGGCCATGGCCGCGCTGGCGACCGACTGGCTCCGCCGCGACAAGGAAGGGACTTTCCTGCCGGCCTGTCTCATCGTGCTGTTCCTGAGTTTTGACGACCTCGCCAGCCTGGCCTCCGTCCTGCTCATCCTGGCCTTTGTCTTTCTCAAGGTTGGGCCCGGACTCGCGCCGGCCTACCAGCGCACGATGGGTTATCTTGTGCTTGCGACCGCTGTGATCGCGGTTTGGCCGCTCTCGACCTGGTACAACGTCAAATTCAACCGGCTCTATACCGACGCAGTCGAGGAGTGGACGGACGTCGGCAATTGGGCGCGCAATGCCACGCCTTCGACGTCCATGTTCCTCGTTCCGAATACGCCGAAGTTCGACCCGGCGTCGGAATCGAGCGCCGCCGACATCGCGCTCTCGCGGGCCGTCGTTTTCGAGTTCGTCTCGCATCGCCGCATCTGGGTCGATTTCAGGCGGGGAGGATCGTCGGCGCTGACGCCTTCGTATTATCGCACCTGGCGAAGCCGGTTGACCGAAGTCGAGGGCCTGAATTCGCTGGCGGAACGAATGGCCTATGCGTCGCGCAACGGCATCGGCTATATCGTCGACATCTGTCAGAGCCCGGAAGAGGGGGGCGGTGCGCTCTACCGAACGAAGCGGCTCTGCGTGTATTCGACTGAAGCGAGCCGGCCCTCGATGCGGAAGGACGCATCGGCGGCGGTGCGATCTTCCGGTTAGCGATCCAGTGCCGCGCGCGTGATCTGGCGCGACGAGAGCGTTTTCGAGCGAAGTTGGAGGCGGGCTCGCGTCGAGAGAACACGTCAAACAAGGATATAAGGCCCCGTTCCGATGCCATCGGAACGGGAAAGGCTCCGGAGCAGCGTCATGGCGCGCCGGCTGCGGCGTCCTCCCGCACGTGAATCACCGCGATGTCGTCCGTATAGATCCGCTTCCAGCCCTTGAGGTGATCGAGGATCTGGGGGCCCGGCGCGTCGGCAACCAGGAGCGTCGCGTCGATCTTGTACTCGTCCAGCAGGCGCGGCAGCAGCTCGGGCTTTCTGCCCTCCGTCGCCTTGAAGAAGTCCATCACGAATTTCTCGCCATAGAGTTCGGCGCGGCCGTCGGCAAACACCGGCATGCCGCGCGCGATCAAATAGCCGCCGAACTGATAGGCGTTGAAGATGCGCTGTGCCTTGCGCTGCTGGAGCAGGTCGACGGCGGCCACCGGCACCTGTGCCATCGTGAAGCTGAACCGGTGATGCGACATGTAGATCGAGGTCGAGGTCCAGGCCGCAGCGACGATCATCAGCGCGCCCGTGATCGTGACGTAGCGGGCCGGCCAGCTGTCGGTGTTTCGCGCGTCCGGCTGCGGCAGCGGGGATTGCTCGCCGAGCGGTTTCGCCAGCACCAGCGGCACCAGGAAGGCGAAGGCTTCGATGCTCCTGACATGGCTCAGCGCCATCCAGGTCAGCAGCAGGATCAGCAGGATGCGCGGCGGCGACAGCGTCAGGCCGCGATAGAGCCCGAGCGCGATCAGGCCGAGCAGCGCGCCTTCGAACGCGGTAAAGGACGCGAAGCTCGCGGGCATCCATTCGGAGATGACGGTCAACAGCTCGCCGAGATTGAGGATGTTGGTCGCACCCAGCAAGGTGCGCCAGCCATAGGGCGTGACGCAGCTCGCAGCCAGCGCCGCGACGCCGAACAGGAACCAGCGCGACAGCAGCCGGACTTGCTTGCCGGATTCGAGGCCCCAGAGCGCCACGAACGAGATCGGGCCGATCAGCGCCAGGCCCAGAACGAAGCCGCCATGCAGGTTCGACCATAGCGACATCAGGGGCAGCCAGGTCCATGACGGCGTGCCCTTGCGATCGGCCGCCGCCATCAGCATGCCGACCCATGCGACCATCACCGGCAGCGCCAGCATGTGCGGCCGCGCCAGGATGTGATGCAGCGACAGCACGACCGCCAGCATTGCGAACAGCACCGAGCGCGGGATCTCCAGATGTGCGTCGAGCTGGTTGACGAGGATCGCCGCCGACAATGCGACCGCGAGCGCGGTGAGGATCACCGGGCCGGCCCAGTCCCATTGCGCATAGGACAGCGCGAACAGCGCCTGCGACAGCCATGAGGTCGAAACCCAGGGCGCCCCCGGCCGCGTGAAGGAATAGAAGTCCGTGTAGGGAAGGGCGCGGTGATCGAGTATCCATTGCCCGATCTTGATCTGCCAGAACGAGTCGGAGTCCTGAAGCAGCGTGTCGCCGACATAGAGGAAGAAGAGATAGGCGCCCGCACCGACGCACAGCGGCACCAGGGCTCGCGCGCGGCTCTGCACCGTGATGCTGTTGGCGAAAGAAAGGGACATGCCGCCTCGTCGTCCTGCTTGTTCTTGTCGGGCGGCGATACAGATCGCGCCTTATTTCCCGGGCATGATCTTGTCGGAGAACCGCTTGACGCTTGTCCTGATCATGCCCGTGCGCCATCAGACCATGGCGGACATAACTTCCAGTAAATCGCGGGGAAGCGGCTGTGTGATGTCCCTTCAATTTAACGGATTGTTTTCAATTTCGGTTTACCATCGCCGAATAGACGCAAACCGCTCCGTGTTTACGCAGTCGAATTAACTGCGGCGCAATTCTTTGCAACTACGTTCGGTTCCATGGTCGGGCGGCGCTGGGAAGCCGAAGAGACCAGACCACTTGTAGCCTTGTGTACTTTTTTGGGAGCACTCTATGAAGAACCTCGTTGCGCGTTTCGTGAAGGATGAATCCGGCGCCACCGCCATTGAATACGGCCTGATCGCCGCCGGCATCGCGCTGGCGATCATCACCGTCGTCAACAACCTCGGCACGACGCTGAACACCAAGTTCGGCTCGATCTCGAGCAGCCTCAAGTAAGAGCTGACGCAGTCAGAGTTTTGAGAGCCCCGTCCCCGGACGGGGCTCTTTTCTTTTGGGAGATCCGTCACCCTGAGGTGGCCGCTTCTTCAGCCGCCCTCGAAGGGCGACGGCCCGGCTGCATCGGGGCGTCCATCCTTCGAGGCTCGCTGCGCGAGCACCTCAGGATGACGGAAACGCAGAAATCGTAGGGTGGGCAAGCGTAGCGGGCCAACCATCACGAGCACGCCGTAGATGGTGGGCACAGTGGACCCACAAGGACGAGGAAACGTCGGCGCGCAACGGCTGCTATCGCGCCGTCATTCCGCGAGGCTGGGTTGCCAGACCGGTGCCGGCGCAGGTGCGGCAGGCACGGGCGATACGCGGCCGAGCCGTTCGACATAGAATGTCGTCACCCAGATCGATACTGCGGCGACCGCGATGCCGCCGGCGACGTCGATGAGGTAATGCGCGCCGATCGCCGGCGTCGCCGCGATCATCAACAGGTTGAGCGCGGCCGCGATGCCGCCGATGCCGCGCACCGGCCACAGCGCCCACATGTAGAGCACGGCGGATGCGGCGTGAAAGCTCGGAAACGAGACGATGCCGGAGAGGAAGAACAGCCGCAGTTCGTGCAGGCTGCCGTCCCGCAGCGCGAGGATGTCGCGCAACTGCCCGGCATAGACCGCGGTGTTGATCTCGGGGAAATGCGCGGCCGGCAAATGCAGCCCGTAATAGGTGCCGATCGCCGGCACCATTGCGGAGATCGCGATGGTGACCGCGAGCGCGAGGCTCATCGCGAGCATGAACACTTGCAGCCGCACATAGCGCGCCGTCAGTGTCAGCACGACGGGGATGCCCAGCAGCGGCCATTTGATCAGTCCGTAGCCGCGCGCGAGGAGGTCGGCGAGCCAGGGATGGTCGTTGACGTAGCGCGCGATCGGCTCGGGATCGAGGCCGAGCGCGCGGTCGATCGCGAGCAGCGCGTCGTCCTGGAGCGGCCAGTTCATCTTTCCCGCGACGTAGCTGAGCGGTCCGACGATGGCGCAGGTGAGGATGACCTGTCCGATCGTGCCGAGCGGGAACACCAGCTTCGGATCGGCAAGCTCGCCCTTGGCGAGCCGGTAGCCGTAGGCGATGGCGACCAGGGCGGCCGCGATCGCCAGTGTGACGCCGTAGGCAACAGGCTCGAGGCTGAGGCCGGTGGAGGGGAGGCCGATCGCCAGCAGGCCGGCCATGGCGGCAATCGCGAGCCAGTTCAGGTGGAAGAGCTGCCAGGCGGTCCGGGCATCCGTGTCGAGCATGCTGCACCGAGTGGAATCGCAATCCTGCGGTACAGTCGCGGGCCTGCTTTAAGATCGCGGTAACAATCGTGGTTAGCCGTTTACCAACCGGGTCTGTTCATTTGAGCGAAGTCGCGTCCGGCCGCTTTGGCATGACGCTTCACGCAAATGCATCTTGTCATCCACCCTGAATAGTTGTTCAGTCCTTGCGGGGCGATTTGCATCTATTGCAGTGACGAAGCGTTCGGCCGCGGGCGTGCGGCAGGCGTGTGGGACAGGAAGCGCGCCATGGTTTATCGGCGGACGCATCAAGTGGTGAAGCGCCTTGCGGCCCGGCGCAGTGCGATACTGGCGGCGGCGCGTGAGGCTGCGGCGGAAGGCGGGATGGCGGCGGTGCAGATCGCGCCGGTCGCGGTCCGGGCCAATGTCGCGGCGGGCACGGTGTACCGCTACTTCCCCTCCAAGGCCGAACTGATCTCCGAATTGATCGCCGAGGTTTCGCGGGACGAGCTTGCGGCAATCCGCAGGGCGGCGGATGCCGCGCCGGGGCCGTCCTCGGCGCTGGCGGCGGCCGTCACCACGGTGGCGGTCCATACCCTGTCGCAGCGCCGGCTGGCCTGGGGCATCCTGGCCGAGCCTGTCGATGTCGATGTCAGCGCTTCCCGTCTGGCGAGCCGCCGCGAGATCGCCGGCGAGATCGCTGGCCGGATCGATGCGGCCGTCCGCGCCGGTCATTTGCCCGCGCAGGACACCGCGCTTGCCGCCACCGCGCTGCTCGGTGCGCTGCATGAGGCGCTGGTTGGGCCGCTCGCGCCCGACAATCTCGAAGATCCCGTCAAGATGCGCGACGCGGTGCAGACCGTGACCCTGCTCGCGCTGCGCGCCGTCGGCGTCATGGACGCCCGCGCCCGTGGCCTGGTGGTGCAGCAGACGCTGTTGCCGACGACCAAGGCGCTGGTCGGGGCCTGAAAAAGCAGGATGCGGCCGAGGCCGGGAGCTGATCGCGCGCAGGTCATTGCCGGCGCATTGGTTTTCGCAAAACCGCAGCAAAATAGCCGGACCAGCCGGCTACTGTGCATGGGGTTGTTTTCGAGATTTTTGTTGGTCGGGGTCCGGCGGACCTAGATATTCGCGTCGCCCTCGGGGCCGACCGAGGCGATCCGCACCATGTTGGTGGTGCCGGGAATGCCGAGCGGCACGCCAGCGACGATGATGACGCGCTGGCCGGCGCGGACGAAGCCGTCGCGGAAGGCGATCTGGCCGGCGCGGCTCACCATGTCGTCCTGGTCGCGCGCATCGTCCGCCACCACGCAGTGCACGCCCCAGACCACCGCGAGCCGGCGGCCGGCATTGATGTTGGGCGTGATCGCCACGATCGGCGGCTTCGGCCGCTCGCGCGCCACGCGCACCGCGGTCGAGCCGGAGCTGGTCCAGCAGATCAGGGCGGGCAGGTCCAGCGTCTCGGCGATCTGCCGCGCGGCGTCGGCGATGGCGTCGCCTGCGGTGGCTTCCGGCGCCGGGCGCTGGGCGGTGAGCACCGAGCGGTAGATCGGGTCGCGCTCGACCTCCTCGCCGATGCGGTTCATGGTCGAGACCGCCTCGACCGGGAATTTGCCGGCCGCCGATTCCGCCGACAGCATGATGGCGTCGGCGCCTTCATAGACGGCGGTGGCGACGTCGGAGACCTCGGCGCGGGTCGGCACCGGCGACTGGATCATCGATTCCAGCATCTGGGTCGCGATCACCACCGGCTTGCCGGCGCGGCGCGCCATGCGCGTCATCTGCTTCTGCAGGCTCGGCACGCGTTCCAGCGGCAACTCGACACCGAGATCGCCGCGCGCCACCATCAGCGCGTCGGAGGCCTCGATGATGTCGGCAAGGCGGTCGATCGCCTGCGGCTTCTCGATCTTGGCCATGACCGCGGCACGGCCGCGAATCATCTTCTTGGCCTCGAGGACGTCATCGGCGCGCTGCACGAAGGACAGTGCGATCCAGTCGACGCCGGTGACGAGGGCCGCCTCGAGATCGGCGCGGTCCTTCGGCGTCATCGCCGAAACAGGCAGATCGGTGTCGGGCAGGCTGACGCCCTTGCGGTCGGACATCCGGCCGCCGACCACGACACGCGTCACCGCGTGCTCCTTCGTGGTCTCCTCCGCGATCAGCCGCACCTTGCCGTCGTCGAGCAGCAGCGAATGGCCGGGCCGCAGCGCCGCCAGGATCTCCGGATGCGGCAGATGCACGCGCGTGGCATCGCCCGGCGCCTTGTCGGAATCCAGCGTAAACGTCTGCCCGTTCTGGAGCTGGACCGCGCCTTCGGCGAACGCGCCGAGCCTGAGCTTTGGGCCCTGGAGATCGACCAGGATGCCGATCGGTCGGCCATAGCTGGATTCGACATTGCGGATCGTCGCCACCAGCTCCCGCATCTTGTCATGCGGGGTGTGGCTCATGTTGATGCGGAACAGATCGGCGCCGGCCTCGAACAGGCGGCGGATCATCGCGAGGTCCGAGGAGGCAGGTCCGAGGGTCGCGAGAATCTTGATACGGCGAAGACGCCTCATGGCTTATTCCCAGACGGTGGCGGAGGAGCTGGCGCGAGGCCAGGCGCGGCGGGGGGCGTACCACCGGGCGGTCCATTGGGCAAACCCGGAACGCCGCCACCCGGGCCAACCGGGCCCGGCAAACCGGGTACGCGCTGCTGCTGTGACGGCTGTTCGTTGGCATCGGTGAGCTGGACCGTCCAGGCCCGCTGCTCGCCGGTATCGACCTCGAAATAGCCGGTCCGGTCGTAGCCGCGCGCGAGGCAGTCCTCGGTGCCGCGGATGGTGAATTCCTTGTCGCGCGAGCACATGAAGGCCTGGCCCGACCATTCGCCGCCGCGGTCATAGTCGATCGCGTAGATGTAATAGTAACGGGCGACCAGCGTTCCCCGCAGCAGGGTCTCGCAGGAGCGGGACGAGATGTTCCACCAGCCCTCGGTGGTCCAGCCCTCGGCATCCTTGTAGCCGAGCGCAATGCCGACCCGGCTCGACGTGTTGTTGCAGAGCCGGAAATCGGCGGCGGCCGGGCTGGCCCAGAGGCACAGCAGGCCAACCACCAGCACCGGGACCAACCGGGCGAGCAGGCGAAGGGGGAAACGGGGAGATTCGGCGATCATTGTCGCGGAACGTATACCAGATGATTGACGATTTGGCGTAGCGCCGGGGAAACCGTCCCAAAGCCGGGCCTTGGCCCGTTTGCGCCGCGATATGGCAAAATCTGTGACAGGACCCTACCTCTACCGTTAAGGGTTTGGCTGGACACGCCACTGCTAGGGACAACAACGATGGCCATCGACGACAAAACCAGAACGGAGCTCGAGGCGGCCGCTTTCCGGCGCCTGGTCGGTCATTTGCGGGAGCGGACGGACGTCCAGAACATCGACCTGATGAATCTGGCGGGCTTCTGCCGCAACTGCCTGTCCAACTGGCTCAAGGACGCCGCGGACGCCCAAGGCGTCGCTTTGAGCAAGGACGAGAGCCGGGAGGCCGTTTACGGCATGCCCTACGAGACCTGGAAATCGAAGCACCAGGGCACGGCCAGCCCCGAGCAGATCGAGGCGATGAAGAAGGTCCATCCCCACGGGCACTGAGCGGACGGTCCGCCCGGCGCGCTGACTCGCACCACACAACAGCTTTCTTCGCCCCATCGCAGGAAGGTGTGGGCGCGCTGTGGACGAGCGCGATGCTTGCTTGAACGCAGGTGTCGCCAACCCTAAGGGTCTACCCAGCACGCGCGGTGAGGATGCCGGCGTCACCTCGTTTTGCCAGTTCCATTGGGAGTACCAAGATGGCCACCTCCGCCGCCGTCCGCGACGACGAGCCCGCGACGAAATTTGCCAAGGACCAGCTCAAATCCATCATCGAGCGCATCGAGCGGCTGGAGGAAGAGAAGAAGGCGATCTCCGACGACATCCGTGACGTCTATGCCGAGAGCAAGGGCAACGGCTACGACGTCAAGGCGCTGCGCACCATCGTGCGGATGCGCAAGCAGGACCCCAACGAGCGCGCCGAGGCCGAGACGATCCTCGAGACCTACATGCAGGCGCTGGGGATGATCTGAGGC
The DNA here is from genome assembly GCF_000282615.1 of Bradyrhizobium sp. YR681. Classification (GTDB taxonomy): domain Bacteria; phylum Pseudomonadota; class Alphaproteobacteria; order Rhizobiales; family Xanthobacteraceae; genus Bradyrhizobium. The sequence continues at coordinate 12,734 of NZ_AKIY01000200.1, read as the reverse complement.
GGTCAAGCCTCGGACATTGATTGTCTTAGCCCGGATGGAGCGCGGCGAAATCCGGGTTCTTTCATTTTGAGTTGGCATCCCCGGATTGCGCTGCGCTCCATCCGGGCTACAAATCTGCCGTTCGTGAACGGAGATCGCCGTGACTGTGCCGAAGCTGCCGCGCGAGGTGGGCCGTGCCTTCGGCGCTCTTCCGGCGCCGATTGCCGCGCGGCTGCTTCAGGTGCGCGACCTGATCTTCTCGACCGCTGCTGCGCATGACGATGTCGGCCGTCTCACCGAAACGCTGAAATGGGGCGAGCCCGCTTATCTGACCGATGAGACCGGCAGCGGCTCGACGATCCGGCTCGGCCGCGTCAAGGATTCCGGCCACGCCGCCATCCTGTTCAACTGCAAGACGACGCTGGTCGACACCTTTCGCGAGCGCTTTCCGGATCAGTTCGAGTACCGGCAGACACGGGCTTTGCTGCTGCCGGTCGCAGGCAAGCTGCCGAAGCGGGAGCTGTCGGTCTGCCTGTCGCTGGCGCTGACCTATCATCTGGATCGGCGGGGCAATAAGGCGCGATAGGGCGCTCTCATCCGGGCGACGTAACGGAATTCCTGAAGGCAGTGAAGGCGATCGGCCTCAGCGCAGCGCGGCCGTCCGCACCACGAACGACGTCGTCTGGAGCTTCGCGGTGGCGGTGCCCGTAAAGCTGTCGCAGGACAGGCCCTGCATCGGATCGTCGGCAAAGCCCATCGCGACCACGGCCTGCGGCTTGACGAAGTAGCCCCGGAGCGTGGCCGTGTCGAGCTCGCCCATCAGCGTGACTGACATCGCGCGGCTGGCGCTCGGCGACAGCATCACGATCTTGAGCCAGATGCTCTCGCCCTTGGCCGCGGAGAGGCGGGTCGCGGTCGCGATCATGCCGTCGGTGCTCTTGCCGACCACCGTGTTGATTTCGGTCGCGGGCGCCGAGTTGCGCGCGGCGGCGGGACGGGCGGAGCGCGGGATCGGCGCGGAGGCGGCGACGACGTTGGCGCGGTCGAGCGGGGAGGCGGCCGGCGCGTAAGCGAGCGCCTGAAGAGTTGCGTTGGAGACGCTCGCGGTCGGCTGCGGGTCGGTGGCGGCGGCGAGGGCCTGGCGGGCCTTCAGCGCGGCGACCTGCGCGGGCGTTGCCTGCTGCGGCGCAGCCGGCGCGTCCCAGAAGCCGCGGGCATTGATGATGTCAGCCGGGGTCTCCGGCTTGCCGGCGGCCGGCTTGTCAGCCACGGGCGCGGGCTTCGGCTTGGGCGGCGCAACCAGCTGCGCATCGGCGGACGCGAGCTGGATCGCGGCCGCAATTGACGGCTTGGCGCGCGGCGTCGGCACCGGATCGGCGGGTTTGGATGCGGCGGCGACCAAGGTCGGCGCCGTGGGCTTGGCGGCCGGGGCGGGGGCGCCCTCGTCATCCTCGTCGCTGCTCGTGGCGGCCGGGGCCGACTTGCCCTTGAACAGGGCGGCAAAGAAATTCGGCTTGCTGCTGCCGGCATCGTCGCCGCTGCCGCGGCGCTCGATCTCGGCCTTGGCGAGTTCATAGCCCTTCAGCGGTGTGCCGTCGGTCGGCACATGCACCGTCTTTCCGTCCGGGAAGACGCGGGCGAGCTGGTCATGCGTCATGCGCGGCCAGTGCCGGATGCTGCCGGTGTCCAGATGCACGAAGGGCGAGCCGGAGGTCGGATAAAAGCCGACGCCGCCGCGCTGGAGCCGCAGGCCGGCGAAACGGATCTGCTCCAGCGGCACGCCCGGAATGTAGAAATCCATCGCATGGCCCAGCATGTGCTGGCTGAAGCGCGCCACACCCGAGGAGCGACGGCGGAGCATGGCGTTGGTGGCGGGGGAGCGGTAGGAGGAGATGATCTGGATCGGCTGCTTGCCGTCGACGTCGCGATAGACTTCCCAGAGGATGTCGAAGAGGTGACGGTCCATGACCGTCTCGTCCTGGGTGCGCCAGTCGCGCAGGAAGTGGTTGAGCTGCTTCAGCGCGGCTTCGTCGTAGCGGCCGTCGCGCTTGAAGGTGACGGTGAGGTCTTCGCCGGAATGGGTGTGGTGGAACGAGAGCGTCTTGGTCTCGTTCAGCGCCGCGGCGTTGTGAACCGAGCCTGCGGCAGCAAGCAGCAATACGGAAGCAAGGCCGATCCGGGATCCGGCCTTCACTCCCGCATGGGACAACGACAGCACAGCGAATTGGCGTGCGAGACCAGTCAGCACGTTAGAGCCCACCCAGTCGACCAGCGTTCAAAATGGACTCTCCCGCCAACCCCGTTAGCGCGCGAAAGAGGATGAACGCTTTGTTAAAGCGAGAAGGTTAATTTGAGGTTGACCTTCCCGCCCCCAAACCAAGTCAGAATACGAACCTAAACGGTTGAGTGTGGCAAAAAAACGCCCACCGCCCGAGGTCAGGTGGAGAATGGTTAACGTTAAGCGACCCCATCCAGGGGATGAGGTCGCTGATTTCATTGCAGAATTTCAGAGGGCGACGCGCCAGGCAGGGCTCAGCGGGTGAATACCCGCTGCGGTTTGCGGCCGACCGGAGCCGGCGGCGGGGTCGGGGCTCCGAACAGGCGCTCGAAGAAGTTCGGGCCCGAAGAGCCGAAGCCGCCGCCATTGTTGGCCACCGCCACGCCAGGCGGCAGCGTCGTCGACGGACGCGAATAGCTCGGCTGCGAGTGAGCCACGATGTTCTCGAGATCCTTGCCGCGGCCGTTCTTCAGGATGTTGATCATGGTCGCGTCGCGGCCATAGACGTCCTTGCGGAATTGCAGCTTGCCAGCATCGTCCACGAACGCGGTCTGATAGGTGATGTTGACCGGGATCGGGGTCGGGAATTTCAGGTCGATCTCGCTCTTGCCGTACATGCTGCGCACGCGCTCCGGCGTGTACTTCTCGTTCGGCATCGCGATGTTGAGCAGCACGGAGGCGTACTGATCCGGGTTCTGCACGCGCATGCAGCCATGGCTGAACGCGCGCTCGTCCCTTGCGAACAGGTTCTTGTCCGGCGTGTCGTGCTGATAGACCAGGAACTTGTTCGGGAAGTTGAAGCGGATGCGGCCGAGCGCGTTGGCTTCGCCGGGCGGCTGCGAGATGTGCACCGAGCCGTCGCGGTTCTGCTCGAGCTTGAGGCCCATGCGCTGGAGCACGGTCGGGTCCTGCTGAAGCGCCGGCAGATATTCGTTGTAGACGATCGACGGCGGCACGTTCCAGGTCGGATTGACCGTGATGTACTTCATCGTCTCGGTGAGCAGCGGGGTCGCATGCGTGCCGGGCTTGCCGGTGACCACGCGGGTGGTCCAGACCTGCTGGCCGCGCTGCATCACCTTCAGCGTGTAGTCGGGAATGTTGAGGATGACATAGGCATCGCCCAGCGAGGGCACGCCGAGGTCGCGCGGCAGCCAGCGCCAGCGCTCCATGTTCACCAGCACGGTGTCGATCTGCTTGTCGCGCTTCGGGGTGTTGATCGCCTTGACGGTCTTGTCGTCGAGGATGCCGGTCGCCTTGAGCTCGGCGCTGTTCTGGAATTTTCGCACGGCCTCCGCGACCGTTGCGTCATAGCGGGTGTCGCTGGCGTTCTCGGTGATGCCGAGCTTGGTGCGCAGCTGCGGCACGCGCGGATCTTCCACGACCACTTCGGCCTGCTTCTTGCCGGCCGGAGTGTATTTCAGCGCCGGACCGTCGGCGATCTCGATCACCGGACCGCTGCCCTGGCCGCGGAGCTCGGCGAGCTTCGCCTTCAGCTCCTTGTAGAGCTTCTGCGGCGGGTTGTAGCTGTCGAGCGCGGCGGAGGCGTCGGTCGCCGTCGTGATCTTGGCGAGCACTTCGCTCGGATCGACCGGATGCTCGGGATAGAGGATGTCGCCGCTGACCTGCGACCAGTGCATGCGGCCGCTCTGGGCCTGGCGCGCATAGTCGAACATGCTGGCGCTGAGCTTCAGCTCGGCATCGGCGAGCGCATCGGGGCTCGTGGCGGCGGCGAAATCCGGCACCGGATAGTCGGCCGGATTGAGGCCGTCGGAGGCCGCATCCTTCAGCCGCGCGATCACGCCCTTGGCCGCAGCGGTCAGGCTACCGCCTTGCGTCCACACCGGCGCGAAGTCGCGCGCGCCGTAAAACTTCTCGATCGCGGCGCGCTCGTTCTTGCGGTCGAAATGGCGCGAGGTCTTGGCGCCGATGATGTCCTTGAGCTTGTCGGCGACCGGCTGGTCGGCAGCCGGCACAAGGCTGGCGGCCTTCACCGGCTCGGCGGCAGGGGCCGCTGCCGTGGCGGGGGCTGCCGGCGCGGCAGGCGTGGCGGTCGCAGTGTCGGCCTTGGCAGGCTCGGTCTTGGCGGGTTCGCTCTTCGCGGTCTCGCTCTTCGGCGCCTCGGGCGCGGGCGTGGTGGCGATGTCGGACGGCTTGGTCTCGACCTTGTCGGGCGCCGGCGCGACTTCGGCCTTCACGGGCTCCTTGGCGACTTCCTTCGGGGCGTCCTGCACCGTGGCGGTGGTGTCGAGCTTGATGTCGGAGGCGGTCGGAGGCGCGACGTTTGCCGGCTCCGGGCGCGGGATCGCGGCTTCGATCGCGAGTTCGGCGGCGCTGCTGCGCGCCTGATCCTGCGCCAGGGCCGAGCTGGCCGATACCGTGAGGAAGGTTGCCGCGACCGTCATCAAGACGCGGTCAAAGCCTGCACGGTGATTCAAACAGTCACGCATTGTGTCGCACCCCTTGGGTGAACTGTTCCTCATGGAACAGGTTCGTTATCGCCTAGTGAGCTTCGGCTAAACCGCGCCGGCCTCTCGAAAGTTGCACGCCTGCACGCAACGATTCATACGCAGACGATATACAGGCCCCGATTTTGCAGCCAGCGCTACCCGGGACAACTCACGACAAACTGACTTCAAGGGAGCCGCTTGGCAACGGATTGTGCGCCTGCACCACGCGCTTTTCCCTCTGTCTGTCACTTCCAAGTCACGGTTCAAATCGCAGTCGAATTCTGTCGTCATGCGAACGGCTTACGGCCGTCTCACGGCGTCGCACGAACCTCCGTTCGCATGAGGCTCAGTGCGTCTCCTCGCCGCTTTTACCGCCATGACCGGGAACCCCGGCTTCGTCGAGTTTTCGGTAGAGGGTGGACCGGCCGATTTTGAGGCGGCGGGCGACCTCGGACATCTGGCCGCGATAATGCGAGATGGCGAAGCGGATGATCTCGTTCTCCATCTCCTCGAGCGGGCGGACGTCGCCGGTCGCGGTCAGCATGGAGAGGGCCCCCGCCAGGGGAAGCGGCGCGATCGGTATTTCGCTACCCGATACCACCGAGGGCGCTGCGATCGGCTCGATCATCAGCGGTGCGGTCGGGATGTCAGTTGCGACATGCGGCTGCGAGGTGAGCAGGGGGAAATCAGCCAGGCCGAGCTGGTCGCCCTCGCTCATCACCACGGCGCGGTAGATCGCGTTTTCGAGCTGGCGGATGTTGCCGGGCCAATCGAGCTGGGCGAGCTGGGCCACCGCCTCGCCGCTGATGCCGCTGATGGAGCGGTTCTCCTCGGCGGCAAAGCGCGCCAGGAAGTGTCGGAGCAGATGCGGGATGTCCTCGCGCCGGGCGCGCAGCGAGGGAATCGTCAGCGGCAGCACGTGCAGGCGATAGAACAGGTCTTCGCGGAAATGGCCCTGCTTCACCCGCTCGAGCAGCCTGCGGTTGGTTGCCGAGATGATGCGGACGTCGACCTTCACCGGCTTGCGGCCGCCGACGGCCTCGACCGCGCCTTCCTGGAGCGCACGAAGCAGCTTGACCTGCGCGGCCAGCGGCAGCTCGCTGACCTCGTCCAGGAACAGCGTGCCGCCATGGGCCTCGACGAACTTGCCGGTATGGCGTTCGGTGGCGCCGGTGAAGGCACCCTTCTCGTGGCCGAACAGGATGGACTCGACGAGATTGTCGGGGATCGCGCCGCAATTGACCGCGACGAACGGCTTGGCCTTGCGCTCGCCGCTGCCATGGATGGCGCGCGCGAACATCTCCTTGCCGACGCCGGACTCGCCTTCGATCAGCACGGGGATGGAGGAGTTCGCCGCCTTCTGCGCGGCGCGCATCACGCCCGCCATGGCCTCGGCGCGCGTGATGATGTCGGAGAAGGTCAGCCGGCCTTCGCGGCTGTGACGGATGCGCTGCAATTCGCCCTTCAGCGCAGAAGCATTGAGGGCGTTGCGAAGCGAGACCTGGAGCCGCTCGACGCCGACCGGCTTGACCACGAAATCGGCAGCGCCCGCGCGCATCGCCGAGATCACGTTGTCGATGCCGCCATGGGCGGTCTGCACGATGACAGGCACGCTGAGGCCGGCGTCGCGGATTTTCGCCAGCACGCCCATGCCGTCGAGGCCGGGCATCACGAGATCGAGGATGACGCCGTCGATAACAGGTGCATCAGGGGCGGTGAGGGCGGCGATCGCGGCGTCGCCGGACTCCACGACGACCGTGTCATAGCCGCATTTCTGCACCATGTTCTCGACCAGCCGGCGGGCTACAGCGTCGTCGTCGGCGATCAAAATACAGGCAGCCATGGTGTTCCCCGCACGCTACTACTATCTGTCTCGAATCGGGGCACTCTGGCCGAAGCCGATTAACGCACTCTTAAACCTTGATGCCCCTGCCCGCCGTCGCGATTGTTGAACACAGGTTTCCCACACAATGAATTCGCGCTCCAAGCCTGCACCGAAAATGCCTGCACAGAAAAAGCCCGCACTCAAAAGGCCTGCCGTCAAGACGTCCGCCGTCAAGAAATCTGCCGCCAAGAAATCTGCCACCAAGGCGAAGTCCTCCAGATCTGCGAGCAAGACCGGCAAGCTTCCGGAGTGGAACCTCGCCGACCTCTATTCCGGGATCGATGCGCCGGAAGTGGCGCGCGATCTCGAAAAGATGGCTGCTGATTGCGTCGCGTTCGAGACCGACTACAAGGGCAAGCTCGCAACAGGCACAGCAAACGAAGATGGCGGAAAATGGCTCGCGGCTGCCGTGCGACGCTATGAGGCAATTGACGATCTCGCCGGCCGTCTCGGCTCCTATGCCGGCCTCGTTCACGCCGGAGACAGCGTTGATCCCAAGATTTCAAAGTTTTACGGCGATGTGTCGGAGCGCCTGACGGCGGCCTCGACACACCTTTTGTTCTTTGCGCTCGAGTTGAACCGCGTCGATGACGATATTTTGAACCGCGCGATGGAGGCCGCCGAACTCGCCTACTATCGTCCCTGGCTCGAGGATTTGCGCAAGGAGAAGCCGTATCAGCTCGACGACAAGCTCGAGCAGCTCTTCCTGGAGAAGTCGCAGACCGGCTATTCCGCCTTCAACCGGCTGTTCGACCAGACCATTTCCGGACTGCGCTTCAAGGTCGGCGCAAAAGAGCTCGCGATCGAGCCGACGCTCAATTTCCTGGCCGACCGCGACGGCGCCAAGCGCAAGGCGGCGGCGGAAGCCCTGGCCAGGACGTTCAAGGCCAATGAGCGCACCTTTGCGCTGATCACCAACACGCTGGCCAAGGACAAGGACATCTCCGACCGCTGGCGCGGCTTCAAGGACGTCGCGGATTCCCGCCATCTGAACAACCGCGTCGAGCGCGAAGTGGTGGATGCGCTGGTCGCTTCCGTGCGCGCGGCCTATCCAAAGCTGTCGCACCGCTATTATGCGCTGAAGGCGAAGTGGTTCGGCAAGAAGCGGCTGGCCTATTGGGACCGCAACGCGCCGCTGCCGTTTGCGGCGACCGACGTGATCGGCTGGCCCGACGCGCGCAACATGGTGCTGACGGCTTATCGCGGCTTCTCGCCCAGGATGGCCGAGATCGCCGAGCGCTTCTTCACCGATCGCTGGATCGACGCGCCGGTGCGTCCGGGCAAGGCGCCGGGCGCGTTCTCGCATCCGACCACGCCCTCGGCGCACCCCTACGTGCTGATGAACTACCAGGGCAAGCCGCGCGACGTGATGACGCTCGCGCATGAGCTTGGCCATGGCGTGCACCAGGTGCTGGCAGCCAAGAACGGCGCGCTGATGGCGCCGACGCCGCTGACGCTGGCGGAAACCGCGAGCGTGTTCGGCGAAATGCTGACGTTCCGCCGGCTGCTGGCGCAGACCAAGAGCCCCAAGCAGCGTCAGGCGCTGCTCGCCGGCAAGGTCGAGGACATGATCAACACCGTGGTGCGGCAGATCGCGTTCTATTCGTTCGAGCGCGCGGTCCACACCGAGCGCAAGAACGGCGAGCTCACCGCGACGCGGCTCGGCGAGATCTGGCTGTCGGTGCAGGGCGAGTCTCTCGGGCCGGCGATCGAGATCAAGGCGGGCTACGAGAACTACTGGATGTACATCCCGCACTTCATCCATTCGCCGTTCTACGTCTATGCCTATGCCTTCGGCGACTGCCTCGTGAACTCGCTCTACGCCGTCTACGAGAACGCGGCCGAGGGCTTTGCGGAGCGCTATCTCGACATGCTCGCCGCCGGCGGCACCAAGCATTATTCGGAGCTGCTGCGGCCGTTCGGGCTCGATGCCAAGGACCCGAAGTTCTGGGACGGCGGTCTGTCGGTCATCGCCGGCATGATCGACGAGCTGGAGGCGATGGGCTGAGGCGGCGGGTTCCGGGCTCCCGCCAAGCCACCTTCGCGATGGCGCCCGGGAGCCTGCTATTTTGGATTGAACGTTCGCGCCTCCCGCTCGACTAATCCTGTGCGGCACTGTTTTTCAGAACGCAATTTTTGACTTTTGATCGTCCGAGTGTCGCGTTCGGAGGCCCATATGGCCAGGATGGGAGCGCACGTCCCGCAGCCTGATCCGGTGCGGCATGTCGAAAGGCAGAAGCCCTGGGGGGAGCAGCACCGGAACATCGTCAGGCTCGAGCTTGCGGCAATCAACACGCGCCGCCGGGCCGAGGGATTCGATGCCGTGCAATATCCCGGCGACGACAAGGCGATTGAAACGGTGGGCCTCGCCCTTTCGGGGGGCGGCATCCGATCTTCCGCCATCGGTCTTGGCGTGCTGCAGGCGCTTAATCATCACGATCTCATCAAGCGCATCGACTATTTGTCGACGGTCTCGGGCGGCGGATATATCGGCAGTTCCCTGACCGCGACGATGACACGCGCAGGCCGCTTCGTTTTCGGCAACCGCAGCACCGATGGGCCGAATCTGGCCAAGGAGATCAGCGACACGCCTGCGGTCGGTCACATCCGCAACTATTCGAACTACCTCGTTCCGGCCGGCGTGCGCGACCTGATCACCGGCATTGCGATCGTCGTGCGGGGCCTCGTGGCCAATCTTGGCCTGACCTTGCCGGCGGTGTTGTGCGTCGCCGCGATCACGGTGCTGTCCAACGCGGCGCGGTCGTCGCTTTACGTGGCCAATTTCTTCGGGTTGAGCGTCGAGGATGATCGGCTTTTCGGACCATTCGCCTGGCTCGGATCCGCGTCGGGGTTCATTCTGGCGGGCGTCGCGGCGGCGCTGTTGATGTTGTCGGTGGGAGGGTTCTATCGCCTCGTCTTCACGGTCGCGCGGCGCGAATTCTTTCTGTACTTCGCGGGACTCGCGCTCGCGATGGGGTTCATCTGCGCGATCGCACGCAAGCTGTCGGTCGACCATTTCGGACTGACGCTGGCTGCGGTCCTGCTGGGGCTCATTCTGTTCTTCGGCTGGGCGATATTGCGATCCGTGCTGCCCATCACGCGGGGAGAATTCCGCGGCTATCCGCCGACGATCGGCGCGACCTATCTGGTGTTGCTGGCGGTGATCTGCTTCTTCGAATTTCAGCCCTTCATGATCGCGCAGATGTTCGACATCGCCGAGGCCAATGCGAACCAGTCGGGCGGCATCGTTGCAGGCGTCGCGATCAAGTGGGTTCAATCGCTCGCCGCCGTCACGGCGCCGGTTGCCGCGGCCGTGATGCTGTTCAGGCAGCAATTCGCCGATCTGCTGAAGGGGGCGGGCGCATCGGACCTGACGTCACGCCTGCTTGCCCATGTCGCGAAAGCCGCCGTGCTCGTCGCCGGCCTCGCCGTGCCGCTGCTGATCTGGGTCGGATATCTCTATCTCTGCTATTGGGGCATCGCCAACGACAAGGTGGTGGAGGACAAGAGCCGCCAGTATCAGATGGCGGACGAGTGGGGCGAGGCGGCCGTGAGGCCCATGCCGGCGAGGCTCGCGCGCGCCAAGGACAGTTCGCGATTGGATCCGGCGTCCCGAGCGCCGGCCGCGGAAACCGGCGGCAGGAACGAGACGGGCAGCGACGCCAGCACGGAAACCAGGACCAGGGCGAAAAACGAAACAAGGCCGCTGTCGTCGAAGAAGGACGTGAGTCCGATCTCGCACATTCCATCCTGGCTGTTTTCGATCGCGCCCTGGCGTGCCTCCACCGACGAGTTCGAGTGGGCAAAGTACCGCTTCGGCAACAACGTCAATCTGCGGATGGCGGCGCTCTATCTGATCGCTGCGATCATCCTGTTCGCGCTGTCCTGGATTCTGGGACCGAACGCAAATTCCCTGCATCGCCTCTACCGCGACCGGCTGAGCAAGGCCTTCCTGTTCAACCCGTGCTACTACGCCGATGGCGAGCCCGCGCGAAACGAGCCGAGCCTGGACCAGGGACGGGATTTCCTGCCGCTCGACGAGGAAAAGCTGAGCTATTTGCTTCATCCGACGGTCTATGAAGCCGACGGACCCGCGCAGGTGATCGCCAAGGGCCTCGCTTCGCCGTATCACATCGTGAACGCCGCGCTGAACATCCAGGGCTCGGACTTCGCCAATCGGCGCGGACGGAATGCCGATTTCTTCATGTTCTCGCCGTTGCGCGTGGGCAGCGAAGCGACCGGATATGCGCGCACCTGCGCGTTCGAGAAGGTCGCGCCGGGCCTCGACCTTGCGACCGCCATGGCGATCTCGGGAGCCGCGGCGTCCTCGAACATGGGCTCAGGGTCGATCAAATCCCTGACGCCGACCCTGGCGCTGCTCAACGTGCGTCTCGGCTATTGGCTCAAAAATCCGCGTTATGTGTCCTCCAAGGACAGGCCGCAGCATCACTCGACGCCGCTGTTCCTGTGGTCGGAGATCTCGGGGCGTCTCTACGAGAATGCCGACGCGGTCTATCTCACCGATGGCGGGCACATCGAGAATCTCGGCGTCTATGAGTTGTTGCGCCGTCGGTGCAGGGTGATCATCGCGGTCGACGCGGAGGCCGACGCGCCGATGAATTTCTCCGCGTTGGTGACCTTGCAGCGATACGCGCGTATCGACCTCGGGATCATCATCGACCTGCCGTGGACGCCGATCCGCGACGCGACGCGGGAATGGATGGCCTGCAACGCCGGCAAGCCGTCGGACGAGCCGCCGCGGTCGTCCGCCGGCCCCCATGTCGCGGTCGGCAGGATCGACTATGGCGGGGGAGAGGCGGGGTATCTCGTCTATATCAAGTCGTCCCTGAGCGGCGACGAGAACGACTACATCCGCGACTATGCGCGCCGGAACGACACCTTTCCGCACGAGACCACGGGCGACCAGTTCTTCTCGGAGGAGCAGTTCGAGGTCTACCGCGCGCTCGGCTTCCATATGACGCATGGGTTCCTCTCCGAGGATGCCGGTGCCGACCAGATCGTCGTCAACGTGCCGGGCGAGCGCTGTGCAGGGCGAGGCTTCTGCGACAGCAAGGTCGCCTCGATCCGGGCGGTCCGCCGCGCGCTCGGGCTGTCGGTCGAGGAGCCGCCACCGCCGACGGTGACGGTCGCAGTGCTGGATATGGGGTAGGGCGGCGCGGAGTTGGGCCGACCGAAAGAGAGCGGGACATCGTTTGAAGGCTTCCGCCCCGAGCCCGAGCTTTCCCGCCAATCGGAATTGCAAATGACCTGATTTGCGGGAAAACCGCGCCTGCCTGCCGTTGCCCTGCCCGAAGGATTAAGGTATCCCAGCCCCAGAATTCGACTTTCGACTGGGGACAATCCATGGCTGACCATAGCGAAGTGGCGTACACCACTGCCGACGGCAACGACTATGTTGCCCACGAGCAGACCTATGAGGGCTTCATCAAGCTGGTGAAATACGGCACGGCTTCGGTCGCGCTCATCGTGATCCTGATGGCGATCTTCCTCACCTGATCCATCGCCTGCCGCACCGCCAGCGTCGTCGGTGCCCATAAAATTTGCATACAAGCCGGTTCCAAAACCGGTATCCAAACGTTGCGGGAGTAACGCTAAGTTCGCGTGCGCGTTTTTGTCCGCGTCGCCGGAGGGCCTATGAAGATCGCCGTTGCCAAGGAAATCGATCCGTCGGAGCCGCGTGTCGCCGCTTCGCCCGATACGGTGAAGAAGTTCAAAGCGCTCGGCGCCGAGATCGCCATCGAGCCGGGCGCCGGCATCAAGTCGGGCCTGCCGGATTCCGAATTCACCGCCGTGGGTGCCACCGTCAGCGCCGATGCGCTGAAGGATGCCGACATCATCATCAAGGTGAAGCGTCCCGAGGCCTCCGAGCTTGCACAGTACAAGCGCGGCGCGCTCGTCATCGCGATCATGGATCCCTATGGCAACGAAGCCGCGCTGAAGACGATCGCCGATGCCGGCGTCTCCGCCTTCGCGATGGAATTGATGCCGCGCATCACCCGCGCGCAGGTGATGGACGTGCTGTCCTCGCAGGCCAACCTCGCCGGCTACCGCGCCGTGATCGAAGGCGCCGAGGCTTTTGGACGTGCCTTCCCGATGATGATGACAGCGGCAGGTACCGTACCCG
>NZ_AKIY01000199.1 GCF_000282615.1 Bradyrhizobium sp. YR681 | reverse complement strand
GTGGGAGCCGTTCTATCGGCTGGCGCCGCTCGATCGCGGTGCCGGCCTCGGCCTCAACATGGTGCGCGAGATCTTGCAACTGCATGGCGGCCACGTCTCGGTGACGGATGGGCCGAGTGGCGGCGCCTGCTTCGGGATGACGCTGCCGCCGATGCGGCAGAGCTGATTCAATCCGCATTCGCATCCCATAGCGCAATGCTGTCGCAATGCGCTGTCGCAACACTGCATCCGTCTCACCTCCGCCCCAAGAGGTGCAACCAAGATGCCGGAGTGCGCATGCCCAATGATTTTCTCTCGTTCTTCCTGTCCTGGCTGTCGTCCCCGCGCCGGGTCGGCGCGATCGCACCATCGGGCGCGGCGCTCGCCGATCTCATCACGCGCGAGATCAGTGCGACGACGGGCCCGATCCTCGAGCTCGGTCCCGGCACCGGCGCGTTCACCTACAAGCTGCTCAAGCGCGGCGTCCGGCCGCAGGATCTCACGCTGATCGAATACGGCTCCGACTTCATGAAGCTGCTGCAGATGCGCTTTCCCGGCGCGCGCGTGCTGTGGATGGACGCGGCGCGGCTCACCACGGAGCGTCTCTATGACGGCGCCCCCGTCGGCGCGGTCGTGAGCGGGCTGCCGCTGCTCAACATGCCCAAGCGCAAGGTCATCTCGATCGTCAGCGGCGCCTTCAGCTATGTCCGGCCGGGCGGTGCCTTCTACCAGTTCACCTACGGCATGAGCTGCCCGATTCCGCGGCGGGTGCTCGACCGTCTCGGCCTGCGCGCAGCGCTGGTGGACCGCGCCTTCCTGAACGTGCCCCCCGCCGCCGTCTACAGGCTGACGCGCCGTCCGCAGATGAAAGTCGTCGCAGCATCGGCGGCGCCAGCGACCTCCGTGCCGCTCGTGCCGGGATCCGATGCAAAAGCCGGACGCGACCGCACCATCGCCTGAACGATGGATGCGCACCGCGGATGCAGTTGAAGGTGCGGCCACGGCGTTCGCATTGATCAGCCGCGCCGCATCATTTATACAACCTCTGAGTGGCAGAGGTGAAGCATGTATCTGGCAAAGTTTTTCCGCGCGGGCGTCGTGCTCGCCGGCCTGTTGGTGTCCCACAACATCTCTGCACAGCCTGCTCCCGCCCAGCAATTAAAGGAAGTCCAGGTCGAGAGCAACGCCTTCACCCTCGCCGATCCCGTACCGGCGTGGGTTGAGCAGCTGCCGCTGCCCCAGACGACCTCCACGCTTCCGGTCGTGATACGCCTCGCCGATACGCAATATCAGCTCGGCCAGGTCCCGCAGATGTACACGCGGCGCGCGATGCTGATCAATGATGCCGCCGCGCTCACGGCGGCAGGCCGGTATTCGATCCCCTTCGTGCCCGAATACGAGCGCGTGCAGCTCCACGCGATCCGCATCTATCGCGGAGCGGAGCAGTTCGATCGCACCTCGACGTCCAGCATCCGCTTCCTCCAGCGCGAGCAGGATCTCGAACGCGGCATGTACAGCGGCCGCGTCACCGCCTCCATTCTGATCGACGACGTGCGCGTCGGTGACACGATCGAGATCGCCTACACGACGTCGGGTCAGAACCCGGTCTTTGCCGGCAAGGCCTTCGGACTGTCGCCGTGGGATCTGGGTCTGCCGACCCTCCATCGGCGGGTCGTGCTGAACTACCCCGTCGGCCGACCGATCGCCTGGCGCGTGGTCGGTGACCAGCCGCTGCTGCCTCACATGACCCCGGCCGAGACGGTCCGCAACGGCGTCAAACGCGTCGCCTTCGACGAGCAGCCTTTGCCGACAATGACCGCTGAAGCGATGACCGCGCCTGAGTATTTCGGAGTCCGCCTCGTGCAGTTCTCCGAATTCAGCGGCTGGAGCGATGTCGCGGGCTGGGCCAACAAATTGTTCACGGTGAGCGCTCCGCGCGACGGCGAGTTCAGCGAGGTCGTGAAACGGATCAAGGCGCTGCCGTCGGCACAGGCCCGCGTCGTGGCCGCGCTCGAGTTCGCCCAGTCGCAAATCCGCTACTTCTCGGTCTCGCTCGGCGAGAGCTCGCACCGCCCGGCATCACCGGACGAGGTCCTGCGGCGCCGATACGGCGACTGCAAGGACAAGTCGCTGCTGCTGGTCACCCTGCTCCACGAACTTGGCATCGAGAGCAAGCCGGTCCTGCTGCAAATCGGACGGCACGGCGGACTGGAGAAGACACTGCCCAGTCCGCAGTTCTTCGATCATGCCATCGTGCAGGCTACGGTCGACGGCAAATCCTATTTCCTCGATCCCACCCGGCTCGGGCAACATGGCCGGCTCGACCGGATGGGCCAGGCGCATGACGGCGTCCAGGTGCTGGTCGTGGCGCGCGACAGCAATGCCGTGTCGCAAGTGCCGGCCGCCGAAGACATCGTCGGCGACGAGCTCACCGAGCGTGCCTCGCTCGCACGCTTTGGCGAAGAAGGCCAGCTGGACGTGAAGCGCGTCTGGCACGGCGTGGCTGCCGAGGCCCTTCGGATCGGCTACGATCGGATGCCGCGCGAGCAGATCAACAGGTCCATCGGCGATGCGATGGAACGTCGCTATCCCGGCGCCAAACTGATGGGCACCCCGGAACTCCACGACGACACCGTCAACAACGAATTTTCGATCTCGGCCAGCTACAGGATTCCGAAGCTCGCGAATGAAGTGGACGTCAATTGGGTCGTCGCCTTTGCTCCGGACAGTCTGCAGGGCGCCCTGACCAGCTCGCCGTCGGCGAACCGAGCTACACCGCTGCGGATTCTGAAATATCCCTTTCACGCGAAGTACAGCTTCGAGATGACGTTTCCGGAGCAGGTCAGCGGCAGCATCGATCCGCGCGCGCCGACCGTCAGCAACAAGTATTTCAGTGCCGGCCTCACCGAGTCCTTTCGCGGCAACGTGGCGCGAAAGGCGGTCGATCTGAAGACGCTGCAAACCTCGGTCGAGGCCGCAGACTATTCTGCCTATGCCGAGGATCTCCGTGCGCTCAACAAGGCGATCGGGGGCAGCTTCTTCGTCAACAAGGCATTCGTCAGCGCCGCCGAGGCCTCGAAATCGGATCTGACGCATCGGCTCCAGGAGCAGCGGGTCGAACTCGTCAAGAAGTTGAACGAGACGATCGGTGGCGGAAAGATCGCCGGCTCCGATCTCGCCAATGCTCATTGCTTCCGCGCCGTCGCACAGGCCGACCTTGGCCAGATCGAGGAGGCCATGCGGGACGCCAACAGCGCCGTTCGGCTCGCACCGAATACGCCGATCCCGCTGACGTGCCGCGCAGACATCAATTTCCGGAGCGGACAGTTCGAGAAGAGCCAGACCGACTACGCCAATGCGATTGCACTCGGCGGTGGCTCCGACGGCACCGCGTTCCGCTCCCGCGGACTGGCGAAACTGTTTGCCGGCCGGGTCGAGGACGCCAATGCCGACTTCGCCAAGGCGAGCGAACTGGGCGACGCGGAGACCAGGTTGTTCAGCGAGGTGTGGCTGGTGGCAACGAGCGGACGCCTGCGCAAGCCGGTTCCGCCGGAGCTCATCGCGCGGGCGGCAGCGGAGGCGCATGGCGACTGGCCGCGGGCTGCGCTGGCCATGTTGACCGGCGCGCTGTCGCCGGACGAAATGTTCAAATCACTCGACAAGAAAGCCGGCGACGAACGCCAGATGGCGCTGACAGAAGCCCATTTCTACCTCGGCCAGCACTATCTCGTCACAGGCGAGATCGAGAAGGCGCGGGCCGCGTTCGAGAAAACGCGGGAGCTCGGCGTGATCGATTACATCGAGTACATCGTTGCCAAACTCGAGCTCGAGCGCCTGAAGGCACAAGGCGCGACCACGTCAGCCAAGCCGACTTCGTCAGCCCACTAAAGCGCGAGGAGATCGCGACGAACGTCAGACCAGCCGGCTCTGCACCATTGCCGCCTGAATGAAGGAGGCGAACAGCGGGTGCGGCTCGAACGGCCGCGACTTCAGCTCGGGGTGGAACTGCACGCCGATGAACCAGGGGTGATCCTCGTACTCGACGATTTCAGGCAGCACGCCGTCCGGCGAAAGCCCTGAGAATTTCAGCCCGTGCTGCTCGAGGCGATCCTTGTAGGCGGTGTTGACCTCGTAGCGATGGCGGTGGCGCTCGGAAATCTCGGTCGCGCCGCCATAGACCTGCGAGACACGGCTGCCGCGGTTGAGCGCGGCGGGATAGGCCCCGAGCCGCATGGTGCCGCCGAGATCGCCGGCCTGCGAGCGCTTCTCGAGCTCGTTGCCGCGCAGCCATTCGGTCATCAGGCCGACCAGGGGCTCCTTGGTCGGACCGAACTCGGTGGAGTTGGCGTCCTCGATGCCGACGAGATTTCGCGCCGCCTCGATCACCGCCATCTGCATGCCGAAGCAGATGCCGAAATACGGCACGTTGCGCTCGCGCGCGAACCGGGCCGCGCGGATCTTGCCTTCGGCGCCGCGCTGGCCGAAGCCGCCGGGCACCAGGATGCCGTTGACGTGCTCGAGGAACGGCGCCGGATCTTCCTTCTCGAAGATCTCGCTCTCGATCCAGTCGAGATTGACCTTCACCTTGTTGGCGATGCCGCCGTGCGAGAGCGCCTCGATCAGCGACTTATACGCATCCTTCATGCCGGTGTATTTGCCGACGATGGCGATGGTGACGTTGCCTTCGGGATTGCGGACACGCTCGTTGATCTGCTGCCAGCTGCGCAGCTCGGGCGGAATCCGCGAGCCGATGCCGAAAGCGGCGAGCACTTCGTCGTCGAGGCCCGCGTTGTGATAGGCCTCAGGCACGGCGTAGATGTTGTCGACGTCGCGCGCCTCGATCACGGCGCTTTCCCGGACGTTGCAGAACAGCCCGAGCTTGCGCCGCTCCTCCTTCGGGATCTCGCGATCGGTGCGGCAGAGCAGGATGTCCGGCTGGATGCCGATCGAGCGCAGCTCCTTCACCGAATGCTGCGTCGGCTTGGTCTTGAGCTCGCCGGCGCTCGGGATGAAGGGCAGCAGCGTCAGATGGATGTAGACCGCGTGATCGCGCGGCAGTTCGTTCTTGAGCTGGCGGATCGCCTCGAAGAACGGCAGGCCCTCGATGTCGCCGACTGTGCCGCCGATCTCGACCAGCACGAAATCGTAGTCGTCATTGCCGTCGAGGACGAATTCCTTGATGGCATTGGTGACGTGCGGAACCACCTGGATGGTCGCGCCGAGATAATCGCCGCGGCGCTCCTTGGAGATGATGTCCTGGTAGATGCGCCCCGTCGTGATGTTGTCGGCCTTGGTCGCAGGCCGGCCCGTGAAGCGCTCGTAGTGACCGAGATCGAGATCGGTCTCCGCGCCGTCATCGGTCACGAACACTTCGCCGTGCTGATACGGCGACATCGTTCCGGGATCGAGGTTGAGATAGGGGTCGAGCTTGCGGAGGCGGACCTTGTAGCCCCGCGCCTGCAACAGGGCACCGAGTGCCGCTGAAGCCAGACCTTTGCCGAGCGAAGAGACCACGCCGCCGGTGATGAATATGTACCGCGCCATGGGACTTAACCTCTAATCCCTCGAATTCGATTCGCCAAAGCGATTCGTATTCCGCCCCAAAGATTCTGCGGGCCTGTGGGTGAGCCAAAACTGAGAGTGGTGACAGAGCCTTGATGGGGGTTGTTCATGCAGGACGGTAGCCGCCGTCCTGCATGGCCCCCCTGCTTTATTGCGAACGAGGCACCTGCGGGCCGCTCGGAGCCGGCGCCTGCTGCTGCTCGTCGGCCTTCTTGAGCGAATCCAGGATGCCGCCCGAGGTCGGAGCCGAGATCGGCGATCCGCCGGGCTGGGTCTGGGACGCCGGCGTGCCGATGATCGAGGACGGCGCACGGCTGTAGCCCGCATGCCAGGACAGGAACATGCTGGTGAGGAAGAAGCCCGCAGCCAGAATCGCGGTGGTTCGCGTCAAAAGATTCGCGGTGCCGCGGCTCGACATGAAGCCGGCGCCGCCGCCCATGCCGAGGCCACCGCCTTCCGACTTCTGGAGCAGCACGGCGCCGATCATGACGGCGACGATCATGAGGTGGATGACGATGACAACAGTCTGCATAGTGCCCTTCCGTCACAAGCGGGCGGCGCCTGACGGCGGCCGATCGCGCTTCGCGGGTTTTCCTGAAGTTGCGCGGTGTTACACGATCGGAGGGGGTATTGCCACCCCCGATCAATCCCGAACCAAAGCTTTGAATGAGCTAGGGGCAGCCCTTGGCGATCGCAAGGAAATCGGCCGCTTTCAGGCTGGCGCCGCCGACCAGCGCACCGTTGACGTTCTTCACCGCCATCAGCTCGGCCGCGTTCGAGGGCTTGACCGAGCCGCCGTAGAGGATCCGCATCCTACCGCCGGCGTCCCTGAACCGGGAGATCAGGAGCTCCCGGATAAACCCGTGAATTTGCTCGACATCCTTGGCCGTGGGGGTCAGGCCGGTGCCGATGGCCCAGACCGGCTCATAAGCCACGACCAGATTAGCGGCGGTCGAGGCGTCCGGGAGCGAGCCGTCGAGCTGGCCGCGGAGGATATCGAGGGTCTGGCCGGCGTCGCGCTGGGCTTGCGTCTCGCCGATGCAGACGATCGCCGTCACCCCGGCACGCCAGGCGGCTTCGGCCTTCTGCCTGACCAGGGCATCGCCCTCGCCATGGTCGGCGCGGCGCTCGGAATGGCCGACGATGATGGCGGTCGCCCCGGCGTCCGCCAGCATTTCGGCGGCGATATCCCCGGTATGGGCACCGGAGGCCTTGGGATGGCAATCCTGGGCCCCCACCGCGATGGTCTTGCCGCGCGCCTTGTCGGCGAAGGCGGCGACCAGGGTCACGGGCGGGCAGACCAGCAGATCGGCCTTGGCGGCCACATCTGCCGCCCCATTGAGCATGGCGTCGAATTCGGCAGACGAGCCCTTCAGCCCGTTCATTTTCCAGTTGCCGGCGATCAGCGGTCGGATGGCGTCGGTCATGTCAATGTCCAGCAAAATGAGATTTGTGCATGCGCTAGCAGAGCTATCGCGGCAGTTCCAGATTCTTGTTTTGACGCGTTTTCCTGACGCGAACCGGGGTCCACTTCGCTGGAAAACGCTTCGGGGCTCTTAACCGCAGCTTCGCGAGGCCCCGTGACCCGAGGTTGCGGGGGGAAAGCCACCACTTTATGATGATTGATCAATTTGGTGACGCGCTTTTGCGGAATCTGCATTAAGACGCGCTCCCGTTCCCCTCCTGACCAGACAAGTTGGACCAAATGCTTCGAGGAATGCGCAAGGCCTCATCAAACTGGCTCGGCAAGACCATTATGGGCGTGGTGATGGGCGTGTTGATCGTCAGTTTCGGCATTTGGGGCATCGCCGACATCTTCAAGGGATTCGGTCAGTCCACAGTGGCCAAGATCGGCCGCACCGAGATTTCGCTGAACGAGTTCCGTCAGATCTATACCGACCGCCTGCAACAGATCAGCCGCCAGTTCGGCCGTCCGCTGACGCCCGATCAGGCGCGCGCCTTCGGCCTCGACCGCCAAGTGCTCCAGCAGACGATCGCCGAAGCCGCCCTCGACGAAGAGGCGCGCCGGCTCGGGCTCGGCCAGTCCGACGACCAGATCCGCCAGGTCATCATGAACGACCCCAACTTCAAGGGCGTCGGCGGCAGCTTCGATGCGAACCGCTTCCAGGCCATGATCCGCAATTTCGGCTATACCGAGCAGCGCTACGTCTCCGAGCAGCGCAAGGTGTCGCTGCGCCGGCAGATCACCGGCACGATCGGCGCCGGCCTCGAGCCGCCGAAGGCCATGCTCGAGGTGCTGACGCGCTTCCAGAACGAGCAGCGCACCATCGAATTCGCCAAGCTCGACACCGCGCAGGCGGGCACCATCGACGCGCCCTCACCCGAGGCGCTCGCCGCTTATTTCGAGGATCACAAGGTCCAGTTCCGCGCGCCCGAGTACCGCAAGATCGCCTTCGTCGTGGTCTCGCCGGAGGACATCGGCAAATGGAGCACCGTTTCCGACGAGGACGCCAAGAAGGTGTTCGAGCAGCGCAAGGACCGGCTGGGCACGCCGGAGAAGCGCCAGGTCCACCAGATCGTATTCCCCAATGCCGCCGAAGCGCAGGCCGCCCGCGAGCGCCTCGCCGGCGGGCTGTCGTTCGAGGATCTCGGCAAGGAGCGCGGACTGAGTGCGTCCGACGTCGATCTCGGGCTGGTGACGAAGTCGTCGCTCGATCCTGCGGTCGGCGACGCCGCCTTCTCGCTTCCCGTCAATGAAATCAGCCAGCCGATCCAGGGCCGCCTCGGCACCTCGATCATCAAGGTCGACACGATCCAGCCGGGGATCGAGGCCGACTACACCAGCCTCGCCGGCGAGATCAAGCGCGAGATCGCCACCGAGCGCGCGCGCGTCAAGGTCGCCGAACTCCGCGACAAGATGGAGGACGAGCGTGGCGGCGGAGCGAGCGTGATCGACGCGGCGCAGAAGCTCGGCCTCACGGCCGTGACCATCGACGCCGTCGATCGCTCCGGCCGCGCCCCGAACGGCCAGCCCGTCTCCAGCATCCCGCAGGGCCTCGAACTGGTGTCGCAGGCCTTCAACACCGATGTCGGCGTCGACAACGACTCGATCTCGTTCAAGGGCGGCTATGTCTGGTACGACGTGCTCGCCATCACGCCTTCGCGCGACCGCACGCTCGACGAGGTTCGCGACCAGGTCGAGGCGCGCTGGCGCCAGGACCAGATCGCGACCACGCTGAAGGCCAAGGCGGGCGAGATGGTGCAGAAGCTCGAAGCGGGCGGCAAGCTCGCTGACGAGGCGGCAGCGATCGGGCGCAAGGTCGAGACCGCGAGCGGCTTCAAGCGTGACGATACGCCCGCGGGCGTGCCTGCCGTGGTCGTGGCCGCCGCCTTCCGCGCCGCCAAGGACGGCGTCGGCCAGGCGCCCGTGAGCGGCGGCAGCGAGGTGATCGTCTTCCGCGTCACCGACATCGTCGATCCCGCGGTCGATACCGCCTCCGACGCGGTCAAGAAGCTGAAGGACACCCTCGACCGGGCGCAGACCGAGGAGCAGGTCGCCTCCTACGTCAACAAGCTTGAAACCGACATCGGGACCACCATTAATCAGGCCGCCTTCGCGCAGGTGACCGGCGCGAACCAGTGAGTTGAAAGCACGCGATGGACGACCTGAAATCGATCATTGGAAAAGTGGCGACCGGCGCCAGCCTGTCGCGTGAGGAAGCGGCGTCAGCCTTCGACGCCATGATGTCGGGCGAGGCGACGCCCTCGCAGATGGGCGGCCTGCTGATGGCGCTCAGGGTCCGCGGCGAGACCGTGGACGAGATCACCGGCGCGGTTTCGGCGATGCGCTCCAAGATGCTCACCGTCGATGCGTCCGCGGACGCCGTCGACATCGTCGGCACCGGCGGTGACGGCTCGGGCTCGGTCAACGTCTCGACCTGTGCCGCCTTCATCGTCTCGGGCGCCGGCGTGCCGGTGGCCAAGCACGGCAACCGCGCGCTGTCGTCGCGCTCGGGCGCGGCCGACGTGCTGGCCTCGCTCGGGGTGAAGATCGACCTCAGGCCCGACCAGGTCAGCCGCTGCGTGCGCGAATGCGGCATCGGCTTCATGTTCGCCCCCGCCCACCATCCCGCCATGAAGAACGTCGGCCCGACCCGGGTCGAGCTCGCCACGCGCACGATCTTCAACCTGCTTGGCCCGCTGTCCAACCCGGCCGGCGTCAAGCGGCAGATGGTCGGCGTCTTCTCCAGGCAATGGGTGCAGCCGCTGGCCCAGGTGCTGAAGAATCTCGGCTCCGAATCCGCCTGGGTCGTGCACGGCTCCGACGGCCTCGACGAGATCACCCTCACCGGCCCGACTTTCGTGTCCGCACTCCACAATGGCGAGATCAGGAATTTCGAGGTGACGCCCGAGGACGCGGGCCTGCCGCGCTGCGAGGCCAGTGCCCTGAAGGGCGGCGACGCCGACGCCAATGCGATCGCGCTGCAAAGCGTGCTGGACGGCAAGCCGAGCCCCTACCGCGACGTCGCCTTGATGAACGCCGCCGCCGCGCTGGTCGTGACCGGCCGCGCCAAGGACCTCAAGGAGGGCGTTGCCATCGGTACAAAATCGCTCGACAGCGGCGCGGCAAGCGCGCGGCTGAAGCATCTGATCGCGGTCTCGAACGGCTGAGCCTGACATGTCGGACATCCTAACCAAGATCGAAGCGTACAAGCGCGAGGAGATCGCCGCCGCCAAGCGCGCGATGCCGCTCTCGATCGTCGAGGCGAAGGCCAAGGCGCAAGACGCGCCGCGCGGCTTCGTGCGCGCGATCAAGGCCAAGCACGCCAATGGCGACTACGCGCTGATCGCCGAGGTCAAGAAGGCCTCGCCGTCCAAGGGGCTGATCCGCGCCGATTTCGATCCGCCACAGCTCGCCAGGGCCTATGAATCCGGCGGTGCCGCCTGCCTGTCGGTGCTGACCGACACGCCCTCGTTCCAGGGCCATCTCGATTTCATGGTGGCGGCGCGCGCAGCGACCTCGCTGCCGGTGCTGCGCAAGGACTTTCTGTTCGACACCTATCAGGTGGTCGAGGCCCGCGCGCATGGCGCCGACTGCATCCTGATCATCATGGCGGCGCTCGACGACGCCACCGCCAAGGACCTCGAAGACGCGGCCCTGGCTTACGGCATGGACGTGCTGATCGAGATCCATGATCGCGCCGAGCTCGATCGCGCGCTGAAGCTGCGGTCGCCGATGATCGGCGTCAACAACCGCAATTTGCGCACCTTCGAGACCACGCTCGTAACCAGCGAGACATTGGCGCCGTTGATCCCCGAGGAACGGCTGATGGTCGGCGAGAGCGGGATCTTCACGCCTGAAGATCTCGCGCGCCTCGAGCGCGTCGGCATGTCGACCTTCCTGGTTGGCGAAAGCCTGATGCGGCAGGCTGACGTGACCGCGGCCACGCGCACGCTGCTCGCACGCGAGGGCTCGGCGCGCGCGACGGGCACGCGCTGACATGGCGCGCAAGCCGGCCAAGGCAGGATCGAAGGCAGAATCGTCGAAGGCAAGACCGTCGAAGACCCCTGCCCTCACTCATATCGGCGCCTCCGGCGAAGCGCGGATGGTGGACGTCTCGGACAAGGCGGCAACCGAGCGACTGGCAGTCGCCGAAGGCCGCGTCGTCATGAGCAAGGCGACGCTCGACCTGATCGTCGCGGGCAACGCCAAGAAGGGCGACGTGCTCGGCACCGCGCGCATCGCCGGCATCATGGCCGCCAAGCGCACCTCCGAGCTGATTCCGCTCTGCCATCCCCTCGCACTCTCGAAGGTCACCGTCGATATCGAGCCCGACGCAGAACTGCCGGGCTGCCTCGTCCGCGCCAGCGTGAAGGTGACGGGCCCGACCGGCGTCGAGATGGAGGCGCTCACGGCCGTGTCGGTCGCATGCCTCACCATCTACGACATGATCAAGGCGGTCGAGCGCGGCGTGCGCATCGAGGGCATCCATCTCGTCGAGAAGCTCGGCGGCAAGTCGGGCCATTACCGCGCCTAGAACCGCTACTTCAGCGACGAGCTGATCGATCCGAATTTCAGCTTCAGCGTCGCGCCGAGATTGTTGACCACGGCGATGATCGCCAGCGCGATGCCGGCTGCGATCAGGCCGTATTCGATCGCGGTCGCACCGGATTCGTCTGCAATGAATTTCTTCAAAACGCTTTTCATGATCATATCCTCATCGTGTCATCGACAGACCTGTTCGCAAATCACGTGCCAATGCGACCTTGAGGATCGCCAGCATGTTAGATGGTTAAGCGTCGGTTGATCGTGGCATGACCGGCAGAAATTGACCGGCACCGCGCGCGCCTTGCGGCAATTCCTGCATGCCTTGCATCTGGTCTTGCATCTGGTCTTACATCTGGTCTTGCATCGCGCACATCGATCGCTTTTGTCCGTGTCCGTTCACGTTGCATTAACCGCGCTTCCTAACTTCGCCTCCACATCGTTCCCGTAAACCGACGGATGTCTTGAGGGTCACGAATTGATCCTGGCGTGTGTACGGCAACGATCGACATGATGACGAAATACGGCAGTCGCCTCTTCGACCAGGTTTTCGTGCGCAGCGGACCGATCCGCTGGCTGGTCGTGGGTGGTACGCTGCTGATCGCCGCGATCGCCGTCGGCGCGGTCCTGATGGCACAGAACTTCCGCGAGCGCGCACTGCGCAACTCCGGCCGCGAGCTGGAAAACACCGTGCTGATGCTCGCCCATCATTTCGATCAGCAGTTGCAGGACTTCGCGGTCATCCAGAAGGATTTCGTCGACCATGTCCGCGCCATCGGCGTTGCCAGCGCCGAGGATTATCGCAAGCGCCTCTCGGGCCAGGACATTCACCGCCTGCTGCGCGCGAAGATCGAGGCGCTGCCCTATATGGGCGGCGTCAACGTCATCGATGCCGACGGCAATCTGATCAACTCGTCGACGGCGTGGCCGGCCCCGAAGGTCAACGTCGCCGATCGCGCCTATTTCCGCAGCTTCCGATACGACCCGAACGCGCCCGACGTGCTGGTCGAGCCGGTGCACAGCCGCATTTCCGGCGCCTGGACCATCCTGATCGTGCGCAAGATCGTGGGGCCGAACGGCGAGTTCATCGGCGTGGTCGGACGCGGCATCGAGCCGGCCAATTTCGAAAAATTCTTCGAGACCGTCGTGCTCGGCGAAAGCGCGACGATCTCGATGTTGCATCGTGACGGCACGCTGCTGGCGCGCTATCCGCATTCCAGCGAACTGATGGGACGGAATTTCAGGAACGGCCCGTTCGAGCATCAGCGGGTCTTCGGGCTCGACCACTTCGCCGGACGCTTCATGAGCCCGGTCGACGGCGAGGACCGCCTGATCTCCTCGCGCGCCCTGCCCCACTTCCCGATCCTGATGATGGCCACCACGACGCGTGCGGCGGCCCTGACGGACTGGCGCGAGCAGATCGGCATCCTGATCTCGGTCGCCGCCTCGTCTGCGCTTGCGATTGCCGGCGTGCTGATCGCGATCGTGCGCAAGCTCCTGGAGCAGCACCGACTCTCGCGCGAACGGCTGACGCTGGAGAAGCAGCGCCTGGACCGCGCCGTCAACAACATGACCCAGGGCCTGCTGCTGTTCGACGCCGAGCGGCGGCTCGTGGTGTGTAACCAGCGCTATATCGAGATGTACGGCCTGTCGCCCGACGTGGTGAAGCCGGGCTCCAGCTTCCACGACATCATCGCGCATCGCAAGACGACCGGCTCGTTCACCGGCGATGTCGGTCAATATGTCGAGCGCGTGCTGCGCGACATCCAGGTGCGCAATTCCATGGTGGTCGACACCTCGGACGGCCGCTCGATCCAGATCCTCAACGAGCCGCTCGCGGACGGCGGCTGGGTGGCGACGCACGAGGACATCACCGAGCGCCGCCGCATCGAGGAGCGCATCACCCACCTCGCCCATTACGACGCGTTGACCGACCTGCCCAATCGAACCATGTTCCACGAGCATCTGCGCGCGGAGCTGGCGGCCCTCGCCGACGGCGAAGAGATCGCGGTACACTACATCGACATCGACGAGTTCAAGGGCGTCAACGATGCGCTCGGTCATCTCGTCGGCGACGAACTCCTGAAGTCGGTCGCGGCGAAGCTCAGCTTCTGCGCGGGCGCAGGCGACTTTGTGGCACGGCTCGGCGGCGACGAATTTGCCATCGTGCAGAGCGCGGTCACGTCGCCGGAGCAGGTCACCGATCTCGTCGCCCGGGTCTTCCAGGCCATCCGCACGCCCTTCGACTGCATGGGCCATCATCTCACCACCGACGCCAGCATCGGCATCGCGCTGGCGCCGGGGCACGGCACCGCGCTGGACCAGATCCTGAAGAACGCCGACATGGCGATGTACGCCGCCAAATCCGCCGGACGCCGCACCTATCGCTTCTTCGAGCCGGAGATGGACGCCAAGGTCCGCGAGCGGCGGCAGCTCGAGATCGACCTGCGCCACGCCATCGCCCATGGCGGCCTCGAAGTCTACTACCAGCCCTGCCTCGGCCTGAAGGACGACCGCATCACCGGCTGCGAGGCGCTGGTGCGCTGGCGCCATCCCGAGCGCGGCATGGTCTCGCCGGCCGAGTTCATCCCGATCGCGGAAGACACCGGCCTGATCAACGAGATCGGCGAATGGGTGCTGGCGACCGCCTGCCGCGACGCTGCGAGCTGGCCCGACGACATCCGTCTCGCTGTTAACGTCTCGCCGGTGCAGTTCAAGAGCGGCACGCTGGCGCTGAAGATCATGGCGGCGCTCGCCGCCTCCAACCTGCCGGCGAGCCGGCTCGAGCTCGAGATCACCGAAGCGGTGCTGATCCGCGATGACGACACGGCATTGACGATCCTGCACCAGCTCCGCGCCATCGGCGTGCGCATCGCGCTCGACGATTTCGGCACCGGCTATTCCTCGCTGAGCTATCTGCACCGCTTCCCGTTCGACAAGATCAAGATCGACCGCTGCTTCGTCAACGACATCGCCGGGCCCGACGGCTCCGCCAGCATCGTCCAGGCCGTCGTCAACCTGGCGGCCGCCCGCCGCATGACCACCACGGCCGAGGGCGTCGAGACCGAGGAGCAGCAACGCCTGCTCCGCGCGCTCGGCTGCTCGGAGATGCAGGGCTACCTGTTCAGCGCCGCAAAGCCGGCCGACAAGGTCTTGGAGCTGTTCGCCGCTCATCGCAGCCGGCTGGCCCAGCGCGACGGCGAGGAAAACCGGCGCCGCGAGGCGGGTTAGGTCGGACCTCGGTTGTCGGCGCAGCGGCATTCCCAGAAGTTTTCCTCGAGACATACGACGCATGTCTGCTCGAGACGCTCCTTCAGGGCGTGCCGGGCGCGATGAAGGCGGACGGTCAAATTGTTCACGGTCACACCGAGATCGGCTGCGACCAGCTCCCGCGCCTCACCGGCGAGATCCACCCTCCTGATCACTTCGGCATGCTCCGGCTTCAACAGGGATAGATGGGTATAAAGGCACTCGCAGACCGCGGCATTCGCGGCGCCATCCTCGCTGGCCGCAAGACGATCGTTAAGCTCATGCGGGAACGGCATCTCCCGCGTTCTGCTCTTTGAGATCTGACGGTGAAAGTCGGCGATGGTGGTCGCCAGGACCCTGCTCAGCCAGCCTCGAACCGAATCCGCATCGCGAATGTCGCCGGAACGCTCCAGCGCGCGCAGCATGAACGCCTGGAGCACCTCCTCCGCTTCCGCCTTCCCGCCAAAGCGACGCTGTAGATAGCTGCGGAGCCGATCGTAACTGCCGACGAGGGCGGCACGAACGACTGTGTCCTGCGCATCCAGGGAACCGGCTGTCTGCGCCGGCAGACTCTCGTTCGGCGATTTCATGACGCATCGTCCTTGCATGACATCCGGCAGGTCGCTTCGTTGGAGCGGGAACGCGTCAATTCGGTCACGACTGCGATCCCGGATGCAGCAGCCCCGAACAAGAGTTGCGAGAGATCACCGCTCCAGCGGCGTTGACGCGGTCACCACGCCCTCCACAGGCCGGCGATCGCTATGTCGGCGTTCTTCCGCTCAACGCTCAGCGCGCGCGAGCAACGACCGAGACCGGTCCTGCCGCTTCGCCATGTGCGATGTCCTGCCGCGCATCGCCGTCATCTGCCGGGGCATTGCGCTCCTCGCAGACGTGTCGATCCGCGCTCGAACCTCGAGCGACGCCGTTCGGTCTTCGGGAGCTGTTTAGGCGATGGGGGGGCGGTAGTGACGGCGGAAGGCACCCGCGTCGCCGATCACATCAGGCTGTGCTTCACAGCGCGCGCGCGGCACGACGAACTCCGCGATGCCGGGGGCCTGGGGCGACACGGCGCTGAAGCACAGCACTGAGCCGCAGCAGGTGGCGTGCCGGTTGCCGGGCCGGTCCTGGTCGTCGTCGCAATCCCCGGCCATCGCAACATCATGCGAATGCACCGCCGATCCGGCGCCTTCATCGTGCGTATGCGTATGCGCGGGCTGATCGGCGTGATGCTCGTGCGCAATCGATACATCGAGAGCGATCGAGATCGCGAGAGACGGTGTCATCGAAGCAAGCAGATAAGCGATGGCGACAAGCCATCCCCACCACCTTCGCCTTGGCTTTCTCAAGCCAAACATCTGTGCACCCACTGCTCGACCCGGAACATATAGCTCTGGTTGCAGGGACGGCCAACAGAAAACGGCACGCGCGGCATCGTCAATGCAATAGCGTGGATGAGCATAGTGCACGTCGCGGGATTTTGGGGCTCGACGAGCTGTCCGGCCGCACGATGCAGCGCTAAATGAACCTCAGAATTTTTTCGCCGGATTCTGTAATATACGGCACCCGGCGCCGTCGCTCGACCGCACCGGTCAATGATGCTTCATCCAGCCGACGCCTCTGATGTCGTTGAACGAGTCGGTTCTGTGACACAGAAAGCATTGATTGACCGATGCATGCTCCTGTCCCGTGATCATCTGATCCATCATCACGAAATGGCCCATGTAGTGGCTCGGCGGCGCCTGGTGACATTGGGCGCAATCCCTCGACGTTGGCGAGGGGTGCAGGAAACCGGTGATCTTCCAGGACGCGAGCCCGTGGCACTGCGCACAATCCCGTCCAAACAATTCGCGGTGCGGCGCCCGGTTGCTGTGGCAGCTGGCGCAATCGAGCTCCGCCCTTTCCCGCCGGTCGGACGTTGGCAGGCCCAGAAACGTCTTCAGGTCCGTCGTCAATTGATCGGAAGCGCTCCGGTCGAACGATGCCCAGCCGGTGGGAGGCCTCGCGACCTGCAGCAGTGAGGCGTGATCCATCCTGATCGGCCGCACCTCGCCCATGTGCTCGAGATGGCAGCCGGAACATTGACTGCCCGCCGCGGCGTGAAACGCCGTCGATTGCTTGGCAAGATCACCGGCGGAAGGCGCATGACAGGAGATACAGGCCACCGCATCGACACCCCTGACCGGCGTGTGACAGCTCTCGCATTTGCCGGACAGGAATGCATGCTTTTCGGAAAGCGGTCCGGGCATCACAAGCCTCGTCCACCCCGGAACGACCTCGGGGCTGCCCCGATGGAGAGCGACCGACACGACGGCCGCGCTTGCGACGGCCAGTGTCGCGATCACGGCGTAGAGCACGCCCCTGATCGTCACGCGAGCCACCGCAGCCCGTAATAGACCTCGGCCGCCACATGCACCGCGAGCAGCGCATACATGACGATCGCCGCCACGACATGCAGCCCGATCCACTGCATGAAGATCCTCTTGACCGTTTCACTCGAACCGATCGCCGATTCGAAATCGGAAATGCCGTCGACGAGTTGCAGCAGCGGCACGTTCTGTGACGCCGATGCGCGCCCGGCGGAATCATGGCGCACCACCCGGTCGGGCGACAACATGGCCGCCGCAATGTGCTCATAGGCCGACCTCAAGGTCGCCAGATGCGACTGCTGCCGGCGGAGCTCCATCGCGGTTTGCGGCAGGTAGTAGCGCCCGACAAATCCGGTGACGACAACCACCAGCATGCTGGTCACCAGGGCGATCCCAAGCGGGCTTTGAAACTTGTGACCGGTATGCAGCAGCGCGAAGAATGCCGCGGCGATTCCGGCATAGGCATGAAACGCCAGGAGCGTCGGCATCGACACGCATCGCGTGACCAGGGCCTTCAGACCCACGCTGTATTTCGTGATGGGATACACGAGAAGGAGAACCATCAGCACGGCGGCGCTGGCTCCAAGGACGAAGCCCGCCAAGCTGCCTGCAAACCGCCTGTCGGCGTGCAGCAGGAACGCCGGCACCAACAGCAACAGGGCCGTCAGAACGACGTCGGCGATCAGACGCTCTCTTCCGTCCATCATGTCAGGCCTCGACGACCAGATCTCCGACCGATTTCGCCTGGCAGGCGAGGATCAGACCGTTCGCCTTGTCGTCTGCGGTCAGGGCGTCCTGGACTTCCATCGTGACGTTTCCTTGCAACAGATGCGTCTTGCAGACGCCGCAGACGCCGGCCCGGCAGGAATAATCGATCGCAACGCCCGCGCTCTCGGCCACCTCCAGGACGCTCTTGTCCGGAGGCAGCGCCACCGCCTTGCCGGATCTCGCGAAGCGAACGGTGGCCGTTGCAGGACCGACCGTTGCAGCCGCCCGATTGCTCGATTCAGCCCCCTGCACCTGCGCCTCGACCGCGACCTGGCCGGGAGGCGGAACGGCGCCGCGGGCAGGTCCGAAGGCCTCCGCCTTGATCTGCTCGTTCGGTACGCCGAGCCCGATCAACGTCTTCCTGAGCGCGTCCATCATGCCGGGCGGACCGCACAAGTGAACGCGTCGTCCGGCGAGATCAGGCACAGCGTGAGCCAGAAACTCGGCCGTGATCTGCCCCTCGCTTCCCATCCACGACGTGCCCGCAGCCCGCATCATCGTGGCCGCCACGTGCAGGTTGTTCATCCTGCGCTGAAGATATTCCAGCTCGTCCCGGAAGATGAATTGCTCGGTCGTCTGCGCGCCATAGACGAGGTAGATCTGGCCGGGCCATGCAATATCCGAGAGATACCGGATCGCCGCCATCAACGGCGTGATGCCGACCCCGCCACCGATCAGGACGACGCTGTCGGATTCCATGCCCGTGAATGTGAAGGCGCCGGAGGGGCCCGTAACCTCGATCAGGTCTCCCTCTTTCAGATGGCCATGCATGTAGTCGGACAGCAGCCCGCCATCTTCACGCTTGATCGTGGTCTCGACATAGGCGGTCTGGGCCGCGGACGACGCGATCGTATAGGAGCGTCTGACGACCTTTCCGTCGATCTCCATGGCATAGGTCAGGAACTGTCCCGGCAGGAACGCAAACGGAATCGCGCCGCCGTCGGGTGCTTGCAGACGGAAGGTCTTCACGTTCGGCGTCTCCGGATAGATCGCGCAGACCCTCAGCTTGCCCTTCCAGGAGCGACTGGCCTCGCCCCGCAGCGGCTGGCGATCTGGCTCCCGGGAAGCTGTCGCCCCGGCCTTGCCGTCCGGCGAGCCGGCGGCCGTCGCGGACGCGAGCGGCGCCACAGCAACCGGGGCTGCGCACGTCAGCCGGTCGACCAGCGCGTTCGCCCTGCGCATGCGCGCGACGTAGACGGCAAGCATCGCGAGCGAGAACAGCACCAGCAGCGCCATGGTCGTGACGTGAAACCAGGAGACTCCCGGTGCGCCGTCATCTGCATCCGTAGCGCTCCGCTGAGGCGGCAGGTTCATCTGCGATTTGAACCAGGCCTGAGCGACCTGCTGCGGCGGCTTGCCCTCGTGCAGCGAACGCAGCGCAACCACGCCACTCTGAACGGCATTCAGGGATTCGCGAAGCCGCCGCGACGCCAGATCCGCGGCAACGACATCGCCTCCGGCGATTGCATGCCGCAGGTCCATTTCGGCACCCGCCAGGCGATCGGCCTCCGCACTGATCCGCTGGCGCGCCTGGACCTCCAGACTGCTCCGCTGCTCGGCGGACAGCGACGGCATCTCCATCAGTGCCGGGTAAAACTCCTTGCGCGGCCGGCCCATCATGCCGTCCATTCCCATCATCCCTGCCGTGGCACCGCTGGCCGGCGCGCCGGCCACATGGCCGCCGCTCGGATCTGCCGGTCCGCCCGGCTGCGACGCCGCCTCGCTGGCGGAGCCGGAGGCTGCGGGATGATGCGCCGCGTGGTCATCCGCGGCCTGCGCCAGTTCCCAGCGTCGAGAGAACTGGCCGGCCTCATGCGCCACGCCGGAGCCGAGGTCCGATGCGAGTGCGGCGTTCACCGCAAGCTGGCTCATCAGGACGATGAGCGCAGACCGGCCGGGTCGACATCGAAGCAGCAGACCGAACATGATCCCGCACTCGCTTCCAGCGCTCAGAACGACGCAATCAGAGGCAGCAGGATCGTGTCTGCGGTCTGCCTCTGGCTCTCGTTCAACGACGCGTAGAGCCGCGTGAAGGCCAGCCGAGCCGCCTTGAGGGCCTCGAGGCGCTCGGACAGGTGCCGCTCGTAATGCTCCAGACGATCGGCGCTTCCCAGCTTGTCGTCCATTGCGAGCATCTTGCGCGCATCCAGCAGGTGCTGCCGGCTCGACCGCAGGGCATCCGCCACATTGTTCCAATCGGCAGCCTGCTTGTCGCCGATCTGCAACTCCGCCTTCAGAAACGCGATCCGCCCTTCGAGCCGCTCGGTCACGTCAGCCGGGCCGCTCATCGCGCTGCTGCTGCCAGACGAACCCATCTGGCCGCGCATCATCTTCTCCATCATTTGCATCATCGGCATCATGCCGGAATTGTCCTGGCAACCGGCGCCCTGGCAGTCCCGCATCTGGCCCTGCGGCGGCATCTTCATCTTGTCGTCGCTCATCCGGCCGCCGCTCATGTTCTGCGACTGACCTGCCGGCTGGCCCATGTTCATGCCGCGGCCGGACTCCGACGGGTCGGGCTTATTCGGCATCTTGTCGTCATCCATCATCGCAACCCGCGCAGGATCGGATGCGGCGACCGCGGACGGCAGTCCAACCGGACTCAGCACGAGGATGACAAGGGCTGCTGCACTCACGACAAATTTGTTCGGACGATTCATTGTCATTCTCCAGGGTTTGGTTTCGATGGTCGTCTGCTCATCGAGGTCGACGATGAGGGCAGCGATGTGCGGGTCAGGTGATATAGACGCGAAGCGCCGCCAACTCTTACGCGTAGATGTGTCAAAGGCCGCCGTGTCCCGCATCCGGCACCTCACTGTCATGCCTTCGCCATGGCCATCGCCCCTCGATCTCGATCTGCAGCGAGAAGCTCAGAAACGTGCGGATCACGATGATCAGTGCCAGGATTCCAAGCCGGTCGAATGACGGCACGATCGCGACCATGCCGATGATGTCGGCGGCGATCAGAAACTCGAGACCAAGCAGGATGCCGCGACCAAGATTGGCGCGATAGGAACGAAATGCATCGGCGGGCGCGCCGTGCCGTACCTCCGTCAGCGACCAGACCGTTGCAGCCAAAACGCCACAGACGATCACCACCACGCCGAGCAGCTCAATGGTCGATGCGGTCCAGTGCAGAC
The DNA here is from genome assembly GCF_000282615.1 of Bradyrhizobium sp. YR681. Lineage (GTDB taxonomy): Bacteria > Pseudomonadota > Alphaproteobacteria > Rhizobiales > Xanthobacteraceae > Bradyrhizobium. The sequence continues at coordinate 648 of NZ_AKIY01000199.1, read as the reverse complement.
CATGCAGAATGATGCCCTGGATTTCTTCGGTGAAGATCAGTTCGGACGTTATCATCCCCCCGCCTCCTCGCCGGCCGAACGGCTCCTGTCGACGTTCTTCGACCACGTTCGGTAGTAGGCGACGATCGTCATGATCCAGAGGCCCGCGGCGCCGACCAGCAGCTGGGACCACACTCCCTCAGATCCGGACTCGAGCACGAAATGCGCGACGAACGACAGAAAGAGCCCGACGCAGAACACGGAGAGCGACTGCCGGCCGCATCTGATCAAGGGCTGGAGGAAGGGCGACTTCAGACCGGGCCAATCGATTGGAACGAGCAAGACGACGATGAACACCAGGCTCGCCAGGTGGATAATGCGATATGGAGCCAGATTGGTCTTGTCGTTCGGAATGAAGATCGCGGCCAGGCCATCGGGAACGTAGTCCCGCAGTCCCGGGATTCGTTCAGCCAGCGTCATCGCGAGCGCGAAGAGCAGGAAACCGCCGCTCAGGACGAGCAGCGTGCGGGACGACAGCAGCCAGCGGCTTGCCGCTGCCCCTCCCAATGCCAGCCAGGCACCGAATACGAACAGCAACTGCCAGGCGAACGGATTGAAATACCAGACTCCGTCCGGATAGGACGGCAAGTTCAAGCCGTAATGGCGGGG
>NZ_AKIY01000198.1 GCF_000282615.1 Bradyrhizobium sp. YR681 | reverse complement strand
GGCGGCTGCCTGCAGCCGCTCGTTCGTGCCGGTCTCCTGGCAGGCGGCCAGAAGCAACGCGGGTAGCCACGACAGTGCCACTCTTCCTCTGCGCATCACTTATTACCGAGGCAAGAGTTGGCGATTTCGGTGATGTCGGAACGATAGCCGTTCCGTTCGGCGGCGAGCTTATCGGGTGCGACCAGCTGCGGGCACCACTCGTAGGCCGAGAGCCTGCGGGCTTCCTGTTGCGCGGAGAGCAGGTAGTACTCGCACAAGTTCAGGCTCCGCGCCCTGTCACTGTCGGGGCCGCCCGTCACCATGCCGAGCATGCCTGTCACCATGCCCTGCGCCATCTCACTCGCCGCATTGCCGTCACCGGAGGGCCGGTTACCCTTGAAGCGCGCGTAGATGGCTTTGTCGGTTTCGCGGGTCTTCTTCACGACCTGATCCCATGCCGTGCAGGGAACACCCTTGTTGGTCTCCTCCAGCCGCCGGCCTGGAAAATAAGTCGGCACCTCGCCGATGGCCGTGCGCTTCATCCAGAGGCAATCCGACCCCGGACGCTGACGAAGGCAAACGAATGCGCCTTTGCTGGTTGCGTCGTAGCCCTCGTAAAACATGTACTGACCTGGATGCGGGAACGCGCAGCCTTCCGCAAAGCGATAGACCATGTGCAGCTTGCCGACCTGTTCGGTCTGACCGTTCTGAACCAGCTGCTCGTGCCGCTTCACTACGCTGATGTCGACGCAGGCAAAGGCTTCTTGCTCGATGCGCACAGGTGGAAGCAGCTGTTCAGCCTGGGCTGTGTTGGCCAGGATCATAATCAAGGCGCTGGGCAGTAGCCTCGATATCCCCCACTGCGCCGCGTCACGCACGGAAATCATCGGAAAACCTCATAAAAAAGGTTTCCGTTTCTATGCAAAAATCCTGATTTACGAATGCCAGCGTCTAAAGGCAGAATAAGCCTCGGATGAAATTACAGAGCGCTCATGGGTCAATTGCACAAGCCGTTGTGCAGACTCAGGAAATTCGTGATGCACTCCCCTCCTCCGATTCGCGCACCTACGGCCTTGCAAAATTTAGGAGTCTTGCAACAGGTGGGCGGCGGAAATGACCATCTTCGGTTATGCCCGCGTGAGCACGTCAGGCCAGGAGCTGGACATTCAGATCGCTCAGCTTGAGGCCGCAGGCTGCGAGCGCGTCCTCTGCGAAAAAGAAAGCGGCATGAACGACCACCGCCGCGAGCTGGCGCGGTTGCTCCGTCGCTTGCGCAAAGGAGATACGGTCATCGTTCCCGCTCTGGACCGGCTGACCCGTGGGGGGCCGTTCCGGATGTTGAGCGTGCTTGCTGACATCACTTCGCGCGGCGCGACCTACAAATCTTTGGCCGAACCCTGGGCGGATACCACCCATGAACTCGGCGAAGTGTTAGCAGCACTCGTTGGCTACATCGCCCGCAAGACGCGTGACGATATCATCCGCCGCACGCGAGAGGGCCGCGAGCGCGCCCGCCGCAACGGCGTCAGGTTCGGCCGCAAGCCGAAACTCACGATGGCTGAGCGGAAGGCTGCACGCGACCAGTGCTTGGCCGGAAAATCACAGGAAGCGGTCGCGGCCGCGTTCCGTGTGAGCGCCTCGACCATTTCCAGACTGTGCTCGTCTAATGATAGTAACCGCACCGTCGAGGAAGAATCTTGCGATGCCAGCGAATGCAAGCTAGGATGACAGCTGTCCTCTAGGACTGCGCCAGATAGATTTAAAAAGCATATTCGCTTCTAAACGAACCCAGATAGCTCAAAGCACCCAGAAGCGCTTTTAAAGCCCGCGCAATCAGACAGAGCCGCATTCGCAACCCCGCGCCTCAACGCTTCAATTACCCCTCAAGCACGCCGTTCGACTCCTGGAGGCTTCCCAGTCTCAACCGGATGGTCGCAACCTTGCGACTGTCGTGCCTTGGGGTGTCCTCGCCATGTCCGGTCCTCCGGCAAAGGTGACGCAGGTCGAACTCGCGGTGCGCGCTGCGCCTGATCAATCCGATCAAGCGACAATGGTTCGCGCGCTCAATCAGCAAGCCGAGAGCAAGCCCAACGACGCATTGCTGCGATTCGTTCAAGCTCTTGCTCGCGCCGCGGCGATCGCGGATTATCATCGGGAGCCCCGCCCACCGGACGCGAGCAGCGACAATGAAAGCGGCGATATACGCGAGATTTAGCTCGGACAAGCAAACCGACCGCTCGATTGAGGACCAAGTTGCCCTATGCCGGGCGATCTGTGAGCGCGAGGGATTGATCGTCGTCGGGGTTTATGATGACCGCGCGATTTCCGGCGCGAGCACCTTGAACCGCCTGGGCTGGCAGCGCCTCATGCGCGACGCCAAGGGCGGCAAGTTCGAGGTCGTCGTCGCTGAAGCGCTGGATCGCATTTCGCGTGACCAGGAAGACCTGGCCGGCATTCACAAGCGGCTGCGCTTCGCTGGTATCGACATTCTCACGGCACAGGACGGTGTTGCCGGCGAGATCCACATCGGTGTGAAAGGCCTGCTTGGCTCGCTCTATCTCAAAGACCTGGCACAGAAGACGCGGCGTGGGCAGGCGGGCGTTGTTCGCGATGGCCGCCACAACGGTGGGCGCAGCTACGGCTATCGGGCGATCCCCGGAAAGCCCGGTGAGCTGGAGATCGATAAGGCAGAAGCCGCGATCGTCCGCAAAATCTTCGCCGATTACCTCGATGCGAGATCGCCGCGCGACATCGCAGCGGCGCTGAACAAGAAGAATCTGCCCGGCCCGCGTGGCGGCGTCTGGAACGCGTCAACGATCGCCGGCAGCCGCAAGCGCCTGAACGGCATCCTACAAAACGAACTGTACGCCGGGCGAATCATCTGGAACCGGCAGACCTTTATCAAGGACCCGGAAACGGGCAAGCGCATCAGCCGCGAGAACCCGCGCGACCAGTGGATGACCGCAGACGCTGAACATCTGCGGATCATAGATGCCGAGACCTGGGACAAGGTCCGGGCTCGGCGTGACGATCGCGGCGGCCCGAAAGGCAAGTACGCTACGCGGCCGAAGAACCTGCTCTCGGGCTTGGTCAAATGCGGGTGCTGCGGGTCCGGATATGTGGTGGGAGGCAACGACAAGCGCGGCTCCCTCCTGGTCTGCACCCGCATGAAGGAAACCGGTCTCTGTGACAATCGCCGCACCGTGGCCCGCGAAGCAATCGAAGCCCTGGTCTTGAAAGGGATCGAGGAACAGCTGGCGGCGCCGGAGCTGATCGCCGAGTACGTTCGGGAATATCACCGGATGGCCCGCGAACTGAGCGGCTCGACCGCTCATCGCCGCCGCGATCTCGAAAAGCGCCTGGGCAACATCAACGGCGCGATCGCAAAGGCGGTCGATGTTCTGCTGGCGGAAACGCCGAGCCGTGCCTTGCGGGACCGCCTAGCGGCCTTAGAGGCGGAGCGGGAGGAGATCGAGGCGGAGATTGCCGAGGTCGTACCGCCGACGGTCGAATTCCATCCGAACGCGGCGAACGCCTACCGCGACAAGGTGCGGAGCCTCAAGAAGACGCTGGCTGAAGCGGACGAAGATAGCCGCTTGGCCGCCAACGAGGCCATTCGCGAAATTGTCGAAAAAGTCGTCGTTCACCCACGGGGCCGGTACAAACCCGTGCAGATCGACATTTACGGCCAACTCGCCGCCCTGCTCAGGATTTCTGAGAGGGCGGCTGAACCCCTAGAGTCTAGGGAAGCGTTGGTTGCGGGGATAGGATTTGAACCTATGACCTTCAGGTTATGAGCCTGACGAGCTACCGGGCTGCTCCACCCCGCGTTAAACTGTTGCGCGCCTATGCCAGAATGCCGGGGACGGTGAATGAAGGGCCGGCGCGGAACGCGTGGCTTGCTTCTTACGTCCCAAAGACTTCCTTGGAAGGCAACCCCGGGCAAGGCCCTCGGGTGCGAGGCGTATGTATCAAGGCAGGCTGCCTTTGGAAAGGGCTGCGGGAACGTTTTTTTCGACTTTATGACAGGCAGGCAGGCCGATTTTCGGCCGGTTTCCCGCGCCCTTGCCAGAAGTTCCACAAAGCGCCAGCTTGCGGCAACAAAACAGCGGCAAAACGCCAGTTTCGGGAGCAGCGCCATGGACCCCGGCTTGGATCACGCCTTGAACCGATCCCCGTTGAATCAATCTCCGGCGGGCGCGCCGCTTCGCGCCCTCGACGAGGCCTTCCGTGCCATGGTCGCGCGGTCGCGGGCCGAACCGGCGCCTGACCTCGCCCAGCGGCTCGACCGGCTGGCGCGGCTGCGTGCCATGGTCGCGGATCACGAGGAGCGCTTCCGGCAGGCGATCTCGGCCGATTTCGGCCACCGCTCGGCGGTCGAGACCAATATTGCCGAGACCATGCTGGTGTTCTCCGAGATCCGGCACGCGACAAAGCACCTGAAGGGCTGGATGGCGCCGCAGCGCGTGGCGACCGCGCTGCAATTCCTGCCGGCGCGCAACCGGCTGATGCCGCAGCCGCTCGGCGTGGTCGGCATCATCGCGCCCTGGAACTATCCGCTCCAGCTCACGCTCGCGCCCGCGATCGGCGCCATCGCCGCCGGCAACCGCGTCATCATCAAGCCGAGCGAGCTGTCTGCGCACTTCTCCGCGCTGCTGAAGGAAATGATCGCCAAGAGGTTCGACGCCTCGGAGGTGCTGGTCACCGGCGTCGAGGACGGGATCGCAACGGCGTTTGCGATGCTGCCGTTCGATCATCTGGTGTTCACCGGCTCGACCCGGGTCGGGCGGCTGGTCGCGGAAGCCGCAGGGCGCAACCTCACGCCGGTCACCCTCGAGCTCGGCGGCAAGTCGCCGGCGATCATCGATGCCTCCGCCGACCTCGAAGAAGCAGCCGAGCGCATCGCCTACGGCAAGCTGCTCAACGCCGGGCAGACCTGCATCGCGCCTGACTACGTGCTGGTGCCGGAGCGCGCGTTGCAGGCCTTCGCCGAAAAGGTGCGGGCGCAGATGCGGCGCATGTTCGGCACCGATCCCGCCAACAAGGACTATACCTCGATCATCTCGGACCGGCATTACGCCCGGCTCGAAGGACTCGTTGCGGATGCCGCCCAACGCGGCGCCAGGATCCTGCAACCGGCGAAGGCGGACGACCCGAACTGGAAGGCGCACCGCAAATTCCCGCCGACACTGATCGTCGGCGCCACCGAAGCCATGGCAGCGATGCAGGAGGAGATTTTCGGACCGGTGCTGCCGGTGCTGGGCTATCGCGACCCGGCCGATGCGATCGCCTTCGTCAACGCCCGCGACCGGCCGCTGGCGCTCTACTGGTTCGGCAAGGACCGCATGGCGCGCGACGAGGTGCTGGCGCGCACTGTCTCCGGCGGCGTCACCGTCAACGACTGCCTGTTCCACTTCACGCAAATCAACCAGCCGATGGGGGGCGTCGGCGCATCCGGCACCGGCGCCTATCACGGCGAATGGGGTTTCCGGACGTTCAGCAAGCTGAAGCCGGTGTTCTATCGCTCGAAATTCAACCGCCTCGCCGATCTCTATCCGCCCTATGGCGGCAGGATCGCGCGGCTGGAGAAGATGATGCGGTTCATGTCGTAGCGTTTCAACAGCCGTCATTGCGAGCGCAGCGAAGAAGAAGACCCTCACCCTGAGGAGCTGACAGTCTGGATTGCTTCGCTGCGCTCGCAATGACGAGAAAAATACAACGGGGGAAACATCAGTGACTGATACATTCGATTTCGTCGTCGTGGGCGCAGGCTCCGGCGGCTGTGCGGCGGCGGGAAGGCTGTCGGAGGATGCGGGGACATCCGTGGCGCTGCTCGATGCCGGCGGACGGAACGACACCTGGCGCATCACGACGCCATTCGGGCTCGCTCTACCATACAGCGCGGCCAACTGGGCCTTCGATACCGTGCCGCAGAAGGGATTGAACGGCCGGATCGGCTATCAACCGCGCGGCAAGGGCCTCGGCGGCTCCTCGGCGATCAACGCCATGGTCTATATCCGCGGCCATCGCGCCGATTACGACCACTGGGCCTCGCTCGGCAATGAAGGCTGGTCGTATTCAGACGTGCTGCCCTATTTCAAACGCTCGGAGAACAACAGCGATTTCGATGGCGAATATCATGGCAAGGGCGGCCCGCTGCATGTCAACAGGCTGCGCTCGGACAATCCGATCCACGACATCTTCCATCAGGCCGCGCGCGAGGCGCAGTTCCGCATCCGCGAGGACTTCAACGAAGAGGATCACGAAGGGCTCGGCAGCTACCAGGTGACGCAGCACAAGGGCGAGCGCTGGAGCGCGGCGCGCGCCTATCTGCAGCCCCACATCGACAAGCGCGCGAATCTGCGCGTCGAGACGGGGGCGCATGCCACCAAGATCCTGTTCGAAGGCAGGCGCGCAGTCGGCATCGAATATCTCCAGGGCGGGCAGACGAAGCAGCTGCGCGCCCGCCGCGAGGTGATCCTCGCCGGCGGCGCGTTCCAGTCACCGCAATTGCTGATGCTGTCGGGCCTCGGCGACGGCGATGCGCTTGCCGCGCACGGCATCGGCGTCGTGCATGATTTGCCGGGCGTCGGGCGCAATCTGCAGGACCATCCGGATTTCGTGTTCGTCTACGCCTCCGACTACCCGCACTTCGTTCATTCATCGCTCGGCCGGTTGCCATCCCTGCTCCGCGCCATCCAGCGGTATCGCCGTGAGCGACGCGGCCTGATGACCACCAACTTCGCCGAGTGTGGCGGCTTCCTGAAGACCAGCCCCGACCTCGACGTGCCGGACATTCAGCTGCACTTCGTCATCGCGATGCTCGACGACCACGGCCGCAAGAAGCACAAGGAGGCGGGTTTCTCCTGCCATGTCTGCCTGCTCAGACCGAAGAGCCGCGGCAGCGTATGGCTGAAGAGCGCCGATCCGCTCGCAGCCCCCATGATCGATCCGAACTTTCTGGGCGAGGCGGAGGATCTCGAGGCGATGGTCGCGGGCTTCAAGACCACGCGGCGCCTGATGGAGACGCCTGCGCTGCGCGCGTTGCAGAAGAAGGACATGTTCACGTCCGGCGTGAGAACGGACGACGACATCCGCGCCATCCTGCGGGGTCGCGTCGACACCGTCTATCACCCCGTCGGCACCTGCAAGATGGGCACAGATGCGATGGCCGTGGTCGATCCGAGGCTGAAGGTACATGGCGTGGAGGGATTGCGCGTCGTCGACGCCTCGATCATGCCGACGCTGATCGGCGGCAACACCAATGCGCCGACCATCATGATCGGTGAGAAGGCGGCGGATATGATCCGGGCGGAGATGCGATAGCGGCAAGCCGCCGCACCATCTTGCGCTGTCGTCCCCGCCGAACGCGCAATTGCGCACGGGGGCGGGGACGACGCCCGAGCCAACCTCCCGGTCAGGAGGATGGTTTCTTTACTGACGTCGAATAGTCCTGAACGGACGCAATCCTGAGCTCTGGAGCCGGAAATACAGACGATTTTAGCGATCTGAAACCGGAATGATCGGTTCGGCGTTCATTCGTTCCATCGGGGCCTTCTCGCTCATGAACAGTTTCGATCTGGCGGTCTATGCGGCGTTCGCCATTGCCATCGGCTTCGGTTTCAGGACCGGGCTGCTCGGCAGCACCATGACCATTCTCGCCTATCTCCTGGCCGCCCCCATCGCCGTCGCGCTGATGCCGCTGATCGTTCCGCAGGTCGCCGGCAATCCGAACGCGCCGTTCCTGCAGAACTGGATCTGGTTCTTCGGCATCTTCGTGGTGGTCGGCATGCTGCTTGGCTATATCGGCCGCCTCGCGCTGAACGACACGATCCGCGAAGCCGGCATCGGCGACCGGCTCGGCGGCGCCGCGCTCGGCGCCATCAGGGTCTGCCTCGTCGCCACCACGCTGGTGCTGGTGTTCGACCAGATCGTGCCGGCCAACCGCCAGCCGCCGTTCCTCGCCGGCTCGCATCTGCGGCCGCTGTTCTCGGCGGCCGGACGGATGGGCTTCAAGACATTGCCGCCGGAGGCCGCCGCCGCCATCGACCGCCTCAAGCAGGAACGGCGCATCTAGGGCGCATTTGCATCGCCGCAGCGTACGCCATGCATTTTGACGCGGCCACCTCCCTTATCAGCGGCGCCACGATTGGCTAGAGTGCCGCGCATCCAAAACCTGCCTGCCATTTTCGGGAGTGAAACTGTGGATCTTGGGATCAAAGGTCGCCGCGCCATCGTCTGCGCATCCAGCAAGGGCCTCGGCCGCGCTTGCGCCTTCTCGCTGGCGGAAGCCGGCGTTGACGTCACGCTGACCGCGCGCGGTGCCGAAGCGCTGAAGAAGACGGCCGACGAGATTCGGAAGGCCTATCCGAACGTGAAAGTCACCGAGATCGTCGGCGACATCACGACGCCGGCCGGCCGCGAGGCCGTGCTGAAGGCCTGCCCGGAGCCGGACATCCTGATCAACAATGCCGGCGGCCCGCCGCCCGGCGATTTCCGCAACTGGACCCGCGACGACTGGATCAAGGCGATCGACGCCAACATGCTCACCCCGATCGAGCTGATCAAGTCCACCGTGGACGGCATGATGGCGCGCAAGTTCGGCCGCATCGTCAACATCACATCGGCCGCGGTGAAGGCGCCGATCGACATTCTCGGCCTCTCCAACGGCGCACGCGCCGGCCTCACCGGCTTCATCGCCGGCCTGTCGCGCAAGACCGTGATCAACAACGTCACCATCAACGGCCTGCTGCCGGGCCCGTTCGAGACGGATCGTCTGACCAGCACCGCGAAAGGCGAAGCCGACAAGCGCGGCACGACGCCGGAGCAGGTTTTGGCCGAGCGCGCCAAGCTCAACCCGGCCGGCCGCTTCGGCCAGCCCGACGAGTTCGGTTATGCCTGCGCGTTCCTGTGCGGCGCCAAGGCCGGCTTCATCACCGGACAGAACATTTTGCTCGACGGTGGCGCCTTCCCCGGAACGCTGTGAGGGCGGTCTGGTACGAACAGACGGGACCGGCCGTCGACGTCCTCACCTATGGTGAGATGGCGACGCCGGTCGCAGGCCCAGGCGAAGTGCGCATTCGCCTGGAAGCCTCCGGCGTCAATCCGGCCGATGTCGGACGGCGCGGCGGCTCCTATCGTGCCATGGACTACGAGCGCGTCATTCCGAACAGCGACGGCGCCGGCTTCATCGACCAGATCGGCGACGGCGTGACGCGGTTCAAGGTCGGCGACCGCGTCTGGCTGTTCAACGGCCAGCGCAACGGCCGCGCCTTCGGCACCGCGGCGGAATATATCGCGCTCGCCGAGCAGCTGGTGACGCCGCTGCCGGACAATCTTTCCTTTGCGGAAGGCGCAACGCTCGGCATCCCCGCCATGACGGCGTGGTGCTCGCTGTTTGCGGACGGGTCGATCGTCGGCAAGACGGTGCTTGTCACCGGCGGTGCCGGCGCGGTCGGGCACTATGCCGTGCAGCTCGCAAAATGGGGCGGCGCGCAGGTGATCGCGACGGTCAGCTCGGCGATGAAGGGCGAGCAAGCGCGGCGCGCCGGCGCCGATCTCGTGGTCAACTACAAGGACGAGGACGTCGTCGCCAAGGCGATGGCGTTCACGAGCGGACGCGGGGTCGATCACGTCGTCGATGTCGATTTCGGCGGCAACATCGCGACCACGTTGAAGCTGATGGCGATGAATTCGACCATCGCGGTCTACGCCACCAACGGCAACCGCACGCCAACATTGCCGATGCGCGAGCTGATGGAGAAATGCGTCACGCTCCGCGCGCTCGTCCTGTTCGCGCTGCCGCCCGCGCTGCTCGCGGCGGCGCAGGCCGATATCACGAAATGGCTGGCGGCGGGGCCGCGGATCCACGCTATCGCAGCGCAGTTTGCGCTGTCCGACACCGCGCAAGCCCATCTCGCCGTCGAGAAGGGCGACAAGCTCGGCACCGTGATCGTCGACTGCGCACGGTAAGAGTTATGAGACGGGCGTCGTCCGTTCGTCGGTCCAGTCGATGCCGAGCTCGTCCATGCCGTCGGCCAGAAGGTCGCCCAGCATCGGCTCGCCCAGCAGGTACTGCACCGCTTCGCGGCGAGGTGCCTTGTATTCCGCGCGCGCCTCTGCGGCGCGGGCACGCAGATCGTCCCACTCCTCCGCCGTGCCATCACCGCGGCCGATCCACATCAGCGTGACAAGGTCGAGCTGCTCGTCCTCGTTCATCGCCCGGATGAAGCCAGCAAGCTCGCCGGCGACAGGATCAGACCCGTTATCCTCCAGCACGTCGGTCTCGCCGTCGTCGGCGGCGTTGGAGCCGGAATCCGGATCAGAATCCGCTTCCTTGACGTCAAATTCGCGGGCCTTCTCGATGATGAAGGCGACCTTCTCGGCGGAAATGGCAAGCTCTGGCATCGTCGCTCTCTCTGGCTGTCTTGGGGTTCCCCCGATAACGCAACATCGCGACAGATGATCCATTGCGTTCGACCGCGGAAGGCCGCATCTTTCGCGAAAGCAAGAAAATCGGGGGCGCGCATGCCGTGGAATGTGGGCAAGGTCAAAATCACAAAAATCGTGGAATTGGAGACGGTGGGCTCGACCCGCTTCATTCTGCCGGCCGCGACCAATGACGAGATCCAGAAGCTGCCCTGGCTGATCCCGCATTTCGCCACCGAGGAGGGGCGGCTGAAAATGTCGATCCATTCGCTGGTGGTTGAGACGCCGACGCGCCGCATCCTGGTCGACACCGGCCTTGGCAACGACAAGCAGGGCCGCGGCGTCCCGGTCTGGAACAACCGCAGCACGCCGTTCCTGGAGACCATGACGGACGCGGGCTTTCCGCCCGACAGCATCGACACCGTGCTGTGCACGCATCTTCATGTCGATCACGTCGGCTGGAATACGAAGCTGGTCGATGGCAAATGGGTGCCGACCTTCCCCAATGCGCGCTACCTGTTCGGCAAGACCGAATATGAATATTGGCGCGACACTACGGCCGAGCCGGACAAGGTCGCGGTGTTCAACGATTCCGTGAAGCCGGTCGTCGATGCGGGCCGGGTCGAGCTGATCCCGGGCGACCATCGGCTCTGCGAGGAGGTCAGCGTGATCCCGACCCCCGGCCATAGCCCCGGACACATGAGCGTCCTGATCGAGTCCGGCGGTGAGCAAGGGCTGCTCAGCGGCGATGTCGCCCATCACCCCTGCCAGATGGCACATCTCGACTGGTGCTCGGTCGTCGACACCGATCCTGTCCAATCCGCCGCGTCCCGGCGCAAGGTGTTCTCGCGCTTTGCCGACACTCCGACGCTGGTGATCGGCGGTCATTTCTCGGCCGGGCACATCAAGCGGGACGGGGATGCGTTCAAATTTGTGGCGCTGCAATGACGCAATCGTAGGGTGGGTTAGCCCTGCAGATGCGCAAAGCGCATCTGCAGGGCTAACCCACCACGTCTGCATCCCTGGAGAGGGAAGAGGTGGGTTACGCCCGGACTGCGCTTCGCGCAGCCCGTCTAACCCACCCTACCAAGGAAGGGCTGCAATGCGCCCCTCCATAGGCGGTTGAATTTCCCGCCGCCCTGTTCCATGAAGCTGTTCAACCGATCGGTCCATCTCCAGGGAGAAACAGAATGAAGCTTGTTCGTTATGGCGAAAAGGGTGCGGAAAGGCCCGGCCTGATCGACAAATCCGGCCAATTGCGCGACCTGTCGGCGCATCTGAAGGACCTCACCGGTGAAGCCTATTCGCCGGAATCCCTGAAGAAGCTGGCGGCCATCGATCCCGCCTCGCTGCCCGCCGTCTCCGGCAAGCCGCGGTTCGGCGCGCCGGTCACCGGCATCTCGAAATTCGTCGCCATCGGCCTCAACTACAGCGACCACGCCAAGGAAACGGGAGCAGCGATCCCGACCGAGCCGATCATCTTCATGAAGGCCAACACCTCGCTCTCCGGCCCGAACGACGCGGTCGAGAAGCCGCGCGGCTCGACCAAGCTGGACTGGGAAGTCGAGATCGCCGCCATCATCGGCACCCGCGCCAAGTACGTGTCGGAAGCCGACGCGCTGAACCACGTCGCGGGCTATTGCGTCTGCAACGACGTCTCCGAGCGCGCCTTCCAGATCGAACGCCTGGGCCAGTGGACCAAGGGCAAGTCGCACGACACCTTCGGCCCGGTCGGGCCGTGGCTCGCGACCAAGGACGAGATCAAGGACGTGCAGAACCTGTCGATGTGGCTCGACGTCAACGGCCAGCGCCGCCAGACCGGCTCGACCCAGACCATGATCTTCTCCATGGCCAAGTGCGTCTCCTATGTGTCGCAGTTCATGACGCTGCTGCCGGGCGATATCATCACCACCGGCACTCCGCCCGGCGTGGGCCTCGGCATGAAGCCGCCGACCTTCCTCAATGTCGGCGACATCATCACGCTCGGCATCGAAGGCCTCGGCGAGCAGCGCCAGGAGATCGTGGCGGCGTAAGCTGCGACCTCCGCTCTCTCCCCGTCATTGCGAGCGAAGCGAAGCAATCCAGACTCCCTCCGCGGCGACACTCTGGATTGCTTCGTCGCTTCGCTCCTCGCAATGACGGAAACCAATTGTCGGTCATCGCGTAGGACATTCCCCATGAAGCTTTCCTTCTCCGCCGCCTCGCCCTTCGCCCGCAAGGTGCGCATCGCCGCGATCGAGCTCGGGCTGGTCGACAAGATCGAGTTCACGCCGGCAACCGTCGCGCCCGGCACCGTCAACGAGGACTATTCGCGCATCACGCCGCTGAAAAAGCTGCCGGTGCTGATCACCAATGACGGCGACGTGATTTTGGACTCCTACGTCATCGTCGAATATCTCAACGAGATGGCCGGCGGCAGCCTGATCCCCGATTACGGCCCGCGGCGCTGGAAGGCCAAGACCAATCACTCGCTGCTCAACGGCATGCTCGATTCCATGCTGCTGTGCCGCTATGAGAAGATGGTGCGGCCGCAAGGCCTGCAATGGCAGGCCTGGTCGGACGATCACTGGAACCGGGCCTGGACCGGCATGGCGCGCTTCGAGAACATGCCTGATGTCCTGAACGGCCCGTTCGACATCTCGCAGATCGGCCTCGTCTGCGTGCTCGGCTATGCCGACTTCCGCTTCGCCGATTGCGGCTGGCGCAAGGCCTATCCGAAGCTCGACGCCTTCCACCAGAAGATGCTGGAGCGACCCTCCGTGAAGATCTCGGTGCCGCCAACAGCGTAAATCGCGGGAGTTCTCATGAGCCTGAAATACACGGTCGGCGATCTCACCATCCATCGTGTCATCGAGCAGGAGACGTCGTTCGTCCCGGCACTGGAGATGCTGCCGGGGCTGACGCCCGAACTGCTGGCCGAGAACCGGACGTGGATGCGCGAAGCGAAGGCGCTGGACGAGCAGGACGTGCTGCTGCTGTGTTTCCAGTCCTATGTGATCAAGACGCCGCATCACACCATTCTGGTCGACAGCTGCATCGGCAACGACAAGCCGCGGCCGCAGCGCCCGAAATGGAACATGAAGACCGACGACACCTTCTTGCGCGGCCTCAACGCCGCCGGCTTCTCCGTCGACGACATCGACTTCGTGATGTGCACGCATCTGCATGTCGACCATGTCGGCTGGAACACGCGGCTGGAGAACGGCCGCTGGGTGCCGACCTTCCCCAAGGCGCGCTACGTCTTCGCCAAGCAGGAATTCGACCACTGGTCCGAGCAGAATGCGAAGACGGAGATTCCGCCCTTCGCCGACAGCGTGCTGCCGGTGGTCGAGGCGAAGCGCCACGAGCTCGTCGGCAACGACCACCAGATCGGCGATCACGTCCGCATCCTGCCGACGCCCGGCCACACGCCGGGCCATATCGCCATCACGATGGGCCGCGGCAAGGACGACGCCGTGTTCTCCGGCGACCTCATGCATTCGCCGTTGCAGACGCTCTATCCGGAGCTGTCGATCAAGTTCGACGTCGATCCGGCGAAGGCGGCAACCACGCGCCGCGGCTTCCTCGAGCGCTATTGCGACACCGACACGCTTTGCTGCACCGCGCATTTCCCCTCGCCCTCGGTCGGGAAGATCAGGCGCAAGGGCAACGCGTTCGTCTGCGCGGCGGTGTGATTGAGCTGAGATGCCGTAGGGTGGGCAAAGCGTAGCGTGCCCACGTTCTGTTGCCGTATTGGATAGACGTGGGCACGGCGCAAGGGCGCCTTTGCCCACCCTACGAGACTGCCCGTGTGGAGAAAGCAATGACCGCGCTCCCCGATATCCCGCTGCCCGCCGGAATCCGCTCGCGCTATGTCGACGGCATCAACGGCTTGCGCATGCATGTGCTCGAGGCCGGGTTCGAGACCATGGACCGGCCCTGCATCCTGCTGCTGCACGGTTTTCCCGAGCTTGCCTTCTCCTGGCGCAAGGTGATGCCGACGCTCGCGGCGGCCGGCTATCACGTCATCGCGCCGGACCAGCGCGGCTATGGCCGCACCACCGGATGGACCGCCGATTACGACGGTGATCTCACGCCGTTCTCCCTCCTCAACCTGGTGCGCGATGCGCTCGGACTGGTGTCGGCGTTCGGCTACAGGCAGGTCGATCTCGCCGGACATGATTTCGGCAGCCCGGTCGCGGCGTGGTGCGCGCTGATCCGGCCCGACGTATTTCGTTCGGTGACGCTGATGAGCGCGCCGTTCGGGGGCGCGCCGCCGATGCCCTTCAACACGGTCGACGCTCCGGCGAAGCCTGCGGCCGAAGACCCGGTGCATCGCGAACTCGCTGCGCTGCCGCGCCCGCGAAAACACTATCAATGGTATTACGCGACGCGGCCGGCCAATGCCGACCTGCTGCACGCGCCGCAGGGCCTGCATGATTTCCTGCGCGCCTATTATCATCACAAGAGCGCGGACTGGACCGACAACAAACCGTATCCGCTGAAGTCCTGGTCGGCGGGCGAACTCGCAAAAATGCCGACCTACTACGTGATGGACGCCGGCGAGACCATGGCGGAGACCGTGGCAAAGGAGATGCCCTCGCCCGCTGCGATTGCCGCCAACCAATGGCTGCCGGACAGCGACCTCGCCTATTACAGCGCCGAGTATGGCCGCACCGGATTCCAAGGCGGCCTGCAATGGTACCGCTACGGCACCACGGGCATGCTCAACAGCGAGATGCAGCTGTTCTCCGGGCGCAGCATCGACGTGCCCTCATGCTTCATCTCGGGCAAGCAGGATTGGGGCACCCATCAGCGCCCCGGCGTGTTCGAGGCGATGCAGGGGCGCGGCTGCACGAAGATGCTCGGCTGCCATCTCGTCGACGGCGCCGGCCATTGGGTGCAGCAGGAGCAGCCGGCCGAGGTGAGCCGGCTGCTGCTCGAGTTCCTCGCCAAGAGCCGCGCGGCGTGATTTGACCGGGGAACCCTGACGCCCTATATAGTTTAGAATAATTCTAAACTATGGAAACAGCGCCACCGTGAAGACTTTTGCCGAACTGACCGAGCGCGAGGTGCTTGCGGTCGCGATCTCCTCCGAGGAGGAGGACAGCCGCATCTACATGACCTTCGCCGAGGACCTCCGCGAGCGCTACCCTGATACGGCGAAGATCTTCGAGGAGATGGCCGAGGAGGAGCGCGGCCACCGGCATCGGCTTCTGAAGCTCTACGAGGAGCGGTTCGGACAGCATCTGCCGCCGATCCGCCGCGAGGACGTCAAAGGCTTTCTGCGCCGGCGCCCGATCTGGCTGACCAAGAACCTGCCGCTCGACACCATCCGCAAGGAAGTCGAGACCATGGAGCTCGAGGCCGAGCGCTTCTACGCGCGCGCCGCCGAGCAGGCCAAGGATATCGGCGTGCGCCGCCTGCTCGGCGACCTCGCTGAAGAGGAGAAGCATCACGAGAATCGCGCCGCAGCTCTCACCGACGAGATCTTGAAGCCCGACGTGCGGGCCGAGGAAGACCGCACGCGGCGGCGGATGTTCGTGCTGCAATATGTGCAGCCGGGCCTTGCCGGCCTGATGGACGGATCGGTCTCGACGCTGGCGCCGCTGTTCGCGGCCGCCTTCGCCACGCACCAGAACTGGCAGGCGTTTCTGGTCGGCCTTGCCGCCTCGATCGGCGCCGGCATCAGCATGGGATTTGCGGAGGCGCTGTCCGACGACGGCTCGCTCACCGGGCGCGGCTCCCCCTGGCTGCGCGGCATCACCTGCGGCGCGATGACGACGCTCGGCGGACTCGGCCACACCATGCCCTATCTTGTCCCGGATACGTGGCCCAACGCCTTCTGGATCGCAACTGCGATCGCCGGCATCGTCGTGTTCTTCGAGCTGTGGGCGATCGCCTTCATCCGCGCGCGCTACATGGACACGCCGTTCCTCCAGGCCGTGTTCCAGATCGTGCTCGGCGGCGCGATCGTGCTCGCGGTAGGGATACTGATAGGAGCGGCGTAGGCGGCGATGATGAAGCATCGGATGCTACCCGGATAGTTATTGTAACAAGATAACTGCCCTCAAACGGTGGTTGCGACATCAGGCCAAACTGCGCATCATCCCGTCCGTGAAACGCAGGAGCATGTCGTGGCCAAATCGGAATGGAGTTACAAGAGCGCGGTCGAGCTGTCGGCCGCGCTGACCGCGAAGAAGGTCTCCGCGGTCGAGCTCACGCAGGACGCGATCGACCGCATCGAACGTCACGACGGCAAGGTCAACGCGATCTGCGTGCGGGATTTCGATCGCGCGCTCAGCGCCGCGCGTGAGGCGGATGCTGCGCTGGCGCGCGGCGAAAGAAAGCCGCTGCTCGGCCTGCCCATGACGGTGAAGGAATCCTACAACGTCGCGGGACTGCCGACGACCTGGGGCATTCCCGCACAAAAGGACTTTGTCGCCAAGGAGGACGCGCTGCCCGTCACGCGGGTGAAGGACGCCGGCACCGTCATCGTCGGCAAGACCAATGTGCCGCTCGGGCTCGGCGACTGGCAGAGCTACAACGACATCTACGGCACCACCAACAACCCCTACGATCTCGGCCGCACGCCGGGCGGCTCGTCCGGCGGCTCCTCGGCGGCGCTGGCCGCGGGCTATGGCCCGCTCTCGATCGGCTCGGACATCGGCGGCTCGCTGCGCGTGCCGGCGTTCCATTGCGGCGTCTACGCGCACAAGCCGACCTTCAATCTCGTCGCCATGCGCGGGCATACACCGCCGCCGCTACCGCCCTTGCCGTTCGAGCGCGACCTTTCGGTGATCGGCCCGATGGCGCGCAGCGCTGCCGACTTGTCGCTCGTGCTCGACGTCATGGCGGGACCCGACCCCATCGATGCGGGCCTGGCCTACCGGCTCGAGCTGCCGCCGGCGCGCCACACGGCCTTCAGGGATTTTCGCGTGCTGGTGATCGACACCGATCCGGTGCTGCCGACCGACAATGCGGTGCGCGGCACCATCAACCGGCTAACCGACAACCTCGCCAAATCAGGCGTGAAGATCGCGCGCGAGAGCCCGTTGCTGCCGGATTTCGCGGCGTCCTCGCGGCTTTACATGCGGATGCTGATGTCGTTCCTCGGCGCGACGTTCTCGCCCGAGATCTATGCCGGCGCCAAGGCGGCCGCAGCGGCGCTGCCCGAGAGCGACACCAGCCTCGCCGCCGAACGGCTGCGCGGCATCGCGCTCAGCCATCGCGACTGGCAGATGGCGAATGGCGGGCGCACGCGGCTGCGCGCGCAATGGCGCGAATTGTTCAAGACGTTCGACGCCGTGATCTGTCCGGTGATGCCGACGGCAGCCTATCCGCACGACCATTCGCCGGAGCAGGAAAAACGCCGGATCACAATCGACGGCAAGGCGCATGTCTATCCCGACCAGCTCGCCTGGCCCGGCATCGCAACGCTGCCCGGCCTGCCCTCGACGGCAATTCCCACGGGATTTGCACCGGACGGCTTGCCGGTCGGCGTGCAGATCGTGGGTCCGTGGCTGGAGGACCGCACGCCGCTCAAGCTCGCCGAGCTGATCGAGCGCGAATTCGGCGGGTTCGTGCCGCCGAAGATGTTTGATGATTGAGGCCGCCTCGTCGCCGTCCTCGCTGTCATACCCCGCGAAGGCGGGGTATCCAGTACGCCGCGGCCGCGGTTGGTTCACACAACTTCCGCCACAGCGTACTGGATCGCCCGGTTGAACCGGGCGATGACACCGTCATTGTGGCTCAGCTATCAAACACGATCACGCTGCGCAGCGTCTTGCCGGCTTTCATATTGGCGAAACCCTCGTTGATTTCGCTGAGCTTCAACTTGGCCGAGATCCAGTCCTCCAGGTGCAGCCGGCCGCGCAGATAGAAATCGACCAGCCGCGGCATGTCGACGCGGAAATGGTTCGAGCCCATCGACGAGCCCTGGATGCGGCGCTCGCGCAGGAAGTCAAAACCGTGCAGCTCGATCTTCTGGCCGAACGGGATCATGCCGACGATGGTGGCGGTGCCACCGGAGGCGAGCATGGCGAAGGCCTGCTCGGCGGTTTCCTTGCGGCCGAGCACCTCGAAGGAATGATGCACGCCGCCATTGGTGAGGTCGCGCACCTGCTTCACGACGTCGCCGTCGGCGGGATTGATGATGTCGGTAGCCCCCAGCTTGGTCGCAAGCTGGAGTTTTGCCGGATTGGTGTCGATGGCGATGATGCGGCCGGCACCGGCGATCTGCGCGCCGTTGATCGCGGCCATGCCGACACCACCGCAGCCGATCACGGCCACGGTCTCGCCGGCCGTCACCTTCGCGGTGTTCACCACCGCGCCGTAGCCGGTGATGACGCCGCAGCCGATCAGCGCGGCGAGATCGAGCGGCATTTCCTTGCGGATTTTGACGATGGCGTTCTCGTGCACCAGCATCTGCTCGGCAAAGGACGAGAGATTGAGGAACTGGTGCAGCTTCTCAGGCTTCGACCATTGCATCCGGTTGGAGACGCCCGGCAGCAGCTTTACGGTGGTGTCGGTGCAGAGCACGGTACGGCCCGTGGTGCAATTGTCGCAGGTGCCGCAGAACACCGAGAGACACGTGACGACGTGATCGCCGGGCTTCACGTAAGTCACGTCGGAGCCGACCTGCTCGACGACACCGGCGGATTCGTGCCCGAGCACGGCCGGCAGCGGATGCGGATAGAGGCCTTCCATGAAATGCAGGTCGGAGTGGCAGAGGCCGGCAACCGTCGTGCGGATCAGGACCTCGCGCGGGCCGGGCTTCGGCAGGCTGACATCCTCGATGACCAGCGGCTTGTTGACTTCATAGAGGACGGCGGCCTTCATCGGGCACTCCCTATCGCTTTTTTTGCTTTGAACGCGGGCGCAGCCTACGCCGCCAGAACCAGTTCGCCAACCTCGCTCATGCCGGCATCGCGGTCCCCAAGCAGCAGCGCCGCGATCTTCGCCTGCGCGGGATTTTCCGTCAGCCGGAACGGATCGCCCGGCGATACGCGGTGGTCGATCACCAGACGCGAGAGCAGCAGCCGGCGCGCATCGCCGCGCATGACGTGGATGCGATGCGCCTCCCAAGCGAGCGCGACGGCGCTTGCGACGTGATAGAGCACGCTGGTGGCACGGCGCGCATCGGCCTCGTTCTCGGACTTGCTCGCAACCTCGCGCGCAAAGCCAACGGCGCGATCGACGAGACCGTGCAGACGATCTCGCCAGGCCTGCGGCACGGATGCACTGTCATCGAGCCGGGCATGCAGATCGGCTGATAGCGCGGATTCGGCGCCGTGGCGGCCGACCGCGCGCCGGAGCGCATCGATCGCGACGATGTTGCCGGTGCCTTCCCAGACCGAGCCGAGATGGGCATCGCGCAACAGCCGTGGGGTCGCGAATTCCTCGATATAGCCGATGCCGCCGCGCATCTCGAGCGCATCGCCGCAGACCTTTCGCGCATCGCGCGTGGCACGGAATTTCAGCGTCGGCGTGAGGATACGCAGCAATGCTGCCGCATCCTGGCTGCCGGCCTCGGCGCGGTCGAGCGCGTCCGCCGTAAGAAAGCTCATCGACAGCGCCTGCTCGACCGGCAGCATGATCTTCAGCATCTGGCGGCGGCCGAGCGGCAAATCGATGATGCGGTTGCCGAACACGACGCGGTTCTTCGCCACCGTCATCGCGTCGTGATAGGCGCGCCGCATCAGCGCGGTCGACTTCACGCCGTTGGACAGCCGCGACGAGTTCACCATCTCGGCCATCTGCACGAAGCCGCGATCGAGCTTGCCGACGGCATAGGCGATGGCGCCTTCGAGCTTGATCTCGCCCGAGGCCATCGAGCGGGTGCCGAGCTTGTCCTTGAGCCGCACGATCCGGTAGTGGTTCTGCGAGCCGTCGTCGAGGAAGCGCGGCATCAGGAACAGGCCGACGCCCCGCGTGCCGGGGCCGGCGCCTTCGGGGCGCGCCAGCAGCATCACGACTTTTGCATCGGCATTCGAGCAGAACCATTTCTCGCCATACAGGCGCCAATGGTCGCCGTCCTGGACCGCCGTGGTCGTGAGCGTGCCGACATCGGAGCCGCCCTCCTTCTCGGTCATGAACTGGCCGCCCTGGGTCAGCTTGCTCATGTCTGTCTGGGTCAGGCCGTCGAGATATTTGGCCTTCAACGCCTCGCTGCCGAAATTCGCCAGCAGCTTTGCGCAGCCGTCGGTGACGTTGATCGGACAGCCCATGCCGAATTCGGTCTGGTTGAACAGGAAGGTGAAGGCGTGCTTGGCCACCACAGGATATTTGTCCGGCCAGCCCATGATGCCCTTGCGGATCGAGAGCGCGTGAATGCCGAACTCGCCGAACGCGGCGTTCTCCAGCTCGCGATAGGCCGGATGATATTCGATCGACTGCACGTCGCGGCCGAACTTGTCGCGCTGGTGCAGCACCGGCGTGTGGCGGTCGGCGAGCCGCGCGCATTCGTCGAGCCGGCCGCCGGCGAGCCCGCCGAGGCGATCGAGCTGCGGCTCAATGTGGCGGAATAGCATCTCCGGCAGGTGGATGCGGAGCAGATCCGTCAGCGCCTGATCGGCGCGGTAGAAATTCATGCCTGACGTATCCGGCGCCAGCAGGCCGGATGGAGCACCCGCGACATCATTTGGCTGCACTGTGGCCGGCTTGTGCATAATCGTCCTCTTCGTTCCCGCCCGACGGCAATTCTTATCGCTTGCCGCGTTGAATGATGTCGATCATGCTCCAGGCGCGGATGCCGATAAAGCCGCAAATTGTCAGGGAGGCATGATCGCCGTGACGGAGCAATTCGCTCTGCGGAATTGTGACCAGCACGGCTGGTTGTCCGCGCGGCGGATACCTAGATCAGCGGTTTCCCGTCTCCGAGAGAGCACACCATGGAACACCCGAAATACAAGATCGCGCTGATCGTCGGTGCCGGCGAAGGCCTGAGCGCCTCGCTGACGCGCCTGCTGTCCGCGCAAGGCATCCGCGTCGCACTGGCCGCGCGAAAGATCGAGAAGCTGGGTGCGCTCTGCAGCGAGACCGGCGCCAAGGCCTATGCCTGCAACGCCACCGAGCCCGAGGAGGTCGAGCGCCTGTTCGGCCTCGTCGAGCGCGAGATCGGCACGCCGGACCTCGTCGTCTACAACGCCAGCGGCCGCACGCGCGGACCGTTCGTCGATCTCGTTCCCGCCGACGTCGCCAACGCGATCGCGATCAGCGCTTATGGCGGCTTCCTGGTGGCGCAGCAGGCCGCAAAACGCATGCTGCCGAACAAGCACGGCGCGATCCTGTTCACCGGCGCCTCGGCCAGCGTCAAGGGCTACGCGCAATCGGCCTCGTTCGCGATGGGCAAGTTCGCGCTGCGCGGCCTCGCGCAGAGCCTGGCGCGCGAGCTCTCGCCGCAGGGCATCCATATCGCGCATTTCGTCATCGACGGCGGCATCCGCAGCGCGGCGCGGACGGAGCCGGACGACAGGCCGGATTCGATGCTCGATCCCGACGCGATCGCACAGAGCTATTGGAACGTGTTGCAGCAGCCGCGCAGCGCCTGGAGCTGGGAGCTGGAGCTGCGGCCCTGGGTGGAAAAGTTTTGAGGACCGTCGTTTGAGGCAATAACGTCATAACACCCGTCATTGCGAGCGAAGCGAAGCAATCCAGAAATCTCTCCGCGGAGACAGACTGGATTGCTTCGTCGCTTCGCTCCTCGCAATGACGAAGGAGGGAGGAACGATGACCACGGAAACCACCATCGACACCGGCACCAATGAACTGCTCTGCGTCATCCGCGACCGCGTCGCCGTCATCACGCTGAACCGGCCGGAGGCGCGCAACGCGCTGTCGGACACGCTGACCCCGGCGCTGCGGATGATGATCCGCACCTGCGGCGAGAGCCCCGATGTCGGCGCGCTCTTGATCACCGGTGCCGGCGAAGCGTTTTGCGCCGGCGGCAACGTCAAGGGCATGGGCGCGCACCGCGACAAGGCCAAGCTCGACATGTCCTTCGACGACAAGGTCGCCGATCTCCAGGAGCGGCAACGGCTGCTCACGGGCGCGCTGGTGTCGATACGCAAGCCGACCATCGCCGCCCTGCCCGGCCCCGCTGTCGGCGCCGGGCTCGCTATTGCGATGGCCTGCGACATCCGTATCGCCGCACAATCGGCCTTCGTCGCCACCGGCTATGCCCGCATCGCACTCAGCGGCGATTACGGCATTGCCTGGCTGCTCACGCGTTTGGTCGGCACCGCGAGGGCGCGCGAGCTGCTGTTCACCGGCGATCGCGTCGATGCCATCAGGGCCGAAGCGATCGGCCTCGTCAACCGCGTCGTGCCCGACGGCAAGCTGCAGACCGAGGCCTTCGCCCTGGCAAAGTCGCTCGCCGAAGGCCCGCGCCTCGCGCTGCGCTACATGAAGGACAATCTCGACGAGGCCGTCTTGTTCGACTTCGAGACGGCCAGGGATCACGAAGCGGAGCGGCTGATCCGCCTCACCACGACCGCCGATCACAAGGAAGCCGTGCAGGCCTTCATCGAGAAGCGCAAGGCGGTGTTTACAGGGAAGTAGCTGCATTCGAAAATCGTTGACCGTCACCCTGAGGTGCTCGCCTCTTCGGCGAGCCTCGAAGGGCGACGGCCCGCCTGTGGCTGCTGGGAATCGTACGCCGAGGAAGCAGCGGGGCCGTTCATCCTTCGAGGCTCCCCACGCGGCGCTCAGCGCCGCGCGTCTCGCACCTCAGGATGACGGAATAGAGGTTGCTCCGTCCGGGCTACGCAGTCCGACCATCAGATCATTCCATAGGGTAGGTACCCCGAATTTCAGGAGGCCTGAATGGATTGGTCTGAGGTGGTTCGGAAAGCCGTGCTGCTGGCAGAGAAGACGGGCTATGTCACGTTCGATCAGCTGAACGCGTTGCTGCCGTCGACCGAGGCGGAACCGGAAGACATCGATGCCATACTGACCGCATTGAGCGACCGGGGTATCTGGATTGCGGAGGAGTGAGGTTCGCCCTCTGTCTCGCGGCAGGTCCGTAGCCCGGATGGAGCTCACTACTTGGCGGCCGTCCGCGCAAAATCCACGAACGCGCGCAGCGCGGCTGGCAACTGCCTTCGGCTGGGGTAGTACAGGAAGAAGCCCGGATAGGCCGGGCACCAGTCGGCGAGCGCGCGGACCAGCTTTCGCTTGGCCAGCAGCGTTTCCACCTGCGCTTCGAACACATAGGCCAGACCAGCACCATCGAGCGCGGCATCGACCATCAGATCCTGGTCGTTCATCGTCAGCGGCCCGGTGACGTCGATGGCGAGCTCGATGCCGCCACGCTCGAACTCCCAGTGATAGAGCGCACCTGAGGTGAAGCGGTAGCGGATACAGGGCAGGCCTTTCAGGTCGCGCGGCGTGGCGGGCGACTTGTGCGATTTGAAGAACGCGGGCGTGCCGACCACGGCGAAACGGTGCCGCGGGCCGATCGGCACCGCGATCATGTCGGCGGCAATGGTCTCGCCGAAACGGACGCCGGCGTCGAAGCCCGCCGCGACCATGTCGATCAGGGCGTCGTTGATGACGATCTCGACGCCGACATCGGGGAATGATTTCAGGAAGCGCGTCACGATCGGCAGCAGCACCAGCTGCGCCGACTGGCGCGCGGCGGTGAAGCGCAGCGTGCCGGCGGGCTTGCCGCGGAAATTGTTGAGGTCCTCGAGCGCGTCGTCGATGTCGCGGAAGGCCGGCGTGATGCGGGCGAACAGAAGCTCGCCGGCCTCGGTCAGCGCGACGCTGCGGGTGGTGCGGTTGACGAGGCGCAAGCCCAGCCGCTCCTCGACATTGCGCAAAGCGTGAGACAGAGCCGACGGCGTCACCCCAAGCTCCGTCGCCGCCGCGCGAAAACTGCGGTGGCGGGCGATGGCGAGGAAGGTCGCGAGGTCGGACGGGTCGATCCGCATTGATGAATTTTTCTCAGGAGCTTGAGAAACATATAGCGGATTATCTCAGCTATGGCGAGCCGCTACACCCGGTCCATCGGCTTCGGCACATCGCCGGGCATAAATGGAAAGGGCAACATCATGCGTGTCTGGTTCATCACAGGAGCTTCACGTGGATTTGGCGCACTGATCGCCGAGGCGGCACTCAAGGCCGGCGATGCGGTGGTCGCGACCGCGCGCGATCCGTCCACCGTCACCGCGCGGCTGGGCAGCCACGAGCGCCTGCTCGCCACCCGGCTCGACGTCACCAGCGAGGCGGAGGCGCATGAAGCCGCGGGCCAGGCCGTGAAGCGCTTCGGCCGCATCGACATCCTCGTCAACAATGCCGGCTACGGCCTTCTGGGCGCGATCGAGGAAGCCAGCGACGCGGAGACGCAAAAACTGTTCGGCACGAATGTGTTCGGCCTGCTCAGCGTCACCCGTGCGGTGCTGCCGCATATGCGCCGCCAGCGCTCCGGCCACGTCATCAACCTCTCGTCGGTCGGCGGCTACACCGGCTATCCCGGCTGGGGCGTCTATGGCGCGACCAAGTTCGCGGTCGAGGGAATCAGCGAAGCGCTATCAGGCGAAGTCGCGCCGCTCGGCATCAAGGTCACGGTGGTCGAGCCGGGCTTCTTCCGCACCGACTTCCTCGACGACAGTTCGCTGTCGCGGACCGCGCAGGTGATCGACGACTATCACGAGAGCGTCGGCAAGACCCGCGCGCACGCGGCCGACGTCAATGGCGGCCAGCGCGGCGATCCGCGCAAGCTGGCGCAGGCCTTCCTGAAGCTGGTCGACGCGCAAAACCCGCCGCTGCGGCTGCCGCTC
>NZ_AKIY01000197.1 GCF_000282615.1 Bradyrhizobium sp. YR681 | reverse complement strand
GAAGCAATCCAGACTATTTCCGCAGCGCGGACTCTGAATTGCTTCGCTGCACTCGCAATGACGCGAGGATAGGCCTGCGCACCCGCTTTGGGCAAAGAAACCGGATTGTCGCCCGTCGCTAAATCCGGCAGAAACGAGCCAACTATAATTCCACCCGAAACGTCCCAAGGTGCCGCCATGAAAGCCATCCTCTGCTCGCAATATTGCCAGCCCGACGATCTCGTGCTCGCCGACGTGCCGGATCCGGTGGCGGGTCCCGGCGAAGCCGTGATCGCGATCAAGGCGGCGGCGCTGAACTTCTTCGACATCCTGATGATCCAGGGCAAGTACCAGATCAAGCCGCCGTTCCCGTTCTCGCCGGCCGCCGAAGTCGCGGGCGTGATCGAGAGCATCGGTGCCGGCGTCACTGATCTGAAAGTCGGCGATCGCGTCGTCGCATCCTGCGGCCACAATGGCGCGCGCGAGAAGATCGCGCTGCCGGCGGCAGGAATCGTGAAGATCCCCGACAATCTCGACTATGACCGCGCGGCCGGCATCATCATCATCTACGGCACCGCGCTGCATGCGCTGGAAGACCGCGCCAGCCCGAAGCCGGGCGAGACGCTCGCCGTGCTGGGCGCCGCCGGCGGCACCGGCCTTGCCGCCTGCGAGCTTGGCAAGCTGATGGGCCTGAAAGTGATCGCCTGCGCCTCGTCGGACGAGAAGCTCGAATTCGCCAAAGCACATGGCGCCGAGCTGACGCTGAATTACGGCAAGGAGGACCTGAAAGAAGGCCTGCGCAAGCTCACGGGCGGCAAGGGCGTCGACATCATCTTCGATCCGGTTGGTGGTGCCTATGCCGAACAGGCGCTGCGCTCGATCGCCTGGGAGGGCCGCTTCCTCGTGATCGGCTTTGCCGCCGGCGACATTCCGAAGATGCCGCTGAACCTCGCGCTGCTGAAAGGCTGCGACATCCGCGGCGTGTTCTGGGGCGCCTGGACCCGGCTCAACCCCGAGAAGAACCGCGCCAATCTCGAGAAGCTCGTGAGGTGGACGGCGGAAGGAAAGATTTCATCGCATGTCGACCGCACCTTCCCGCTGGCCCAGACCGCCGATGCGCTGAAGGTGCTGGCGGGACGCCAGGCGATGGGCAAGGTGATCCTGCATCCGTGAGGGTGGAGGCGACACTGTCGCCGCATCTGCACAATTGTCATCGCGAGAAAGCCGGCGCGCTGAACCTGCGCCGGCTTTTTCGTGCGCCTTCGCATGGTGAAAATCCCCTCAACCATCGCTGCGGAAATTGCGGTGCATTCCGCCGCCTCGCCGTAATCAAACCCAAATATCTCCCGATTCGCGCAAACCGCCGTCGTTTTTTGGGCTGAATCGGACGGCGATTTACCGGTTCCAGTTTGCGGGGCGCTTCTGGACAACACCAAGAAGACTGAAGCCGGGACTGCCCCTGCGTTGCGTCAGGAATGGGGAGCATCACCATGGAGACGACGGCCTACCGTCCGTCCAGGGAGTCGCGGGCGTTCGACTCCGATCGATCTGCATCACATCCGCCCACCGCGTCCTACATCCGCGCGCGCGCCGGCCGCGCCGAACTCGTCCAGGACGATCCAATGCCATTGTTCCTGTCCGATCCGCTGGGGGAGCCGGACCCAAATGAATACGCGACGCTGAGTTTGCGCCCCAAAACGAGGGCACTTCCGCGCATCATCGCTGCCGTGCTCGCGATATCCGCCGCGGCGATCCCGGCCGTGCTGTTTCAGTCCGACCTGCGCAATCTCGTCGCCGCGAATGCCGGCGCCCCGACTGCCGCGCCTCGGACCGAGGCCCCGGCCAATCCGTCGGTCGCGCGCCCACTCAAGGATCCTGCCCGCGTGACCAACACCATGCTGGCGAGTGCCGACAGGCAGGATCTCCCCGCGCCGCCAACGCCAAGTCGCGAAGCCATCGCGACTGCCTACCAGATTGCGCTGCAAGCCCAAACGCCGGCACCTGCGCCGATGCCTGCAGCGGTCCAGCCTCCGCCGCCTGAGCCTGTCAGGACGCTCGACGCCGACACGCTGGCAGGACTGATGACACGCGCGAGAAGCCTGATCGGCGTCGGCGACATCGCCGCAGCGCGCCTGCTGCTCGAACGCGCGGCCAATGCGAAAGACGCAACGGCCGCACTTTTGCTGGCACAGACCTATGATCCCGCGGTGCTGGGCACCAGCGACGCCCGGAGCGTCATCGCCGACGCATCCGCCGCTCGTGACTGGTACCAGCGGGCCGCAAGCCTCGGATCGAGCGAGGCGCGACAGCGCCTCGCCCAGCCTTCGCACTAGAACTCGTCAGGGGACATCATGCGTAACGCTTTGAGAATGGCGCTTGCCGCCATCATGACGATCTATGCCTCCACCGCGCGCGCCGAGCAGACCGAGTACGATCCGTCCAAGGTCTCGGACGGCCTGAAAGCCATCTTCCAGTTCGGCTCGACCTCCACCAAGCAGGCGCTGAACGCCAACACGGTCACGCTGATCACAGGCACGATCGGCGGCACCTATGTGCAGTTCGGCGCCGATCTCGCCTCCGTGCTCGACGACGGCAACAGGATCCGCGTGCTGCCGATCGTCGGCCGCGGCTCGGTGCAGAGCGTCGCGGACATCCTGTTCCTGCAAGGCGTCGATCTCGGCGTCGTCCGCGCAGACACGCTCGACTATCTCGAGCGCAAGGGCTTTGCCAAGGACATCAAGCGGCAGTTCACCTATGTGACAAAACTCTACAACGAGGAGATGCAGGTAATCGCGCCGAGATCGGTCGCGACACTGAAGGATCTCGAAGGCAAGACAGTCAGCGTCGACCTGCCGAACGGCGGCACTTTCGTCACTGCCCTCACTGTGTTCGAGCGGCTCGGGATCAAGGCGAAATTCGTCTATGTCGAGCAGCGCATCGCAATGGAGAAGCTGAAGGCCGGCGAAATCGACGCCGTCATCGTGGTCGGGGGCAAGCCGTACAAGTCGGTCTCGACCTTCGGCAATGACGGCGGCTTCCATCTCGCCAAGGTCGATTATGCAAAACCGCTCCAGAGCGACTATCTGCCGGCGACGCTGACCGCAAAAGACTATCCGAACCTGATCAAGGAGGGCGAGAGCGTGGACACGATCGCGGTGCCCGCGGTGCTCGCGGCCTATAATTGGGCACCGAACACCGAGCGCTATCGCAAGCTCGCGCTGTTCGTGGACGCGTTCTTCACGAAATTCCCCGCGCTGCAGAACCCGCCGTTCCATCCGAAATGGAAGGAAGTCTCGCTCGCGGCGCCGCTGTCGGGCTGGAACAGGTTGCCGGTGGCGCAGCAATGGCTCGACAGGCACGGCGTGGAGCCGGTGACACGCCAGCGCTTCGAGGCGTTCCTGAAACAGAGCCCGACGGCTGCGAACGTATCCGACGCGGAGAAGGAAACGCTGTTCAGGCAATTCCAGGCATGGGACGCGGAGAAGGCGCGGGCGGAGGTGAAGAAGTAGCGGGCGCGTCTCGCCTTCACACACTCAGTGTCATCGCCCGGCTTGACCGGGGGATCCAGTACGCCGTGACGCCGATGATTGAATCGCAAAGCCGCGGCGTACTGGATTCCCCGCTTTCGCGGGGAATGACCGCGGAATGCGTGGCGGTAACGGTTACGCTGCTTCTGCTTTCGAATCGCCCTCATCCACCCCGCGCTTCAGCACCGCACGCGCGGCTTCGCGGTGCTCATTCGTGATATGGCCGGCGACCATGCGGATGGCGGTGGCGAGCACGGCGGCGTCGTCGGTGAAGCCGAGGATCGGCATCACGTCGGGGACGAAATCGAACGGCAGGATGAAATAGGCGATCGCGCCCAGCAGCGACGCCTGGACGTGGCGCGGCGTCTGCCGGTCGAAGGCACAATAATAAGCGGCGAGCAGATCTTCCGCGAACGGCAGATGCGCGGCGACGCGCTTCAGCTTGCGCCAGAAGCGGCGGCGTACGCTCTCGCGATCTTCCGCGAGCCGATCGGCCGGCTCGAAACCGACGCTGTGTTCGGCAGCCATGCAAAACTCCCCGTTCAGCGAGCAGCGGCGGATCGCCGCATACCCTGCTGATCACAAGATGGGGATGTGTCCGGTCGCCGCAAGATGTCAGCCAAATGTCAGCTAGGCCGTCAGCTTGGCGATGGCGTTCATCGCCCTGGCGAGCTCGATATCGAGCCTGGTGACGCCGCCAGCGTCGTGGGTCGACAGCACCACCTCCACGGTCTTGTAGACATTACGCCATTCGGGATGGTGATCCATCTTCTCGGCGACCAGCGCCGCGCGGGTCATGAAGCCGAAAGCCTCGTTGAAATCCTTGAAGACAAAGGTTTTCCCGATCGCGTCGCGGCCCTGAACCTCGGTCCAATCAGGGATACCGCCCAGCGCCTCCTTGCGCGCCTCCGCCGCCAGCCGCTCAGCCATGATCGCCTCCGTCCTTCAGGGGAACTTTACCCTAACACCGCGCTTGGGGTCCGGTTTCACCGGGAATTTGCCCGTCCGCTAACCATGACGGAGATGTAACCCCGCCGGACAAGAAATTTGCTACAATTGCGGGCGTAAATCGCCGGCCAAGATGAAACTGAGCCTCAAGCGCCTGTTTGGGAGATCGATGACCGGGGGATTGAACCTGGCCGAAACGCCCGCCCCGACGTCGCCGCGATCCGCGGCGCGCAGGACGGCGCTTGTGTCTCTCGCATTGGTGCTCGCGATCATCGGCGCGCTCGTCGGCGGCTACTATTTTGCCATGCGGCCGGTGTTGCTGAAGGTCGCGGTCGGTCCCGCCAACAGCGACGACGTCAAGGTCATACAGGCGCTCACCCAGGGATTCGCGCAGCACAAGAGCTACGTAAGACTGCGTCCGATCCAGACCGACGGCGCCAATGCCAGCGCCGATTTGCTCGCGGAGGGCAAGGCCGATCTCGCCATCGTACGCGGCGACGTCGACGTGCCGAAGAACGCGCAAGCGGTCGCGACCCTGCGCAAGAACGTCGTGGTGTTGTGGTCCGTGCCCGCCAAAGGCAAGAAGAAGGGCGCCAAGATCACCAAGATCACACAGCTCGCCGGCCATCGCGTCGGCGTGGTCGGCCGCACCCAGGCCAACGTCAATCTGCTCAAGGTGATCCTGCAGCAATACGGCGTCGACCCCGCCAAGGTCGAGATCGTTCAGTATCCGGCCAACGAAGCCGCCGAGGCGATCAAGGCCCAGAAGGCCGACGCCTATCTCGCGGCCGGCCCGGTCAACAGCAAGATCACGGCGGATGCGATCGCCGCCTCGACCAAGGACACCGGCACGCCGACTTTCCTTGCGATCGATTCCGCCGATGCGATCGCGCAGAACCATCCGGTCTATGAAGCCGCGGAGATCCCCGCAGGTACTTTCGGCGGCTCGCCGGATCGTCCCGACGACGAGGTCAAGACCATCAGCTTCTCGCACCACATCGTGGCGCGCAAAGGCTTGTCGGAAACGACGGTCGCGGCGTTCACGCGGCAGCTCTTCTCCGTACGCCAGCAATTGGTGACCGAATTCCCGCTGGCAGCGAAGATCGAGACGCCCGACACCGACAAGGATGCGGTGATCCCCGTGCATCCGGGCGCCGCCGCCTTCGTCGACGGCGAGGAAAAGACCTTCCTCGACAAATACAGCGATTACATCTGGTGGACCTTGATGGCGCTCTCGGCGATGGGCTCGATCGGCGCCTGGTTCGCGGGCTACCTCAAGAAGGACGAGCGCGACAACAACAGCCATTTGCGCGACCGCCTGTTCGACATGATCGCCGCGGCTCGCAAGAGCGAGACCACCGAAGAGCTCGACCAGATGCAGACCGAAGCCGACGAGATCCTGCGCGATACACTGCGCTGCTTCGATCACGGCGCGATCGAAGAGGGCGCGCTCACCGCGTTCAACATCGTGCTCGACCAGTTCCACGTCGCCGTCGCCGACCGCAAGGCGGTGCTGTTCAGCATGCCGCAGAACCTGCAACGCGCAGGCGCGCAGTTCAGGGCCGCCGGCAACGCGTAAACGCCGGCCCGCGTAATCGCTCCGTCACATTGTGGCAATATAGACTTTGCTGGTCATTCCGGAGCGCGCCAAGCGCGAATCCGCAATCTCGAGATTCCGGGTCCGGCCCTTCGGACCGTCCCGGAATGACGGCGCTGGATGCGCCCAGGAAAGCCAGCGAATCCATCATGCACATCAAATTCTCGCGTCGCCGTTTTCTCACCGCCGGCGCCGGTGCGCTTGGCACCATCGCGATGCCCTATCTCTCGCGCGCCGCAGACCGGCCCGCGGTCACCCATGGCGTGCAGTCAGGCGACGTCACCTCCAGCGGCGGCGTGGTGTGGGCCCGCGCCGACCGGCCCTCGCAGATGCTGGTCGAGGTCGCGACCACCGAATCGTTCAAGGACGCCCGCGCGCTGCCGCCGATCGCAGCACTCCCCGAAAGCGACTTCACCGCAAAGATGCTGATCGAGAACCTGCCGAGCGGGCAGGACATTTTTTATCGCGTCCGCTTCCGCGATCTCTCGCATGGCGCGATCGAGGGCGAGCCGGTGACCGGCCGCTTCCGCTCCGCGCCGGCCGACCGCCGCGACGTCAGCTTCGTCTGGGGCGGCGATGTCGCAGGGCAAGGCTGGGGCATCAACCCGGATGACGGCGGCATGGCCACCTTCTCCGCGATGCGCAAGCACCGTCCGGATTTCTTCCTGCACTCCGGCGACACCATCTATGCCGACGGCCCGATCGAATCCGAGGTGAAGCTTGCCGACGGCAAGACCTGGAAGAACGTCACCATCCCGGAGAAAGCCAAGGTCGCCGAGACGCTGGACGAGTACCGCGCGGCGCACAAATACAATTTCACCGACGAGAACGTCCGCGCCTTCAATGCCGAAGTACCTGTTTTCGTGCAGTGGGACGACCACGAAGTGACCAACAACTGGTCGCTGTCGAAAGCACTGCCGGCGGCCTACAAGGTGCGCGACATCTCGCTGCTCGCAGCCCGCGCCGGCCGCGCCTTCCACGAGATGTACCCGATGCGCGAAAGCATCGTGGAGCCGGGCCGGGTCTATCGCCAGATTTCCTACGGCCCGCATCTGGACGTGTTCATGCTGGACGAACGCAGCTATCGCGGCCCGAACGGCGCCAATCTCGAAACGGAATACGGCCCGGCCAGCTACTTCCTCGGCCCGGACCAGATCGCCTGGCTCAAGCGCGGCCTACTGAACTCGCGCGCGACATGGAAGGTGATCGCCTCAGACATGCCTATCGGTCTCGTCGTCTCGGATACGCCCAAGGGCGGCTCGGAAGCTGTTGCGCAAGGCGACGGCCCGGTGCGCGGCCGCGAGTTCGAGATCGCCGACATCCTGCGCTTCATCAAGATGGCGCCTGTCAGCAACACGGTGTGGCTGACCGCGGACGTGCACTACGCCGCCGCGCATTATTACGATCCGAACAAGGCGCAATTCCAGGATTTCGAGCCGTTCTGGGAATTCGTCTCGGGCCCGCTGCACGCTGGCACATTCGGTCCGAACGCGCTCGACAACACGTTTGGGCCCGAGGTGCGCTTCGTCAAGGCGCCGGGCAAGGACAGCCAGAACCTGCCTCCCTCCGCCGGCATGCAATTCTTCGGTCACGTCAAGATCGACGGCGCCTCCGGCCAGATGACCGTGACCTTGCGTGACCGCGCCGACGTCGCGCTGTGGTCGACCACGCTCGACCCGAAACTCGCCTGAAGCTGACGCCGGGGCGCCGTCAGGATCCGCGCGTCCGCAGCGCGGCTTCCAGCGCATCGCTGGGGCACGGCTTTTGCAAACGCGGCCGTGCAGCGAACTGCGAGGGAATGCGCGTCTCCGCGCCGTAACCGGTCACGAAAACGAAGGGAATTTTCAGCGCCGCCAGCCGGTCGGCGATCGCAAAGCTTTTCTCGCGGATGAGCTCGACATCGAGCAGCGCGAAATCGGGCGGACGTGTCGTGATCACCTCCAGCGCCTGGGCCACTGAACCTACAGTGCGCACGCTCGTCACGCCAAAACCCAGCAGGCGATCCTCGAAGTCGATGGCGATAATCGGATCGTCCTCGACGATCAGAACATCGGCGGGCATTTCGGCCGAGCCGTCGGGGGGAGCAGGTATCATGATCCTGGCTACTGAGGGCTGCATCATTTTCCAATCAGGACAGCCGCATCACGACGCCTGCGCCCAGCGCATCGGAGGGTTCCCGGAACGAAACTCACCACACAACAGTTTTCACGTCTGTCCACTTGTGCACACAGCCGACGGACGGACCTCGCTACTGTCGAAAGGCGAGCAGGGGAATTACGATGGACGTGCGTATCAGCAAGGCAAACGAAATCGGCAGCCGCCCGGCCAACAATCTGCTACGGCGCCTGAGCGCGGCGGACTATGCGCTGCTCGCGCCGCATGTCAGCGTTGACGATGCGGCAGCCAATGAGCTGCTCTACAGCCCCGGCGACGATGTCCAGGTCGTGCACTTTCCCTGTGGTCCCTCGCTTGCGACGTTTCTCGTTCCCAACGAGGACGGCCGCGACGTCGAGACCATCCTGGTCGGCCGCGAGGGCGCGGTCGGCGGCATCGTCAGCGAGGGATTTCTGCCGGCCTATACCCGCATCTGCGTGAAATTCGGCGGCCCGTTTGCGCGCATTCACGTCGCCAAACTGGAGGCGGCCAAGCTGCGCTCGCCGTCGCTGCGCAACATCTTCGCCCGCTATGCCGACTGCATGCTGGCGCAAATCTTCCAGTCCACCGCCTGCAACGCCATCCACTCGATCGAGCAGCGCACGGCGAAATGGATCCTGGCGGCGATGGAGCGGACCGGCGACGAGAACAGCGTGCCGCTGACGCATGAGCAGCTTGCGACGCTGCTCGGGGTGGGGCGCAGCTATGCGAGCCGCGTGCTGCAGTCGTTCAGGGTCGAGGGCGTCCTCGACACGCGGCGCGGCTCGATCCTGGTCCGCAACCGCGATGGCCTGCGCCTGCGCGCCTGCCTCTGCAACGAGGCGGTGAAGACCCATTTCGAGGAGGTGCTGCGCGGGGTTTACCCGACGGAGGAAACAAGCAGCACAGGCTAGCAGCTCCAGCGCGCCGCCCTGACGCCCCGTTCCATGGGAGAATGCCGGCGAGCGACGCGACAGCTCTGCCATGCTATGCTCGTTCCCGCATGAGCGGGGCATTCCTTCACACTGTCTTCGACATCGCGGCGTGGCTGGCGGCAGCGGCGGCGGTTTACTGGCTGTCGCGACAGGGCTTGCGGTTTCCTGCGCAGTCGTTCGAGCTGCCCTACATCGCTGCATTGGTGTTCGGCGCCGGCGTCGGCGCCTATCTGTTCGGCTCCGCCAATCTGTGGCTGTCGGGCGAGAGCGGCATTGCGCGCTCGGTCGAGGGCGCGCTTGCCGGTGGTATCGTGGCGATCGAGCTGTACAAATGGACCGCCGGCATCGCCTTGCGCACCGGCGCGCGGTTTGCACTGCCGCTGGCCCTCGGCATCGCGATCGGACGGCTCGGCTGCTATTTTGCCGGCCTCGACGATTTCACCTATGGCACGCCGACGGCATTGCCCTGGGGCCATGATTTCGGCGACGGCGTTCTTCGCCATCCCGTGCAGCTCTACGAGAGCGCCGCGATGGCCGTGTTCGCGCTGCTCTATGTGCTGGCGGTCTTGAACCGGAACGCGTTCGCGATCACCAATGGTTTCTACCTGGTTCTCCTCTATTATGGGGCGCAGCGCTTCCTGTGGGAATTCCTCAAGCCCTATGGCGCGCTGATCGGCCCCCTCACGCTGTTTCACCTGCTGTCGCTGTCCATCCTGCTCTACGCCGCAATCATGCTGGCGACGGCGCCGAAAGCGAGATCTGTGCATGAACGCGCCGTTGCGTAAGTCGCGCCCTTACGTCTTCTGGGGCCAGACCCAGTCCCTTTGCGAGACCTGCCTCAAGCTGGTGCCGGCCAAGATCCAGATCCAGGGCAACGAGGTCTGGTACGAAAAGCGTTGCAGGGAGCACGGCGTCCAGTCGACGCTCGTCTCCACCGACGCGGCCTATTGGCGCCTGTGCAAGGATTTCATCAAGCCGGGCGACCGGCCGCTGCAATTCCAGCACCGCACCGAATTCGGCTGCCCCTACGATTGCGGCCTCTGTTCCGACCACGAGCAGCACTCCTGCCTGGCGCTGATCGAGATCACCGAACACTGCAATCTCACCTGTCCGGTCTGCTTCGCCGATTCCGCGCCGGCACGAACGAAATTCACCCCGCTCGCGACGGTCGAGAAGATGCTCGACGCGCTGGTCGCGAGCGAGGGCGAGCCCGATCTCGTGCAGATTTCCGGCGGCGAGCCGACGCTGCATCCTGACTTCTTCGCGATCCTGGACGCCGTGCGCGCCCGCCCGATCCGCCATGTCATGATCAACACCAACGGCCTGCGCATCGCCCGCGAAAGGGATTTCGTGGCAAAGCTCGCCGAGAACAGGCGCGGGCTGGAGATCTATCTCCAGTTCGATTCGCTCGAGCGCGACGCGCTGGTCAACCTGCGCGGCGCGGATCTGCGCAAGATCCGCCAGCAGGCGCTGGAAAATCTCGAGCATTTCGGCGTGTCGACCACGCTGGTGGCGACCATCAAGCGGGGTGTCAACGATGCCGAGATCGGCGACATCGTCCGCCATGCGTTGACGTGGACATGCGTGCGCGGCGTCACGCTCCAGCCGGTGCAGGACGCCGGCCGAAACGAGAATTTCGACAAGACCACCGACCGCATCATGCTGTCGGAGATCCGCCAGCGCGTGGTCGAAACCGGCATCTTCGGCGACAAGGACATGATCCCGCTGCCCTGCAACCCCGAAAGCATCTCGATCGGCTACGGCCTGCGCAATGGCGAGAAGGTGCTGCCGTTGACGTCGCTGATCCCGCAGGAGCAGCTGGTCGCGGTGATGCCCAACACCATCAGCCCGGAGAAATATCCGATGCTGCGGGAAAAATTCGTCGACCTGTTCTCGCTGTCGTCGGGCCCGCTCAACACCTCCGAGCGGGTCTGCGAATTGCTGTGCTGCCTGCCGAGCTTTCAGGTGCCGCAAGGGCTCACTTACGAGAACGTCTTCCGCGTCACCATCGTGCAGTTTCTCGACCGCTTCAATTTCTGCGTCGGCAACGTCAAGCGCTCCTGCATCCATTTCGTGACGGAGCAAGGGGCGATCATCCCGTTCGACACCTACAATCTGTTCTACCGCAACGGAAAGATCGACGGCATCCGCGCGGCGTTGGCCGGGCAGACCTATCGGGATGTGAGGCAGGGCGAGGAGGTCTCGCGATGAGCGACACCGGCACGCCCCCTCCCGCGCCACAGCCGCCGCTTCAGGAGGACGCGTCTCCGACAGCACCGCCACAGCGCAACGGCTGCCTGACCGCTTTCATGGTGGTCGCCGGCGTGGTGCTGCTTTTCCCCGGCCTGTGCTTTATGGCATTCGCCGGCCAAGCCGACGCATTTGGCCTGATCGGATTGGTCCTGATCGGGATTTCCATCTTCCTTTTCATTCGCGTCGCGACCCCACCCAAGCCCCGGCCATAGCGTCGCATCACCATGAGCAACTTCGAACCCCCGCCCCCGCCGCCTCCGGCCGTCCCATCGCGGCGCGGCGGCTGTGCGACGGCGGTCATGGTGCTGTTCGGGATCATCCTGCTGCTGCCAGGCCTCTGCGCGCTGCTGTTCGGAGGGGCCTCGGTAATCGATGGGGGCAAGATCGACTCGGACATCGCGCCGCTGGTCTTGCTGGGACTGGTCGTCGGCATCGGGGGCATTGCCCTGATCTGGGCGGCCATCAAGGGGCGAAAGGCCTAGGCCGGTCCGGAACGGCACCTAACCCCCGGAGATTCCCGGACAAAATTCAATCAACCAACGGCCAAAGAACACATTGTTTTTTGGCGGTTTTTGCATATATTGCGCCGCAACGCGTAGGGTGCCTGGTCAAGATGGCCGGGCGGCCCTTTTTGGGCGGAAAGCGCCCGTTTCCAGTCTTCCAGCGTTGTTTCGAGAAGAGGTCCCGGTCCGACCGGCGAGATCGCGCTTAACCCATTGTCCGACCGCAAAGAAGCTCACCCATGAACCTCCGCAACATCGCCATCATCGCCCACGTCGACCACGGCAAGACCACCCTGGTCGACAAGCTGCTGCAGCAGTCCGGCACCTATCGCGACAACCAGCGCCAGGTCGAGCGCGCGATGGATTCCAACGATCTGGAACGCGAGCGCGGCATCACCATTCTGGCCAAATGCACTTCGGTGCAGTGGAAAGACACCCAGATCAACATCGTCG
Organism: Bradyrhizobium sp. YR681; assembly: GCF_000282615.1. Lineage (GTDB taxonomy): Bacteria > Pseudomonadota > Alphaproteobacteria > Rhizobiales > Xanthobacteraceae > Bradyrhizobium. Next base: position 19,485 of record NZ_AKIY01000197.1, on the reverse strand, counting down.
ACACCCCCGGCCACGCCGATTTCGGCGGTGAGGTCGAGCGTATCCTGTCGATGGTCGACGGCGTGATCGTGCTGGTCGACGCCGCTGAAGGCCCGATGCCGCAGACCAAATTCGTGGTCGGCAAGGCGCTCAAGCTCGGCCTGAAGCCGATCGTCGCCATCAACAAGGTCGATCGTCCTGACGCCCGCATCTCCGAAGTCGTCAACGAGGTGTTCGACCTGTTCGCGGCGCTGGACGCTACCGACGAGCAGCTCGACTTCCCGATCCTCTACGGGTCGGGCAAGAACGGCTGGATGGCTGACTCGCCGGACGCATCCCATGACGTCGGCATGAAGCCGCTGTTCGATCTCGTCATCAAGCATGTGGCGCCGCCGGTGGTCGAGGAAGGTCCGTTCCGGCTGCTCGGCACGATTCTCGAGGCCAACCCCTATCTCGGCCGCATCATCACCGGCCGCATCACATCCGGCACGGTGAAGCCGAACCAAGCCGTGAAAGTGCTGTCGCGTGACGGCAAGCTGGTGGAAACCGGCCGGATCAGCAAGATCCTGGCGTTCCGCGGCCTTGAGCGCCAGCCGGTCGATATTGCCGAAGCCGGCGACATTGTCGCCATCGCCGGACTGCCCAAGGGCACCGTGGCCGACACGTTCTGCGATCCGACCGTCGAGATCCCGCTGCAGGCGCAGCCGATCGATCCGCCGACCGTGTCGATGTCGTTCATCGTCAACAACTCGCCGCTCGCCGGCACCGAAGGCGACAAGGTCACCAGCCGCCTGATCCGCGACCGTCTGCTGCGCGAAGCCGAAGGCAACGTCGCGCTGCGCGTGGTCGAGTCCCAGGACAAGGACGCGATGGAAGTATCGGGCCGCGGCGAATTGCAGCTCGCGATCCTGATCGAGACCATGCGCCGCGAGGGCTTTGAGCTCTCGGTGTCGCGTCCGCGCGTCGTGTTCCAGAAGGACGAAGCCACCGGCCAGACCCTGGAGCCGATCGAGGAAGTCGTGATCGACGTCGACGAGGAGCATTCCGGCGTCGTCGTGCAGAAGATGAGCGAGCGCAAGTCCGAGCTGATCGAGATGAGGCCGTCCGGCGGCAACCGCCTGCGTCTGGTGTTCTACGCGCCGACCCGTGGTCTGATCGGCTACCAGGGCGAGCTGATGACCGATACCAAGGGCACGGCGATCATGAACCGCCTGTTCCACAACTACCTGCCCTACAAGGGCCCGATCCAGGGCCGCCGCAACGGCGTCCTAATCTCCAACGACCAGGGCGAAGCGGTCGCCTATGCCATGTTCAAGCTGGAAGACCGCGGCCCGATGATGATCGAGCCCGGCTGGAAGGTTTACAAGGGCATGATCGTCGGCGAGCACACCCGCGACAACGATCTCGAGATCAACGTGCTCAAGGGCAAGCAGCTCACCAACATCCGCACGACCTCGAAGGACGAGGCTGTGCGCCTAACCCCGCCGATCCGCATGACGCTCGAAAAGGCGCTGGCCTACATCGAGGACGACGAACTGGTCGAGATCACCCCGAAGTCGATCCGCCTGCGCAAGAAGCACCTCGACCCGAACGAGCGCAAGCGCGCGGAAAAGTCCAAGGAAGCGGTGGCGTAAGGCCACCGCTCTCGTGCCCCGGGCGCAGCGCAGCACGATAGTGATGCGCTGCTGAGCCGGGGCCCAGCTTTCTCATCACCCGCCCATCACCTTGGGTCCCGGCTCTGCGGAGCGGCGTTGCACGCCGCACCGCGTCCGGGACACGAGAGCTGTGCGCGTGGCGACTTCAGCACTCCCAGCGAACGTGCTAGAGCCCGCCCATGAGCTCCCTGCCCTCCTCCGTCGATGTCGCGATCATTGGCGCCGGCGCCGCCGGCCTCGGCGCGGCGCATGCGTTGACCGGCTCCGGCCACTCCGTGATCGTGCTGGAGGCACGCGACCGGCTCGGCGGCCGCGCCTGGACGGTGCAGGCCTCGCCCGAGGTGACCTTCGACGTCGGCTGCGGCTGGCTGCATTCGGCCGACAAGAATTCCTTCGTCGCCATCGCGCGAAAACTCGATTTCGAGGTCAACAAGGACCTGCCGCCCTGGCGCGAGCGGGCCTTCGGCAATGCCTTTCCGCAAAGCGAGCGTGACGATTTCATGCGCGCGATGGACGCGTTCTACGCGCGTCTCTGGCAGGCCGCGCAAAAGGGCAAGGACGAGCCGGCGAACCTGAGCCTGGAGCCCGGCAATCGCTGGAATCCCATGATCGACGCGATCTCGACCTACATCAACGGCTGCGAACTCAAGGATATGTCCACGCTGGACTGGGACGCCTATGAGGACACCGACGCCAATTGGCGCGTTCGCCGCGGCTATGGCGCCCTGATCGCCGCCTACGGCGCGCCCTGCCCGGTCGCGCTGAACTGCAACGTCACCCTGGTCGATCATTCCGCAAAGCGCATTCGCCTAGAGACATCGCTGGGCACGCTGACCGCCGACAAGGTGATCGTCACCGTACCGACCAATCTGATCGCCGACGAAGCGATCCGCTTCTCGCCGCCGCTGCCTTCCAAGGTGAGCGCCGCAGCCGGCCTGCCGCTCGGCGTCGACGACAAGGTGACGCTGGCGCTTGGCGATGCCGAAGCCTTCCCCAGGGAAGGAAACCTGCGCGGCGCCACCATGCGCACCGATATGGGCACCTATCACATCCGCCCGTTCGGCCAGCCCTGCATCGAAGGCTTTTTCGGCGGCAGTTTTGCGCGGCAACTGGAAGACGCCGGCGACGGCGCCATCGCCGCGCACGGCATCGACGAGATCGCAAGCTTTCTCGGCAACGACATCCGCCGCAAGCTGAAGCCGCTGTACGAATCGCGCTGGGCGCGTGATCCGTTTGCGCGGGGATCGTATTCGCATGCGTTGCCGGGGCATGCCGGGGATCGTGCCGTGCTGGCGGCGCCGGTGGATGGGCGATTGTTCTTTGCGGGAGAAGCGACGTCGCCGACTTTCTTCACGACGGCGCATGGGGCGCGGGATAGTGGCGAACGCGCCGCGAACGAAGTACTTGCGGCGCTGGGCAAGCCATAGCCGCAAACTCCGTCATTGCGAGCAATGACGGGCTATTCGATCACCCGTGCCCGCAAATCGGCATCCGGCACGAAGCACGCATCGTACCTGCCGAAGATGCGATAACGGTTGCGCGCGACAAGGCTGTAGACCGCATTCCGCAGCGGCTTCGGCACGGCGAATAACATGCGCACCCAGCCCCATCCCGGCAGCTGCGACAGCACTGTCAACGCCGCGTCGGACTTCACGAATACCTCGCCACCATGGATCACTGCGTTGGTGTCGGGGTCCTCGGGATCGATGCCGAACGTCCGCGCGAGCTTCGCCCCGTAGTCCGACTGGATCGGCGTGAAGCGAAAGCGCTTCGCCGTGTCGCGCCTGGCAACGAAGCGGACCCAGCGCGAGCAGAACATGCAGACGCCGTCGAACAGGATCACGTCGTCGTCAGGCCATTTGGGCATCAGCGATTATCCAGCATGAGCAATGCCACGAGCATCAGCACGATGGCCGGTCCGGTCTTCACCAGCGCACCGAGCGGCTCGATCCAGAGATCGGGGGTGAGGATCGCTGCGCCGAACATGTAGCCGAGTGAGGCCACGATGCCCGCCACGAGCCCGACCGCAGCCGTACGACGGAAGGCGATCAGCCCGCCGATGCTCATGTCCATCAGGCTGGTGCCGATGGTGATGGGATCGACCAGCGCAGGCGGAAAATTGTGCGCGGTCAAAATACCGGTGGCGGCGCGGTAGGAGACGAACAAGGCGATGAAGCCGGAGACCAGCCAGAACGCAACCAGGCTCGCAAAAATCAGCGCCTTGATCAGGAACAGCCGCGCGAACCATTTGTCCTGGATGGTGGCGGGATGGCGTCCGATCGTGTCAGCCAGCGTTTTCGGTGCGATGCCCGTTGCGGCGATCCACGCCGCAGGATCGCCGGTGACGCCGCGGCGGAGTTCGGCGATGGCGGTGGAGCGCATCGGCGGCATCCAGCCGAGATAATTGGCGAGATCGCCGATCCTGGCGCCGAGACCGAGCATGAGAGACGGCATCGCGACACGCGGCCAGCCCGCCGTACCGAATGCGAGCCGGAACTGCTTGATGACACCGGCCATGGTGACAGGTTCTGTCTGCATCAGGTCCCAGGCCACGGCTTGCACGGACGCATCGTCGATGTCGCGCGCGGCGAGCCAGGCGATGGTGGCCGAAATATCCTCGACCGCAACGGGCTGGAACGGTGTCGCCATCTCCGCAGTCGGCAGATCGAGCGGGAAAGCGGCGAGCGCGCGGAGCATGGCGCTGCCGCCATAGGCCGACGGTGCCACCACGAAGCCGGGCCGCAGGATGGCATGGGGAATCCCGGAGGCCGCGATCAGCCGCTCGGCGTCGCGCTTGGTCAATGCGAAGGCGGTGCGGTCGGCTTCGACCGCTCCGGGGATCGAGATGTGCACCAGCCGGATCGCGCGGCCGCTGCCTTCGATCGCCTGAAGCAGGCGCGCGACGAAATGGCGATGCACGGCGTTGGTGTCGCTGCCGGGGCCATCCTGGAGCACGCCGAGGCAATTCACGACGACGTCGACGGCATGCTCGCCGAGGAGCCGCGCCAAGGCGTCCGCATCGAGCAAAAGGATCGGCAGCTCGATATCCAGCGCGCTCATCGTCTGGGCCGGCGACAGGCTGCGCGCCACGCCGACCACGCGAAATCCGCGCGCGCGCAAATCGTCGGTGACGAAGCGGCCGATCAGGCCGGAGGCGCCGAGCACCAAGATGGTTCGCTGGTTCATCGCTTCCTTCAAAACGGTTTCGCGATCATCAGCCAGAGGATCAGCATCGTCGCGCCGAAGCCGGGGAAGCCGAACGCGAACCAGCGGCGGAACAGCACGAAGTAGCGCTCCGGCAGAGCGGCGCGCTGCTCAGCGGCCTTGCGCGCGAGATCGCGCATCTCGATCTGCATGAACACGACCGGGATCCAGAACAGGCCGGCGAAGACATAAAGCGCGAGCGAGGCGAGCAGCCAGCGTTCGGTCATCGGCATCGCCGAAAGCATCATCAGCAAGCCGCCCGTGACCGGCTGCAGGACCACGGCCGACAGCGTGAAGATCGCATCCGCGATCACCACCACCGACGCGGTGCGCGCGATGAACTCCGCATCGTGGCTGCGATGCGCCATCAGCATGAAGAAGGCGATACCGGTCCCGGTGCCGAGGATGACGATGGCACCGAGCACGTGCAGATATTTGACCAGGAAGTACAGCGTCATGGCTTCTTCGCCGATGTCAGGGCGCGATCGAGCTCGCGGCTGGCGGCTTTGACACCCGCTTCGGTCTCGATCATCCAGTGCCCCTCGCTGCCCAGCGCCGGCAGGGCGTGGAAGTCGACCTTGCCGCCGCCACTGCGAAATGCATCTGCCAGCAACCTGGAAAATGCCGGCGGAAAATAGCTGTCATTGGCCGCAACGAGCCATGTGACGGGAATACGCGCTGTCTTGCCGAATTCGGCCGCGGCGGCGAGAAGCGTGTGCGGCGCGCAGATCCGGTTCGGCTCGTCATTGGCGTGACCGCCGCGCCCCGGTGCAACGGCTGTGATCGCGGAGATCGTCTTCGGGTCGGCATTCGCAAGCGCCAGCACGCCCCAGCCGCCGGCGGAATGGCCGATCACGATCGCGCCGTCCTTGCGGATAAAATCCTGCCGCCGCAAGAACTCCAGCGCGAGCGAAATTTCTTCGGCCGTCACGCGGCCCGAACGCGCATAGTCCGCCTCGTCGCAGCCGCCCTGGTCCTCGAAATAGCGGCCGCCGGTCGCGCCATGGCCGAGACGTTCCGGCACCAGCACGGCAAAGCCGCGCGCGACGAGCAACGCCGTGAGCGCGCGGTATTCCGGCTGCGGCATTTGCGCACGACGCAGCACGTTCTGCGTCGAGGCATGCGCGATCACGGCGAGCCGGAACGGACCTGCGCCCGCGGGACGAAACAGCAGGGCCTGTGCGGCGATGTCGGTATCCGGCGACGGCACACGCCATTCCTGCCGGCGAAACGGCTCGCCTTCCGCGCCCGCCGCACCGAACGTGACCTGAGCGCACAGAGACGGCGCGGTCAGCAGGGACAGCAGAGGCAGAAGGGCAAGAATGTTGAAGAGCCGCATGAATTGCCGAAGGCGAGCACGGACCGCGAAGCTCAGACTAGCGGGAACGAATCATCCTGGGCGGACTTTCTGCGGTGCCATCGCCGTTCATTGGTTGCCGCAACACAGTTTTGCACCGACGCACGGCAAGCCGCTGCCGTTCGGGGCGGGCCTTGTCCTCTTTCGGTACAACATGGTTAAAATACTGATGCAGAAAATCCACAGGTTAACCGATAATTAACGATAGGTCTTGCCGCCGGCGCGGCGACTTGGTTTGATCGTGTCCATGAGCACAACCCTGATCGAGGTCCGGCCGGCCAAAGCCGCAGATGCAACTGCGGTGGCATCGACCCATGACGAAGCCTGGCGTTCCGCCTATCAGGGCATCATTCCCGGCGCCGAGCTGGAGAAGCTGATCAACCGCCGCGGTCCGCAATGGTGGGACAGCGCGATCCGCAAGGGCAGCCGCGTCAGCGTGCTGGTGTTCGGCGACAAGATCGCGGGCTACGCCAATTACGGCCGCAACCGCGCCCGCAGCCTGCACTTCGACGGCGAGATCTATGAGCTCTATCTGCGCCCCGAGTTCCAGGGCCTCGGCTTCGGCCGCCGCCTGTTCGCCGCCGCACGGCGCGACCTGATGCAGAGCGGCCTCAAGAGCATGGTGGTGTGGGCTCTCTCGGACAACGATCCCGCGACCGAGTTCTACCGGGCCCTCGGTGGCCGGATGGTGGCGCGCTCCTCGGAGCGTTTCGGGCCGAAGTCGCTCGACAAGGTCGCCTTCGCCTGGACCAATTGAGATTTGGACCAATTGAGCTGCTGAGAGCTTAACCGGCAGCACTCCCCATCCGTCGATACCGTTGCCTTATGGGCCGGTGATCGCTGGATTCATTATTTGACAAAAACACGATGGATTGGCGGGCCAAGCCCGCGTATGACAGCGCCAAAATCGCTGCCGGGCGCGATTTAACCTCGGCAATAACGGAGCCTTGAATGCGTATCGATGCAGTCTCGATCGGGAAAAACGTCCCCCACGACGTCAACGTCATCATCGAAGTCCCCGTGGGCGGCGAACCGATCAAATACGAGATGGACAAGGAAGCCGGCACGCTGGTGGTCGACCGCTTCCTCTACACACCGATGCGTTACCCCGGTAACTACGGCTTCATCCCACACACGCTGTCCGACGATGGCGATCCCTGCGACGTGCTGATCATCAACACCCGCGCCATCATCCCCGGCGCCGTCATGAGCGTGCGCCCGGTCGGCGTGCTGTTCATGGAAGACGAAGCCGGCGGCGACGAGAAGATTCTTGCCGTGCCCTCGTCGAAGCTGACGCAGCGCTACGACAAGGTGAAGTCGTATTCCGACCTGCCGGATATCACGCTGCAGCAGATCCAGCACTTCTTCGAGCACTACAAGGATCTCGAACCCGGCAAGTGGGTGAAGATCCTGCGCTGGGGCGGCCCGGAAGAGGCGCACAAGCTGATCCTCGAAGGCATCGAGCGCGAGAAGAACAAGAAGAAAGGCTGAGCTTTGGTGTCCCGGACGCGATGCGGCACGAAGTGACGCGTCGCAGAGCCGGGACCCAGAATGCCGCGAGCATGGGCCCGGCTCTGCAGCGCACCGCTGAAGAAGCGCTACGCTGCGTCCGGGGCACGAGAGTTTGCCTACACCGCCGGCTTCGGCAGCCCCGCGATCGCGCACGCCGCGCGCAACGTATTCACCAGCAGGCACGCCACCGTCATCTGGCCGACGCCGCCAGGCACCGGCGTGATCGCGCCGGCCACGCCGAGCGCTTCCTGATAGGCGACGTCGCCGACGAGACGCGTCTTGCCGTCGTCCTTCGGGATGCGGTTGATACCGATGTCGATCACGGTCGCGCCCGGCTTCAGCCAGTCGCCGCGCACCATCTCCGGCTTGCCGACCGCGGCATAGACGAGGTCGGCGCGCTTCACGAGCCCGGGCAGATCGCGCGAGCGCGAATGCGCGATGGTCACCGTGGCGTTCTCGTTCAGCAGCAATTGCACCAGCGGACGGCCGACCAGATTGGAGCGGCCGATGACGATGGCGTTCATGCCTTCGAGCGAGGCGTGCACGCTCTTGGTCAGGATGATGCTGCCCAGCGGCGTGCAGGGCGACAGCGCCTCGAAACCGCCGGCGAGCCGGCCGGCATTGTTCGGATGCAGGCCGTCGACGTCCTTGGCGGGATCGATGGCGTTGATCACGGCCTCGGTGTTCAATCCCTTCGGCAGCGGCAGCTGCACCAGAATGCCGTGCACGGCGGGATCGCGATTCAGCTTGGCCACGACGGCCAGCAAGTCGGCTTGCGAGACGTCGGCCGGCAGCTTGTGCTCGAACGAGGCCATGCCCGCGGCCTGGGTCTGGGTGTGTTTTGAGCGGACATAGACCTCGCTGGCAGGATCGTTGCCGACCAGGACCACCGCGAGGCCCGGCACCAGATTGTGCTCGCGCTTGACGCGGGCGACCTCGTCAGCGACGCGGGCGCGGAGCTCCGCTGCGATGATTTTCCCATCGATGATCTTGGCGGTCATGTCAGTTCCCTTGGTCTGTCGATTTGGCTGACGCGAGCTTGCGCAAGGCTTCGCCGAGCCGCGCCGGATCGCCGTCGACCGCGATCTGCTTCAGCCGTGAGGTGGCACCGGATAGCAGTTTTACACTGGCCTTGGGCACGCCGAGCGATTTCGCCAGCAGCACCAGAACGGCCTTGTTGGCCTCACCGCCATCGGCAATCGCCCGCACCCGCACCTTGAGCACGCTGCGGCCATCGGCCAGCTGCTCGATCCCGTCGATGTCGTCGCGGCCACCGCGCGGCGTCACCCGCAGCGCGATGCTGATTCCTGCGGTGGAGTAACGCCAAGGTTCCTTGCGAGCTTCGTTGGCAACCAAGGCGCTCCCGCCTGCTCAGATCACGTTCGGGTAGATGTAATACAAAATCACCCGCTCGATGAACATGATGAGCAGGATCAGGATGATCGGCGAGATGTCGAGGCCGCCGAGGCTGGGCAGGAAATTGCGAATTGGCGCCAGGACCGGCTCGGTGATCCGGTACAGGAACTCCGCCACCGCCGACACGAACTGGTTGCGGGTGTTCACGACGTTGAAAGCGATCAGCCAGGACAGGATCGCGGAGGCGATCAGCAGCCAGACGTAGAGGTCGAGCACGATGATGACGATGTCGAGAACGGCACGCATGATTTTTGAAGACCTGGCTTTTGAAGACTCTGGCTTTTGAAACTCTGGCTGCGGTCGGGATTGACGCCTTTGCTAGATATCGGTTCCCTCCCGCCCAAACAAGGGAAGTCGGTGCCGGTATGGCTAAAACCGCCTTACAGCCGTCCTTGACTTGACCCTGCCGGGGACTTAAATGGCGCCCGGTTGTCGGCCGCATTCACCAGAGCGGCCAGCAAAGGGGCCATAGCTCAGCTGGGAGAGCGCGTCGTTCGCAATGACGAGGTCGGCGGTTCGATCCCGCCTGGCTCCACCACGCTTCGCCCTTCGGGCTACGCGTGGCGCAGCCACGAGGAGCCCCAAGGGCGAAGCGTGGTGTCCGGCGAAGCCCGCAGGGCGAAGACGGACTGCCTCCGGACCTACCTCCCCGTAAACCGCGGCGGCCGCTTCTCCATGAAGCTCGCCACCCCCTCCCGGAAATCGCTGCCGTTCAGCGCCACCATCATCTCGCGATTCGCCTCGATCGTGGCTTCCGCCAGGGTCTGGAACGGAACCTCGTAGAGCTGCCGCTTGATCACCGCCATCGCGCTCGGCGAGACGAAATCGGCGAGGTCGCGCGCATAGGCATAGGTCTCCTCGCGCAGCTTTTCCGGTGAGCAGAGGCGGTTGACCAGTCCGATCCGCAGCGCTTCTTCGCTTCCCACGCGCCGGGCCGAGAGCAGCAGGTCCATCGCATTGGCATGGCCGACGATGTGCGGCAGCATCCAGGACATGCCGTGCTCGGCGATCAGCCCGCGCCGCGCGAAAGCTGTCGTAAACACGGTGTTGTCGGCGGCAAAGCGCAGGTCGCAATAGAGTGCATGAACGAGGCCGATGCCGGCGGTCGCGCCGTTGAGCATGGCGATCACGGGCTTGCCGATCGACGGATAGAAGCCGTAGCGCGTCTGCCAGTCCGGACGGCGGTTCATGTCGAAGGGCGGCAGGTTCGAGGCGCGCCTGACGTCGTTGGGATCGAGACCCTTCAGCGCATCCATGTCCGCGCCGGCGCAGAAGGCGCGGCCCGCGCCTGTGAGCACGATGACGCGAACATTGTCGTCGGCGCTCGACGCCTCCATCGCGTGACGCACGTCGCGCTCCATGATCGGCGTCCACGCATTCATGCGGTCCGGCCGATTGAGCGTGATGGTCGCGACCTTGTCGCTGACGTCATAGAGAATGTGTTCGTAGGCCATCGCGCTCTCCCTTTGCTGCCGGCACGCGTTCGCGCGCGCTCGTTGGGAACGAGCCTAGCATATCCAACGGTGAGGCAAGGGCTTGCGCCAGGGAGGCGCGATTACTCGGCGGCTTGCGCCAGCACCGGCCGGCGCACCAGCCAGCCGTCGATGAAATGATCGAGCCAGGCGCGTTCCGCCGCGTCGTACACGGCACGGTCCGCGAAATGGTGATGTCGCTGCCGCGCGCCGGGCGCGCTGAGGCCGTCATAGCCGCGCGTGGTCCAGCAATGCATCATCGCGTAGGTCACGTCGGGATGAAACTGCACGCCGAAGGCATTGCCGGCGCGATAGGCCTGGATCGGAAAATCATCGCCTTCCGCAAGCAATTCGGCACCTCGCGGCAACTCGAATCCCTCGCGATGCCAGTGATAGACCTGCGCCGGCCAGTCGGGGCAGAGCGCGTGGCCCGCAGCTGTGGGACGGATCGGGTAATAGCCGATCTGCGTCAGCGCCTGCGCATGCGGCGCGACGCGCGCGCCCAGCTGCATCGCCAGCATCTGCGCCCCCAGGCAGATGCCGAGGAACGGCCGCTGTTCGCGGAGCGGAATTTCGATCCAGTCGATCTCGCGGCGGATGTAGTCATCGGGATCGTTGGCGCTCATCGGGCCGCCAAAAAATACCGCACCCGCGTGCCGGTCGAGCGTTTCAGGCAGGGGATCGCCGAAGCGGGGACGGCGGATGTCGAGGCGATGGCCCAGCGCGCGGAGCGCATTGCCGACACGACCCGGCGTCGAGGATTCCTGATGCAGGATAATGAGAACCGGCAATTTCGGTTCGGAGGCGGCGGCGCTCGGCGTCCTTCTTGAGAAGGGCACCAGTTCTGCGCCACCAAACCTGTCCGTCCGGAACGACATGGCCTCTGCGAGTGCTATCGGTTCAAGCCGCCAGCATAGCTAAGCGGTGGTTAACATCGTGTGAGTTCGCGCACACGCGCTCCAATATTGAAGCAAGCTCCGGGCCACTACGGGCGCTGAGCGCTTGTTTAATGTCTCTGTCGCTGAAATTTGCTGGTGGCGGACAGGATGAAGCCGCGCGGGAAGAAGCGCAGCGCGAACGGCACAATCTTGATGCCGAGCCCCGGCAGCACTGCCCGTTTGTTGGCCATCAGGCCGCGATAGGCCTGTCGCGCAACATCGGAGGCGGGAACGTTGAGAAGGGCGGTATTGTGCCCGGACCCGACGCCGGCGCGCGCCTGGAATTCGGTCGGCACCGGACCCGGGCAGAGGACGGTGACGCGAACGCCGCGCGGCGCGAGCTCCGCGCGCAGGGCCTCGGTGAGGGAAATCACATAGGCCTTGGACGCGTAGTAGACCGCCATGCCGGGGCCGGGCAGAAAGCCGGCGACCGATCCGACATTGAGAAGACCGCCCTTGTTCCTGATCAGCTGATCGGCAAAGCGCAGCGACAGATCCGTCAGCGCGCGGACGTTGACATCGACGATGCCGAGCTGCGCGACACGGTCGCACTCGATGGCGTCTCCGAAGGCACCAAAGCCGGCATTGTTGACGAGATTGTCGAGCTCGACGCCTTCGGCCGCGAGCGCGGCGGCGATCTTGTCGCCGGCACCGGCGTCCTGGAGATCGCAGGCGATCACGATCGGCTTCTTCCCACCCCTGGCGGCAAGCTCGTTCGCGAGCGCCTCGAGACGGTCCGCCCGTCGTGCGGTCAGTGCGAGGCGGTGTCCGTTCGCGGCGAACACACGCGCCAGCTCCATGCCTATGCCCGCCGAGGCACCGGTGATCAAGGTTACGCGCTCAGTCACGATCAAAGTCTCTTGAATTGACGTTTTTTGGCCCCGTAATGACGGGACGAGAGCATAGGCCATGCGCGACAGGCAAGCGGCGCTGGCAGCATGGCCGCGTGAGCGGGCGTCAGGGAAAGCGGAAAACCCGGGTATTTGCGGGCAAATTCACCGTCGGGCCGGCCGGGGGCTACATTAAAGTTTCGTCATGTGGTCGGCACAACCGGCAACTCGCCGTGTCGGGAGCGATCAGCCGCCGACGGCGCCGTCCTTCACCTGGCTACCGGCACGGTCCGCGACCGCATGCTTCAGGTCGATCCGGTCGCGTTGCGCGATCCCGAGCAGGTCGGAGGCGCGCCAGACGACGTTATCCTCGAACTCGGAGACCTGGCCGTCGGCATAGACCAGCTCCCACATCATCTGGACGATGCGCTTGCGGCCCTCTTCGTCGAGCGAACGCATGATGACGCTGGTGAAGTGATAGAGGTCGACCGCCTCGCCCTCGACCTGGGTCGCATCGGCGATCAGGCGATCCGCCGTGCCCCGATCGAGCCCGAAATGGCTTTCGATCAGGTTGTGCAGCTTGCGTTGCTCGGCCGCCGTCGGCTGGCCGTCCAGCGAGACGACGTGAACCAGCAAGGCGGTTGCCGCCAGCCGGTAATCGCTGTCGCCGAATGCACGATCCCCGGCCTGGGGAGCAACAATGTCGGCGATGAATTGGCGCAGGCCGTCGAGCATAAGGTCCTACCGAGATCGATGACGCCGCGGGAGCGCGGCGTTACCAGCATTATATGAGCAGGAAACTCAACCGGCGCAACGTGCGTCAGTTCCGCGCGCGTATTACGTTTAGGCAATCTGGGCGCGGTAGTTGCCGTCATGGCCGGGCTTGACGGCGGAAGTTTTGCTCACCTGTCCCCACATCGTCATTGCGAGCGTAGCGAAGCAATCCAGAATCGTTCCGCGGAAGCAGCTTGGATTGCTTCGTCGCAAGGGCTCCTCGCAATGACGGAATGTGTGGCGGGCGTCACGAACCCCTCACGGGATCTCGTACACCACCATCTTGTCGGCGATGCCCCGCAGTGCGGCCTGTTTCTGGATCGGCCTGATCTCGCGCTGCTTGAGCACTTCGGCGACCGCGGGTGCATCCAGCACCGGGCCGGTGATGTGGATCTCCTGCGCGGTCGACAGGCTCTGCACGCGCGCGGCGATGTTGACGGTCTGGCCGAAATAATCCTGCCGCTCGTTGAGCATCACCGCGAGGCACGGGCCTTCATGGATACCGATCTTGACGATGAGGTCGTCGGTGCCGCGCTTCTTGTTGAGCTCGTCCATCGCCGCACGCATCCGCAGGCCCGCAACGATGGCATGCTCGGGGCGAACGAAGGTCGCCATCACGGCGTCGCCGATGGTCTTCACCACCGCACCCTTCTCGGAGGAGATGATCTCCAGCAGCGCGTGGAAATGCGCGCGCACGAGATCGAACGCGGCGAGATCGCCGACCCGCTCATAGAGCGCAGTCGATCCCTTCAAATCCGTGAACAGGAAGGTCAACGACGTGATCTGGAGCCGCTGGTCGAGACTGAGATTGTCCGCCTTGAACACATCGCGGAAGGTCTGGTTCGACAGCATGCGCTTGGCGGTGAGGAACGGCTTGCGCTTGCCGATGAGGTGGTGAAGCGCCTCGGCCGCGATGAACACCGACGGCAGCACGCGCACGCCGGCCTGGTTCTCCAGCGACAGCCGCAGCGGACCCGGCCGCATGGTCGTGGTCCCCGTCGGCGCCTGCACCTTGTTGTACATGATGGCGAGCTGCTGGCGGTCCCTGGTCGGCTCGCCCTGCACGTCGATGAAATGGGCGGCGTGCGTCACCGGCTCGAAGATGATGATGAAATCGTTCGGCAGCTGCAGCGACATGGTCGCCTTCTCGCCGGCCGGCAGCTCCATCGTATCCAGCGTGACCTCGTTGGCCAGCGTCGCGAACGAGTCCTTGTTGAAGTCGACGCCGGAACTCCAGAACACCTGCTTGAAATACTCCCACACCGGAAGCGTATCGGGGTCGTGCGCCGCGATACGCCGCACGCGCGGGTTCACGGTGAAGGAGACCTCGACCTGATCGTCGACCGAGGCCTTGTAGCCGCAGGCGCAGAGCGCGCAGTGATAGTCGTCCGGCTTGAGCGCCTTCAACGTCGTGTGCGCGCCGAGCACGCCGCCGCAGCCCGGGCACAGCACGTTCCAGCCGAGATCGAACAACCCAAGCCGCGCCGCATGAAGGAACGCCGAGATCGCATGCTCTTCGTCGACACCCTGCTGCGCGGCGAAGTCGAGGACGTTGACGCGGTTGAGCTCGTGATCCTCGCCGTCCTCGATGAGCCGCGCGATCGCATCGGCCACCTTCGGATCGGCGGTCTGCTTCAGAACGGAGAACTGGGCCTGGATGTCGCTCATGGCGTAACTCTATCGCTGTTGGATCACGCCATCGATCAGGCAGCCGCCTGTCATCGACGCATGATGCTGAAGAGGGGTGAACGGTCCGGCTGGGTCGTGACGACGCCATGCGGGATCACGGGAATGCTGTCGGCGAGCTCGACACGGAACGCGCCGACCAGCCGGGCCAGCGCCAGCACGGACTCGGCTTGCGCAAACGGTGCGCCGATGCAGACGCGCGGGCCCGCGCCGAACGGCAGATAGGCAAAGCGGTCGGGCGCTTCTTTCGACATGAAGCGTTTGGGAATGAACGCGTTCGGCTGGTCCCACAGCTTCTCGTGCCGGTGCAGCAGCCAGGGCGCGATCATGATGATGTCACCCTTGCCGATCTCGACCCCGGCCGCATTGTCCTTCTCGCGCGCGGCACGTGCGACCAGGAAGGCCGGCGGATAGAGCCGCATGGTCTCCTCGATCACCGCGCGGGTGAATTTCTGGCGGTCGATGTCGGCCATGCTGTCGAGATGCTCGCCGCGGGTTTCGGATGCCACTTCCTCCTGCGTCTCCGGATCGAGCGCGAGCAAATAGAGCGCCCAGAACAGCGCGGTCGCCGTGGTCTCGTGCCCGGCGAGAATCATGGTCGCGACCTCGTCGACGAGCTGCTCGTCGGAAAAGCCCTTGCCGGTTTCGGGGTCGCGCGCCTCGTCCATGAGATCGAACAGATCGCGCGGTGGCGCGCCGTCCTTCTTGCCCATCGCACGCCGCTCGGCGATCAGCATCGCGACGAATTCGGTCCAGCGCGTGCGGAAGCGGGCGCGGGCACGATCCAGCGGGGTCGGCCAGGACACCGGCAGCAGCATGTCGAGGAAATGCGGTCGTCCCAGCCGCTCGCCATATTCCGCGACGAAACTACGCAAGGTGGCGCCGTGCTTGTCCATGCCGAAGGAGAACATCGTGCGGCCGGCGATCTCGAGCGTCATGCGCTGCATGATCTCGCGCAGATCGACCGGCGCGCTCGCCTGCGCATCGAGCTTGGCGATGGTCTCGTCCAGCACCGCCGTCATGTGCGGAACCAGATTGGCGGTGGCGCGCGGCGTGAAGGCCGGCGCGAGCGTGCGGCGCTGAAACGTCCAGTCGTGCCCCTCGGCGATCAGCAGGCCTTCGCCGAGCACGGGACGCAGCATCCGGATGCCCGCCGGCGTGCGCGAATAATTCTCGTAATTGCTCAGCAGGACGTGACGGATCGCATCCGGCTGATTGAGGATGAAACTGTTGCGGAGGAAGAAACGGCCCTTGATGACGTCTTCCTCATAGGCGCGCTGCCCCCAGGTTGCGATCATGTTCTGCCGGATCACCGCGATACGGCCGAAGAACGACATGTCATCCGGGGCACGCGGCGGGGTCGGAGGGATGATGGGCCGACGCACGCTGGCGATGTTCATGGCTCTCTCCCGCAGATATCGTCGCAGCAAGGGCTCGCAGGCAAATAGCTAGTAAGTCAGCTCGGCAATCGCAATCCTGTTTTCGGAAGCTGGCCAGAGCCGGGCCACAATTCGTTCTTCGTTGAACTGGGCGACGATGTGACGCCCGACCTCGCTGGCCGGAAGCCGCAAGGTCGCTGCCGAATCCGTGGGCACGCCGGACTTGACGTCGGCCGGCTCCTTGCCGTCGAGCAGCACCACATCGCGCGGCAGGCCAAGATAGCCGCGCGGCCGCGACATGATCACGACGGCTCCGGCGTCCTTGTCCGCCGGCCCGAGCGGGCGCGCAGGCCGCAAATGCACGAGGTCGGACGAGCGCGGGAACGGCGAACGGTAGATATGCGTCGTCGGCGCATCCGGCGATGCCAGCACGAATTCGAGCGCCCAGGCAGGCTCGACCTGCGCCGGACCCCAGCGGCCGTCGGCAGCGGTCTTCGAGCTGTGCACGGCGCTGCCGCTGCGCTCACCGGTTTCAGGATCGACGCGGAATATCTCGACGGTTGCACCTGCGACCGGACGATTGGTCGACACGCCGCCGGGCGTTCCCGTGACGAGGCCGCTCAGCCTGACGCTCGGCTCCGGCACGATCGCAATGCGTGCGGGCTCACGACCGGCGATGAACTTGTAGATCTCGCGGAAAGCGCGCGGGTGGAACGCCACCTCGCGGTGATCGAGCGCGCCGAGCACGAGATTGGTGGCGCCCTTCAACTCCGGCCCCTCGACGGTAACACCGGTCGGCGTGCCGGGCTTGCCGATGAAGCGGCCATCGGCCTGGGCGTATTTGTCCATGCCGTCGCTGCGCAGCGTGAGGAAGGCAACGCCCGGCGTCACCTCGCTCTCGCCCTCGTTCAGGCCGCGCAGGAATGCGCCGCGGCCGTTGAATTCGTTGTTCGGCTGATCGTCGGTCGCGAACACGCCGTGATTTGGTGTGCCGCACAGCACAGCATGACTCACATCGCTGGCGCCGCCGTTCCTGATGACGTTGCGGATGGCGTAACCGCCGCGCGAGCTGCCGACCAGCGCCACGCGAGGCGCACCGGTACGGCGTTTCAGCTCGGCAATGGCAGCAGCGAGCTCGCGGCGCTGGTCCTCGGTCGAGGAGCGGTTCGCCTGCTCGACCTTGTCGTCGCTCCGTGCATTGGGATCGGTGAAATTGATCGCCAGCATGCGATCGCGCACGACACCGTTGGATTCCATCCGCCAAAGCGTCGTCATCCAGAGCGCGTCGTAGTCGCCATTGCCGTGGACGAACAGGATCGGGGGCACCTCAGCGCCCTGCGCTGCGGGCGCGGTTTGAGCCAATGCACCCATCCGGACGCTCGCAAGTGCAAAAGGCAATGTGCCGGCCCCTTGCAGGATCGTCCGTCGCGACAGCCTCATCTGTTCCTCCCGGCAAAACAATTCTTTGCACCGCTTATAGCGGCCTAACCACTGGACAGCGAAGGACTTTCGCAGGCATCACTGATCTTGCCGGAATCACCCAAAGACCATCTCTGCCAGCCCATTTGGAAGGGGATATGACCGAGCAGCCGAACCGTCAGACATTCGCCGGCGACGGCATCACCGCACCGCTGCGGTACACCGTGTTCCGGCGCATCTGGCTGGCCAGCCTGCTCTCCAATCTCGGCCTCCTGATCCAGGGCGTGGGCGCGGCCTGGGCGATGACGCAGATGGCGGCCTCGGCGGACAAGGTCGCGCTGGTGCAGACCGCCTTGATGCTGCCGATCATGCTGATCTCGATGCCGGCCGGCGCCATCGCCGACATGTATGACCGCCGTGTCGTCACCCTGGTCTCGCTCATGATCGCGCTGACCGGCGCGACGGCGTTGACGGTGCTGGCCTGGCTCAAGCTGATCACGCCGGAAACGCTGCTCGCCTTCTGCTTCGTCGTCGGCAGCGGCAACGCGCTGTTCGGCCCGGCCTGGCAATCCTCGGTCAGCGAGCAGGTGCCGCCCGAGGCGCTGCCGTCGGCCGTGGCGCTGAACGGCATCAGCTACAACATCGCGCGCAGCTTTGGTCCAGCGGTCGGCGGCGTCATCGTCGCCTCGCTCGGCGCGGTCGCCGCGTTCGCCTGCAACGCGATCCTCTATCTGCCGCTGCTGGTGGTGCTGCTGCTGTGGCGACGCAACACCGAGCCCTCGCGCCTGCCGCGGGAAAAGCTCAACCGCGCCATGGTCTCGGGCTTCCGCTACATCACCAATTCGCCGCCGATCAAGATCGTGCTGCTGCGTACGCTGGTGATGGGCCTGATCGGCGGTGCCATCATGGCGCTGATGCCGCTGGTCGCGCGCGACCTGTTGCATGGCGGCGCGCAGACCTACGGCATCATGCTCGGCGCCTTCGGCATGGGCGCGGTCGTCGGCGCGCTCAACATCCACGAATTGCGCAAGCGCATGAGCGGCGAGGCCGCGATCCGCGCCTGCACCCTCTCGATGGCGTTCGCGATGGCCGCGCTTGCCGTGAGCAACGAGCCGGTGCTGACGGCGGCGGCGCTGGTGCTCGCCGGCGCGGTCTGGATGGCGGCGGTCGCACTGTTCAATATCGGCGTGCAGCTCTCGGCGCCGCGCTGGGTCGCCGGCCGCTCGCTCGCGGCATTCCAGGCCTCGATTTCCGGCGGCATCGCCATCGGCGCCTGGGGCTGGGGCCATCTCACCGACTATGCCGGCGTCGAGGTCGCGCTGCTGACGGCCGCCGGCCTGATGCTGATCTCGCCGCTGCTCGGGCTCTGGCTCACGATGCCGCGTGTCGGCGCCCGCAACGAGGACGCCGACGTGCTGGCGGATCCCGAGGTGAAGCTGTCGATCACCGGCCGCAGCGGGCCGCTGGTGGTCGAGATCGAATACCGCGTTGGCCAGGAGAACGCGCGCGCCTTTCACAACGTGATGCAGGACGTCCAGCTGTCGCGGCAGCGCAACGGCGCCTATGGCTGGTCGATCGCGCGCGACATCGCCGACCCCGAATTGTGGACCGAGCGCTATCACTGCCCGACCTGGTTCGATTACTTACGCCAGCGCAACCGCTCGACGCAGTCCGAACGCGCGCTGCATCAGCAGGCGATCGACTTCCACATCGGGCCCGAGCCAGTGCGGATCCGCCGCATGCTGGAACGGCCGTTCGGCTCGGTGCGCTGGAAGGAAGAGACGCCGGACCAGGCCGCAAGTGAGGTGCTGCCCGTGGTCGCGAGCGCGGCGGGGAGCAGTACGTAGGTTTTGCTTCGTAGCCC
>NZ_AKIY01000196.1 GCF_000282615.1 Bradyrhizobium sp. YR681 | reverse complement strand
CCGGCGGCCGCTGCCGTTCCTATTTCGACGGCGCGACCGGTCTCACCATCGACAACGGCAATCATCTGCTGCTGTCGGGCAACAGCCACGCACGCGCCTATGCGCGCTCGATCGGCACCGAGGCCGGCCTCGTCGGTCCTGAGACCGCGCAGTTTCCTTTCGTCGACATCAAGACCGGGCAGCGCTGGCAGATCGATCTCGGCAATGGCCGGCTGCCGACATGGGTGCTCGACGAGAGCCGCCGCGTCCCCGATACGGGTCTCACCGATTATCTCAAGCTGGCGCCGCTGATCTGGGCGTCGGAGGAGACGCTGGTCGGCAGGTCGATTCCCTGTGAGGGCACTCTCTACCAGCGTCTGGTGCAGCCGCTGCTGCTGGCGGCGCTCAACGTCGATCCGCCCGAAGGCTCGGCCGGGCTTGCCGGCGCGATCGTGCGCGAGACGCTGCTTGCCGGCGGGCAGGCCTGCCGTCCCCTGATCGCGCGCGATGGTCTCAGCGCGGTGCTGATCGAACCTGCGGTGACATTCCTCCAGGAGCGCGGCCACACCGTCCAGCTCGGCCATGAGCTGCGGTCGTTCGTCAGCAATGACGGCAAGGCCAGCGCGCTGAATTTCGGCGGCGGGGATGTGATCCAGCTCGCCGACGGCGATGTCGTCGTGATGGCGGTGCCGCCGCGTGCGGCCACAAGCCTGCTGCCGGGCCTGAAGACGCCGACCGAATTCCGCGCCATCGTGAATGCGCATTTCCGCTTTGAGCCGCCGCCGGCTTCGGCGCCGATCCTCGGGGTGATCGGCGGCGTCGTAGAGTGGCTGTTCGCGTTCCCGAACCGGCTCTCGGTGACCATCAGCAACGGCGACCGTCTCGTCGACATGCCGCGCGAGGAACTCGCGCAGGCGATCTGGGACGATGTGTGCAAGGCGGGCGGGGTCTCCGGCGAACTGCCAGCCTGGCAGATCGTGCGCGAGCGCCGGGCCACTTTTGCCGCCACGCCGGCGCAGAATGCCCTGCGTCCGGGGCCGGTCACCGCGCTGAAAAACCTGTTCCTCGCCGGCGACTGGACTGCTACGGGATTGCCGGCAACGATCGAGGGATCGGTCCGGTCCGGTGATCGTGCCGCCGATCTGGTTCTGGCCGCAAAGCGGCCCTGACGGGCAATGTCCCCGTCACGTTGAAACGACTATCGGAGCAATCGAGCGAGATGGATTCGGTGAACGCGACCAGCCGCGAAGCTTTGGAATCGAGCATTGCGTCAGCCACGCAAGGCGTCATCGGCTTCCAGCAACCGGACGGCCATTGGGTGTTCGAGCTCGAGGCCGACTGCACGATTCCGGCCGAATACATCCTGCTGCGCCATTATCTCGCCGAGCCCGTCGACACCGTGCTCGAAGCCAAGATCGGCAATTATCTTCGCCGCGTGCAGGGCGCCCATGGTGGCTGGCCGCTGGTGCATGAGGGCGAGTTCGACATGAGCGCCAGCGTGAAGGCGTACTTCGCGCTGAAGATGATCGGCGATTCCGTCGACGCCCCGCACATGGTGCGCGCGCGCGAGGCGATCCACGTCCGCGGCGGCGCCATTCACAGCAACGTCTTCACGCGCTTCATGCTCGCCATGTTCGGCGTCATGACCTGGCGCGCGGTGCCGGTGCTGCCGATCGAGATCGTGCTGCTGCCGTTCTGGTCGCCGTTCCACATCAACAAGATCTCCTACTGGGCGCGCACCACCATGGTGCCGCTGATGGTAATCGCCGCGCTGAAGCCGCGCGCGAAGAACCCGAAGGGCGTCGGCATCGACGAGCTGTTCCTCCAGGATCCGCGCTCGATCGGCATGACTGCGAAGGCGCCGCACCAGAGCATGGCCTGGTTCCTGCTGTTTCGCAGCCTCGATGCGATCTTGCGCGTCGTCGAGCCGCTGTTCCCGAAGAGCCTGCGCCAGCGCGCGATCGACGCCGCGCTCGCCTTCACCGAGGAGCGGCTCAACGGCGAGGACGGCATGGGCGCGATCTATCCGCCCATGGCCAACATCGTCATGATGTACGACGCGCTCGGCAAGGACGAGAGTTATCCGCCGCGCGCGGTCACGCGCCGGGGCATCGACAAGCTGCTGGTGATCGGCGAGGAGGAGGCCTATTGCCAGCCCTGCGTCTCGCCGGTGTGGGACACGACTCTGACCGCGCATGCGCTGCTGGAAGCCGGCGGCGACAAGGCGGTGCCTGCGGCGAGGCAGGGCCTCGACTGGCTGATCCCGAAACAGGAACTCGAGGTCAAGGGCGACTGGGCGGTGAAGCGGCCCGACGTGCGCCCGGGCGGCTGGGCCTTCCAGTACAACAACGCCCATTACCCCGACCTCGACGACACCGCGGTCGTGGTGATGTCGATGGACCGCATGCGCCGGGAGCACGGTGTGGCCGGCTATGACGCCGCGATCGACCGCGGCCGGGAATGGATCGAGGGCATGCAGAGCGACGACGGCGGCTGGGCCGCCTTCGACGTCAACAACCTCGAATATTACCTCAACAACATCCCGTTCTCCGACCACGGCGCGCTGCTCGATCCGCCGACCGAGGACGTCACCGCGCGCTGCATCTCGATGCTGGCCCAGCTCGGCGAGACCGCGACGAGTAGCAAGCATGTCGCCGACGGCGTCGCCTATCTCCGCAAGACCCAGCACCCCGAGGGCTCCTGGTACGGCCGCTGGGGCATGAACTTCATCTATGGAACTTGGTCGGTGCTCTGCGCCCTCAACATGGCCGGCGTCCGCCACGACGACCCCATGATGCGCAAGGCCGCCGCCTGGCTGGCCTCGATCCAGAACCAGGACGGCGGCTGGGGCGAGGACGCCGTCAGCTACCGGCTGGACTACCGGGGATGGGAAGCTGCCCCCTCGACCGCCTCGCAAACGGCATGGGCCTTGCTTGCCCTGATGGCGGCAGGCGAGGTTGATCACCCGGCCGTCGCCCGCGGGGTGGAGTACCTGATTGCAACACAGAACAAAAAAGGACTGTGGGACGAGCAGCGGTACACCGCCACAGGCTTTCCGCGTGTATTCTATCTGCGGTATCATGGTTATCCTAAGTTCTTCCCGCTGTGGGCATTGGCGCGGTATCGGAACTTGCGGAACACCAACAGCAGGGTGGTAGGGGTCGGAATGTGACTTTGGGGACGGGGGACTATTTTACCGCGGGCAATGCCATTGATCCGCGGCCGATCTTGATCGTGACCGGCCTTGTCCAGGAGGCTCGCATCGCGGCCGGCCCCGGCATGGCCGTGATCTGCTCATCCAGCAGCCCGACCCAGTTGCGGGCGCTGCTGACGGTGGTGGACCCCAATACGATTCGCGGTGTGATCTCGTTCGGAGTGGCCGGCGGGCTCGACCCGACCCTGCGCTCCGGCGACGTGGTGCTGGCAACCGAGGTGCTCGCCGGCGACACCCGCTGGGCCGCCGGCCTGTCGCTCGGCGACGACCTGATCGGCCGCCTGACGTCCGGTCGGCGCCGCGTCGTGCGCGGCAGCCTCGCCGGTGCCGAGGAAGTGGTCACCGGGCGCTCCTGCAAGGCGGCGCTGCATTCGGAGACCGGGGCCTCGGCCGTCGACATGGAAAGCCACATCGCGGCCGCCTACGCCGCCGAGGCCGGGCTGCCCTTCGCTGCGGTCCGCGTCATCAGCGACCCCGCCCACCGCGCGCTGCCGGCGCTCGCCCGCGCCGCCATCAAGCCGAACGGCCAGATCGATCTGGCCGCCGTGCTGCGCGGCATCGTCCGCAATCCGGCCGCGCTGCATGGACTGGTCTCGACCGGCATCGACTTCAACCGCGCGCTGCGCTCGCTGCGCGGCTGCCGGGACTATTTGATCGGGACGGAGCTGATCGAGAGCGAGACGCTGGTCTCGAAGGCGGCCTGAGCGGGTTCGTCGATCCAACAATAAGAAAAGGCCCGGTCGCGCGACCGGGCCTTTTTCGTTTGGTCTTTGTAACCCGGATGGAGCGCGGCGCAGCGAAGCGTGCGTGTCGCGTCCCGCTCACAAGGCCGACATCGCCGCTTCGAGGATATCGAGGGCCCGGTCGAGGTCGGCGCGCGAGATTGTCAGCGGCGGGCATAGCGTGACCACGTTGCCGCCGCCGAGCTTGAAGCTCAGGCCCGCCTCCAGGCAGCGATACAAGAGGCGCTCCGCGAGCGCATTGGCCTCGGCCGCGTCGCGGCGGCCGATCTCGACGCCGAGATAGAGACCTGCCCCGCGCACCTCGGAGATCAGGGGATACCGGTCTGCCATCGATCGCAGCCGTTCCAGCGCGTGCGCGCCGAGGACGTTCGCTGCGGCAAGCAGCCCTTCCTCTGCGATCACGTCGAGCGTGGCGAGGGCTGCCGCGCAACCGACCGGGCTCTTCTCATGGGTGTAGTGGCCCAGTGCCCCCTCGGGCACCACGTCGAGATCGGCTCGCGCCACGATGGCTGCCATCGGCATGATGCCGCCGCCCAGTCCCTTGCCGAGCACGAGGATGTCGGGCGCAGTTTCCGCCTGCTCGCAGACGAACATGGTTCCGGTGCGGCCGAGGCAGCTCGGCACCTCGTCGAAGATCAGGAGCGCCCCGTGCCGATCGCAGCTCGCGCGCACGCGGGGCCAGAAGCCGGGCGGCGGCAGTTCGACCGTGGTCCAACGCATCGGCTCGGCGATCACGGCCGCGACGTCGCCCTGCACCTCGAGGACATAATCGATGTAGTCGGCGAGGCGCTCGTGGGCGCGGCCGTCCTGTCCGAAGAAGCGCGCGGCCAGTCCCGGCGGCGGCACATGTTCCGTGCCCGGCAGCAGCGGTCCGACGCCGCGCCGGAACAGGGCTTCGCCGCCGATCGAGACCGCGTCGAGATTGGCGCCGTGAAATGCGTCCCACATCGACAGGGTCTTGTGTCGCCCCGTCGCGTAGCGGGCGAGCTTCAGTGCCATGCCGATGGCAGCCGACCCGCTGGGTGCCAGCAGCACCTTCTCCAGCGGCGCCGGCGCCAACTCGGCGAGGCGCCGGGCAAGGTCGATGGCGGACTTGTTGGTGTAGCGGCGCGGGCAGAAGGGCAGGGTGTCGAGCTGCGATTTGATGGCCGCCACCACGCGAGGATGACCGTAGCCGACCTGATGCACGCTGTTGCCGTGGAAATCGAGGATGCGCCGTCCCTGGAGATCGACGATGTGGCTACCTTCGGCGGCGGTGGCCACGTTGAGGCAAGGCGTCGACAGCGATTGTCGCAGGTACCAGCGCTCGTCCTCGTCGAGCCAGCTCCGGGTCTCTGCGTTGAGATGACGCTCCTGAAACGAGCGCCGCTCCGCCGATAAATTGACGTCGCCCTCGGAGGCGCTCATGCCGGACTTGCTCATGTCAGCCTCCTGGTCGCTCTCCGCGGGCCAGCCGGTCCTCGATCGCGGCGATCACCGGGATGATATCGGCGACGCCGTCGATCACGTAATGGGCGCCGGCGCCCGCCAGCCGCTCGACTGCGGCCGCGCGCCGCTCGGCGAAGGCTTTCGGCGCCAACGCAGCCGTGTCGGCAAGCGACAAGCCGAACACGTTGCCGGTGACGGCAACGCCGACAGTCCAGCAGCCGCCGTTGAGACCTTCCTGGATCCCGACCTCGGTGTCGTCGACCTTGACGCAGCTCCAGGCCGGCCAGACGGCGAGCTCCAGAAAGGCCTTGTAGAGCATGAACGGCGTGGGTCGGCCGTCGGGCGTGTCCCCGGTGCACACGATGCTGTCAGGCGCGTAGCCTTGCGCGGCCGCGACCGGAATGACCTCGGCCATGATCTCGCGCGTGTAGCCCGTGCTCGAGCCGATCTTCAGGCCGCGGCGCCGCAAGCCGGCAACAGCTTCGGCCACACCCGGGATGACGTCGGCGAAGCGAGCGGCGACCTCGACATTCATCGGTACGAACACAGCGTAGAGCGCATCGATGTCGGCTTCACCAGGCTCGCGCCCATGCCTGTCGCGCCAGGCGGCGGCGATCCGGGGCAAGCGCAGGAGGGCGGCGATGTGCGGGCGCTTGGCCATGCCCATCGGCCCGCGCGCCTCGTCGACGGTGATCGCCACGCCGAAGCGCGCGAATGCCTCGACGAACACGCCCATCGGCGCCAGCGAGCCATGGTCCACCGTCGTGCCGGCCCAGTCGAACACCACGGCCTGGACGTGCTCGAATTTATCGGTCATGTGGCTCGGCTCCTGGACGTCAATTCGTCGATCACTTCCTCGGCGATCGCAAACGAGGTGCTGGCGCCGGTGCCGCTGGTGATCATGACGAGGCGCACGGTTTCAGATGGGCGGTCGATCAGCATCAGCCGGTCGGACGCCGAGGCGTAGGTGCCGATCCAGCGCTCGCGAATGACAGGCGTTGGCCAGGCCAGAACCTGCCGGAACTCGTCCATGATCAACTCGTCCACCGCTTCAGGACCGAACGGGTCCGGCGTCGCGTCGTAATGGTGGGAATCGCCGACAACGAGCGAACCATCCTCGCTCTGCACGGCGATCAGATGCACACCGTTGGCCAGATGCTGGCCCTGCTCGGATTCGAGGCGCTGCTTCAGTGCGGCGGCCTCCGGCAGTTCGGCGTAGCCGAGATAGCGCACAAGGCCGAGGTCCGACATCACGGCCGCGTTGAAGCGCGGCATCGCGCTCACTGACCCGACCCGCAGCATGTGCAGCTTGCAGCGGACGAGGCCGTAGCTCGCCAGGCGTTCCGGATAAAGGCTCAGGAAATCGTCGCCGGGGCAGACCACGCAGAGCCGGGCCTTGACCGGCCCTCGTGTGGTGTCGATCACCGGCGGTGTCACCGCCTTGGCCAGCGTCTGATAGAGGAAGGTGACGCCATGCACTTCGGCCAGCCAGCGCGCCAGTGCCGGCACCGCGATGCGCGACTCCACCCGCAGATCATGAGGGCTCGCCAGCACGGCTTGCAGATCGTCGGTCCGCAGCATCGGGAAACGGCGGCCCGCCTCAGCCGGGCTCAGAAGCTCGCAACCCTCGCCCATCTCGGTGGTGCGGAACGCCTCGAGCACGGCCGCGGCTTCCGGTCGTCGCACCGCGACCGCCAGTCCGGCATGCTCGATCCTGATGCCCGCGGCCGCAGCCACTTCGGCCCAGACCTGTCGCGACCGCATTGCCCGCTGCCAGCACTGGCCGCGTTGCTGCCCGGTGACGGTGACAAAGCCGAAATTGCGGATCGAGGCGCCGTTCGCCCTTGCATCGCGCTCGATGACCAAGACCCGCAAGCCCTGGCGCACACCCGCAAGCGCATGGGCGAGACCGCAGATGCCGCCCCCGATAACAGCCAGATCGAATTCGTCTCCGGACACGTTCACCGCTTTCTCCACATCTGGGCGCGCGCAAGATAGCCCTGTGTGAGTAACATATAGATGGCTCGTGTGACGGCCGCTGTGGCGAACACGACCATGGCCATGGCCGCCGCCGGAGCCACATCGCCTGCGTCATCCATGTTGAGCACGGCGATGGCCGCAAGCGTCGTGTGCGGCGCGTAGATGAAGACCACCGCCGAGACCGTCGTCATCGCGTTCACGAACAGATACATGGCGATATCCAGCACGGCCGGCAGGCAGACCGGCAAGGTCACGCGCATGAAGGTGCGCCAGAACGGCACCCTGAGCGATGCCGAAACGGTCTCGAACTCCCGGTCGATCTGCTTGAGCGCCGTCACCGCGGTCAGGTGCGAGACGGAGTAGAAATGCGAGATCGTGCAGATGACCAGAATGGCCATGGTGCCGTAGATGAAGTTCAACGGATTGGCCGGGTTGTTGAAGAAAAAGATGTAGCCGAGCCCGAGCACCAGCCCGGGAACGGCCAATGCAAGCAGCGCGAGAAACTGCACGAAGCCGCGAATGGCGCGAAAGCGCGGCGTCTTCTCGACCAGATAGGCGCCGGCAAAAATCACCGCGGTCCCGAACAGCGCGGTGAGGCCGGCCATGACGAGCGAGTTGAAGTAGCTGCGCCAGCCGCCGCCATCCATCATGTCGAAGTCGAAGTTCTTGAAGCTGGGTGTCAGATCGTAGGGCCAGAACGTCGCGATCGAAGCGAAGAAGGACACACCGAGAATGACCATGATCGCGAACGCGATCAGCGAACAAATCGCCAGCAGCGCGCGATCGATCGTGGCGTCGGGCCTGGGATCATACGGTACGGCGCGTGCGGAGAGCAGCGCCATCTGGCGCCGCTGCATGAGCTGATCGACGACGAAGGCCAGCGCTGCGGGGAGCAGCAGGATCAAGCCGACCACCGCACCCATCCGGAAGTTCTGCTGCCCGACCACCTGCTTGTAGATGTCGGTCGCGAGCACGTTGAACTTGCCTCCAATGACCTTCGGCACGCCGAAATCGGTGATCACCAGGGTAAAGACGACGAAGACTGCACTGATCAGGCCGTAACGCGCGCCCGGAATTGTCACCGTCCAGAAGGTGCGGCGCGGACTTGCCCGCAGCGCTTCCGCCGCCTCGTACAGACGCGCGTCCGAAATCGCCAGCGCCGTGGTGATGATGATGAGCGCGTGCGGGAAGGTCCAGAACACCTCGCCCATGACGATGCCGATCGGACCGTAGATCGACGCGCCGAACAGCATCCATTTGACGAGGCCCTGGTTCCCGAACAGATAGACAAGGCTGATCGCGGGCAGCAACGAGGGTGCGAGAATAGGGATCTGCGCGATGATGCGGAACAGCCACCGCCCAGGCATGCAGGTGCGGGTGAGTCCGTAGGCGTAGACGAAGGCGAGCAGAACGCAGATGACCGTGCTCAGCAGCGACACCCAGACCGAGTGCCAGATCGAATCGGCGAGCGCTGGATTGGCGAAATAGGCCTGGAAATTGGCAAGGCCTACGAAGCTGCCATCAGTCGCCTGGAAGCTCTTGGACAGCAGCGCCCAGAGGGGCAGTAGCACGGTGACGATCAACCAGAGGCCGAGCGCCACGACCGCGCCGCGCATGATCCAGTCGTCGCGCCCCAGCTTCTGCCGCAGCGGCGCGATCGCAACGGCACGGTCCGGCAGAATCAGCGTCTCGGTCGCCATCGCTGGTTTCCCGTGTCAGGCAGTCGCGGAGCGCGGCTGGGCAAATACGCGCAACCGCTTCGGGGGCAGCACGACCTCGATGGTCGCGCCGGAGGAAATGCCGAGGTCGCGCACGGCGTTGATCGAAAAGTCGGCCGAGAAGTTCAGGCTCGTGCCGCTCGCATGCAGGGTCGTTGCGAAATGATTGCCGATGAATTCCATGACGCCCACCTGGACGGACAGGCGATTGTCCGAATGCTCGCCGATGTCGCGCACCACCACGTCCTCCGGCCGAAGGCAGACCGTGACGGCCGCGCCTTCGCCGAGTTGCACCTCCTCGCCGAAGTCGAGCACGGCACCCCTGACATTGGCGCGCTTGCTGGTGACGAGGCGCCCCTCCAGAAAGTTCATCTTGCCGACAAAGTCGGCGACGAAAGCCGTCGCGGGGCGGCCGTAGATCTCGTCGGGCGTGCCGACCTGCTCGATCCTGCCATTGCTCATCACCACGATCCGGTCGGACATGGTGAGCGCCTCCTCCTGATCGTGGGTCACCATGATCGTGGTCAGCTTGAGACGTTGCTGCAGGTCGCGGATCTCGCCGCGCAGACGCGCCCGGACACGCGCGTCGAGAGCGGATAGCGGTTCGTCCAGCAGCAGAAGGCCGGGCGATAGCGCCAGCGCGCGGGCGAGCGCGACGCGCTGCTGCTGCCCGCCCGAGAGCTGTGCCGGATATTTGCCGGCTTGCTCGGGCAGGCCGACAAGTTCGAGAAGCTCCTTGACCCGTTTGTCGACCTCGGTGCGGGGCGTGCCGGCCGACACCAGGCCGTAGGCCACATTGTCTTTGATCGTCAGGTTCGGGAATAGCGCGTAGGACTGGAACACGATGCCGAAGTCGCGCTGGGCGACCGGCAAGGTCGAGATATTCCGACCGCCCTGATGGATCGTTCCGGTGGTTTGCACGTCGAGGCCAGAGATGGCGCGGAGCAGCGTGGTCTTGCCGCAGCCGGATGGCCCGAGGAACGAGACGAACTCCCCCGGCATGATGTCGAGATCGACAGTGTTGAGCGCAGTGAATGCACCGAACTTTTTCGAGAGGTTGCGGATGCGCAGATAGGGCTCTGTCGTCGGCATGCTGTCCATTGTACTGTCCCGCATTGACCGGCGCCCATGCATCGCCAGCTTCATCGCTCCCAGGATCCCCGGCAGGATCCTCAGTTCGAGTCTTTCAGTTCAGGTTCTTCAGTGCAGTTCTTCAGCGCAGTTCCTCAGTTCTTGGGCTCGGACTTGCCGTCGTAGCGCTTGCTCCACTCCGCCAGGATCTTGTCGCGGTTCTCCGCGGCCCAGGCAAAGTCGTTCTTGATCAGCATTTTGTCGATGTCACCCTGGATGAACTCCATGGAGCTCGCGATGCCGGGCAGTGCGACGATGGCGAAGTTCTCGGCGTAGAGCTTGTTGGCCTCCGGCGTCGCGGCCCAGTCGGCGAGCTTCTTCGCGGCCTCGGATTCTTTGGCGGTCTTCATGATCCCGATCGCTTCCATGTCCCAGCCGAGGCCTTCCTTGGGCAGGACAATGCTGATCGGCGCTCCACCCTTCTTGGTCTTGTTGGCGCGATACTCGAACGAGAGGCCGATCGTGTACTCGCCGGCGGCCGCCTGTCGGCACGGCTTGGAGCCGGAATGCGTGTAGGCCGCGATGTTCTTGTGAAGCTCGTCCATGTACTTCCAGCCCCCGTCCCAGCCGAACATCTGCAGCCAGGCGGAGACCATCAGAAACCCGGTCCCCGACGAAGCGGGGTTCGGCATGGCGATTTGTCCCTGATAGACCGGCTTGGTCAGATCGGCCCAGGAGGCGGGCTCCGGCAGGTTCTTCTTGCTGGATTCCACGGTGTTGACGCAAAACGCCGATGCCCAGACGTCCATGCCCACCCATTGCGGCGAGGCCGCGGGATCGCGCATCTTGGCGTCGACCTTGTCGAGACCCGCGGGCGCGTAAGGCATCAGCATGCCTTCCTTCTGCAGCAGCATCAGCGAGGTTGCGGCAAGACCCATGACCACATCGGCCTTGGGGTTTGCCTTCTCCGCAAGAAGTTTGGCGGTGATGATACCGGTGGAGTCGCGGACCCAGAGGATGTTGATGCCCGGATTGGCCTTCTCGAACGCGGCCTTGTAAGGCTTGATCTGGTCGGCCTCCAAAGCCGTGTAAACGGTGAGATCCGCCGCGCGAGCTGCAGTGCTGAGGCAGAACATGGCGGCGGCGATCGACACAACAGCGCATCGCAGATCGCTTGTCGTGCACAGGTTCATGTCGGGCTCCATCGATGTTGGCCGCGGGCTGGCACCGTCCGGGCGGGGAACCGATATTGTTAGATGACATTTCCGTGACGTACATGTCGGATTTTGTGCACGGCCCGCCTCGATCGCGGCGTCTCTGCACATCTTGAGTGCAGTCCTATGCAAGCGTCTGCTCTGAGCCTTCTTCAGCGACTTCGTTTGGCGTGAGCAATGATGCGCGTTTGCCGCTGATTGTGTTGCGGTCGTCGTGGTTTAGACGAACGGACATGGCTCCGTTCGGGCCGGGGCGCTTCTACTTTGCATGGGGTTGTTTTTCGTTTTTTTGCGGGAGCCATCTTTCGCGAGCATGCGCTCTGCGATCGCTCTGCCGCGCTCGCGCCGAATAACGAAAAGGCCCGATCGCCATCGGCGATCGGGCCTTTTGTTGTTATCGATGCTGCGCGCGCTTTACGCGGCCGTCGAAGCCTTCCGCGCCGCCTTCTCCTGAGCGGCCGCCGCTTCGTCCTTGCGGATCTCCGACAGGCGCTTCTGCACTTCCGCCGAGAAGATGTACTGCGCCGGGCGCTGCTTGCTCATGTCGATCTCCGGCGCCATCGGGCCCGAGGTCCGGATGCCGCGCAGCGACACCCACATCGCCTTGATCGGGTTGTTGAGGGCTGCGGTCGCCGCCGTCGGCTCGTAGCCGCAATGGGCCATGCAGTCGGCGCACTTCTCGTACTTGCCGGTGCCGTAGGTTTCCCAGTCGGTGGTGTCCATCAGCTCCTTGAAGGTCTTTGCGTAGCCTTCACCGAGCAGGTAGCAGGGCTTCTGCCAGCCGAAGATGTTGCGCGCGGGCATGCCCCAGGGCGTGCACTCGTATTCCTGGTTGCCGGCGAGGAAGTCGAGGAACAGGCCGGAATGCATGAAGTTCCACTTCTTGCCCTTGCCCATCGCGAAGACGTCGCGGAACAGCTTCTTGGTCTTGGTGCGGTTGAGGAAGTGCTCCTGGTCCGGCGCGCGCTCATAGGCGTAGCCGGGCGACATCGAGACGCCGACACCGAGCTCGACGGTGAGATCGAGGAACTTCGCGATCTCCTCGGCCGGATGGCCGTCGAAGATGGTGGCGTTGACGTTGACGGTGAAACCGCGCGCCTTGGCCGCCTTGATCGCGGAGACGGCGCGGTCGAACACGCCCTTCTGCGACACCGCCTTGTCGTGATGGTCCTTCAGGCCGTCCAGATGCACCGAGAAGAACAGGTACGGGGAGGGCGTGAACAGGTCGAGCTTCTTCTCGAGCAGCAACGCGTTGGTGCAGAGCGAGACGAACTTCTTGCGCTCGACCAGGCCGCGCACGATCTCGCCGATCTCCTTGTGGATCAGCGGCTCGCCGCCGGGAATGGCGACCATCGGCGCGCCGCACTCATCGGCCGCGTCCCAGCACTCCTGTGCGGTCATGCGGCGGTTGAGGATCGCATCCGGATAGTCGATCTTGCCGCAGCCGACGCAGGCGAGGTTGCAGCGGAACAGCGGCTCCAGCATCAGCACGAGCGGATAGCGCTTGCGGCCCAGCATCTTCTGCTTGAGCAAATAGCCGCCGATACGCATTTCCTTGAAGAAGGGGATTGCCATTACAAAGTTTCTTTCTGGGCTTGGAATTCGGGTGGGTCAGCTCGCGGCCAATTGGGCCGGAAGCCTGAATTCGATGTTTTCCTCGCGGCCCGGCAGCACCTGGACCTTGACCGGTCCGATCATCCGCCGCATCGCTTCGATCACGTCATCCACGAGCACCTCGGGCGCCGAAGCGCCGGCCGTGATGCCGACAGTCCTGGCATCTTTCAACCACTCCGGATTGAGCTTGCTGCCGTCGGCAATCAAATAACTCGCGACGCCGGCCTCAGTGCCGATTTCGCGGAGCCGGTTCGAATTCGAGCTATTGGCAGCGCCCACCACCAAGATCACGTCGACCAGCTTGCTCAAGTCCCTTACCGCAGATTGGCGGTTCTGTGTCGCATAGCAGATATCCCGGATATCCGGGCCTTGAATATCTGTAAAGCGGGCCTGGAGGGCCGAAATGATGTCCCTGGTGTCGTCGACCGACAGGGTGGTCTGGGTGATGTAGGCCACTGGCGTATCCGCCGGCAGCGTCAGTGCGTTAGCCTCTTCAACGCTCTGGACCAGCAGGACAGGCCCTGGAACCTGGCCCATCGTCCCCTCGACCTCGGGGTGGCCGGCATGGCCGATCAGGATCAGGGTACGGCCCTTGGTGATGTAGCGTTTCCCCTGATTGTGAACTTTCGTGACCAGCGGGCAGGTGGCATTGAGCACCGGCAGGTCGCGTGCGGCGGCCTCTTCCTCGACGCTGCGGGCGACGCCATGGGCGCTGAACACGGTCACGGCCTTCGGCGGAACCTCGGAGAGCTCCTCGACGAAGATCGCGCCCTTGTTCTTCAGGCTCTCGACCACGTATTTGTTGTGCACGATCTCATGGCGCACGTAGACGGGCGGGCCGTATTTCTGCAGCGCCCGTTCCACGATCTCGATCGCACGCACCACGCCCGCGCAAAAGCCGCGCGGCTGCGCTAGATAAACTTCCATTGGACGCCCATCACGCAAGTTGCACCAATCCCGCTTCCCAGGTCCCGGCGGCACCCCGATACTGACCAACGATCTGCAATAACCGCACCATTGGCCACGCGCGCACGCGGTACCCGCCCACCCCCGTTGGGGCTCCGGCGCATGGAGGCGCAATACTTTGTGTCAAAAAATCGGCAAAAAGGAAAGGTCGGATCAGCTCTCGTTCCCTGCCAGCGGAGCGCGCGGTATCATAGTATAGTCATTGCCGTGGGCGAAATGGCGACATTTGTGCTCACCCCTTCGTCACTTTCCCGCCTCATCTCCCCGTCTATACCGACCGCCCCGCAATGATTTTTTCATGGCGTCCCGCCGTTTACCTCGAACCTTGTTCCGGCGAGTGCCACTCAAAACAGCAATAGGTTTCGCCCGGGAACTCCGATAAACAGCGGGCGTTTCCGGCAAGCTGTTAACCGCAGAAAGAAAAGAAGTGCTGCAAAGCGTCGTCGTTGCCATCGTCAGGGCCTGCACCCGGTTTGCCTCCCTCGTCGTCGTTCTCGGGCTCCTGCTTTCGGTGGGGGCCGGCTATTACACGGCCCAGCATTTCGCCATCAACACCGACATCAATTCGCTGATTGCCCAGAATCTGGACTGGCGCCAGCGCGACCAGCAGTTCGACCGTGCCTTCGACCGCGACGCGACGATTCTCGCGGTCGTCGAGGCCCGGACGCCGGAGATGGCAACCGCGGCAGCGGATGCGCTCTTCGCCAAGCTGAAGGACAACAAGACCGAATTCCAGTCGATGCAGCAGCTCGGCACCGGTGAATTCTTCGAGAAGAACGGCTTGCTGTTCCTGCCGACCGAGGAGGTCGGCAAGATCACCAGCCAGTTCGAATCCGCAGCACCCCTGATCGAGATCATGGCGGGCGATCCCTCGATCCGCGGCCTCACTGGCGCTCTCGAGACGGGACTTGCCGGCGTCAAGCGTGGCCAGGTCAAGCTCGACAACACCGCGCGGCCCTTCAACCAGATCGCACAGACGGTCGAGACCGTGCTCAACAAGGGCAATGCGAGCTTCTCCTGGCGCGAACTCGTCAGCGACGAGCCGCTGTCTGACTCGGACAAGCGCGCCTTCATCGAATTCAAGCCGATCCTCGACTACAACGCGCTGGAGCCCGGCAAGGGCGCCACCGATGCGATCCGCAAGGCCGCGGTCGATCTGGATTTCGCGACCAAATACCAGGCACGGGTGCGACTGACAGGTCCGGTCCCGATCGCCAACGAGGAATACGCCACCGTGCAGGAAGGCGCCGTCGTCAACGGCGTGGGCACCGTTCTCGTCGTGCTGCTGATCCTGTGGATGGCGCTGCATTCGTCGAAGATCATTTTCGCGGTATTCGTCAATCTCTTCGTCGGCCTTGCGCTGACGACCGCTGCCGGCCTGATGATGGTCGGCTCGTTCAATCTGCTGTCGATCGCGTTCGCCGTGCTGTTTGTCGGGCTGGGCGTCGATTTCGGCATCCAGTACAGCGTCCGCTACCGCTCCGAGCGTTACAAGCACAACGACCTGCCGGGCGCGCTGGTGCTGGCGGCCAAGCGCTCCGCGGTGCCGCTGTCGCTGGCGGCCATGGCGACCGCGGCTGGCTTCCTCTGTTTCCTGCCGACCGACTACAAGGGCATCTCCGAGCTCGGCCAGATCGCAGGCGTCGGCATGCTGGTGGCGTTCCTCTCCAGCATCACCGTGCTGCCCGCAATGCTGAAGCTGTTGAACCCGCCCGGTGAGCAGGAGCCGGTCGGATATGCCTTCCTGGCGCCGCTCGATCACTTCCTGGAGAAGCACCGTGTTCTGGTCGTGGGCGGCACGCTGCTGCTGGCAGTCGCCGGCCTGCCGCTGCTCTACTTCCTGAAGTTCGACTTCAACCCGATGAACCTGCGCAACCCGAACGCCGAATCGATCGCGACCTTCCTCGATCTGCGCAAGGATCCGAACACCGGCGCCAATGCCATCAATGTGATGACCAGTTCGGAAGAGCAGGCAAGGCAGGTCGAGGCGAAGCTCGAGAAGGTGCCGGAGGTGCTCCGGGTGATGTCGCTCGACAGCTTCGTGCCGCAGGACCAGCAGCCGAAGCTGAAGCTGCTGGCGCAGGGCGCCAAGGTGCTGAACCCTGCGCTCAATCCTGACCAGATCGACGCCGCCCCCTCGGACAAGGAAAACGTCGATTCGCTGAAATCCTCCGTCGACAATCTGCGGCGAACCGCGGCTGATGCGAAGGGCCCGGGCGCGGTCGCCTCGCGCCGGCTTGCGGACGCGCTCGAGAAGCTCGCCAATGGCGACGAGGCCACGCGCAACAAGGCGCAGGACGTGTTCGTCGCGCCGATGAAGATCGTGTTCGACCAGCTCAGGAACGCGATGCAGGCCGGCCCGGTTACCCTGAACTCGCTGCCATCGGATCTCGTCAGCGCCTGGAAGAGCAAGGACGGCATCATCCGCGTCGAGGCCCTGCCCAAGGGCGATCCCAACGACAACGACACGCTGCGCAAATTTGCGGCGGCGGTGCTCGTTGCCGAGCCGACCGCGATCGGCGGCCCGGTCTCGATCCTGAAATCCGGCGATACCGTGGTGAAGGCGTTCATTCACGCCGGCATTTACGCGCTACTGGTGATCGGCCTGCTGCTGTGGATCACGCTGCGGCGGTTCGTCGACGTGCTGATGACGCTGGTGCCGCTGCTGGTGGCCGGCGCGGTGACGCTTGAGATCTGCGTGCTGATCGGCCTGCCGCTCAACTTCGCCAACATCGTCGCATTCCCGCTGCTGCTCGGCGTCGGCGTCGCCTTCAAGATCTATTATGTCGTGGCCTGGCGCTCGGGCAGGACGAACCTGCTCCAGACCAGCCTGACACGCGCGATCTTTTTCAGCGCGCTGACGACGGCGACCGCGTTCGGCAGCCTGTGGCTGTCGAGCCATCCCGGCACGTCCAGCATGGGCAAGCTGCTCGCACTCTCGCTGGTGACGACGCTTGCCGCAGTGCTGCTGTTCCAGCCGGCCCTAATGGGCAAACCCCGCAATCTCAGGGAGTAGGCAGATGTCGCCGACCGGGTCGGCGGCACCCTTCTGACCGGGCTTGGCGGCGGCGGTGGCCTTTGGGGCCGCTGCTGCGGGCGCAGGGGGCGTGGCACCTGTCGTGGCTTGGGCTGCTCCCTGGGCCTTCGGCGCCGCGCCGGCAGGCTTCGCTGCGCCCTTGGCCACCGCATTGGCGGTGCTCAAGGGGATCGGCGGGCCAACGCGGGTCCAGGTTTCGCCGCCACAAAGGAAGCCCATCACGCAGCCCTTGATCTCCAGCTGGTCGGTGCCGGCAGGCGTGATCGTCGCGCTGTAGAGCTGGCCGTCCTTGGCGTTGTAGACCTGTCCTTCCCACTGATCGGCGCCGGGCTTTTTCTTCATGTCGAGCAGGGTCGCCATGCCCAGCGTCGGCCTGTTCTGTTTCGAGACATCAGGATTGTTCTCGTCGCGGCCGCCGGGCTGTTTTTCCCAGGAAACGGCGCCCCACATGCTGCCATTGCATTGGGCGACACGGATGTTGGCGACGCCGTCGGCGACCCGCCAGTCGCCGGTGGGATCGGCGGCGAGCGCTGAAGTCAGGCCGGTGTAACCGCCGGCCAGTAGTATACCGGTGTAAAGGGCTAAACGCATGAGTGTTCCTTGGCAGTGCAACATGGTTTAAAGCTGTGCTTGCGAAGATGGTCCGAAAAAGGGCAAAAGGCCGCACAGACCGTTTTCAGGAACGGTCCGTTTTCAGTTGACGAGACGGCCCTCAACCGAAGTATGTAGCGGATGCACAGCCCAAATCCAGACATGTCTCAACTGTTCGCGGACCGTCAGGCCCAGCGCAGTGCCCTGCATAATCGGCATCTGAACGAGCAGTTCGTTCGGGTCCTCAAGACCATCGGCTACGATGTCGGCTTCCAGAAGGGGCAGGGGCAGTACCTCTACGACCGCGACGGGGCGAAGTATCTGGACCTGTTGTCCGGCTTTGGCGTGTTTGCGATCGGGCGCAATCATCCGGTCATGCGCGAGGCGCTCAAGAGCGTGCTCGATGCCGATTTGCCCAACCTCGTCCAGTTCGACGTCTCGACGCTCGCCGGCGTGCTCGCCGAGCGGCTGCTGAAATACGTCCCCTATCTCGACAAGGCGTTTTTCGCCAATTCCGGCGCCGAATGCGTCGAGGCGGCGATCAAGTTCGCGCGCGGCGCGACGGGGCGCCCCGGCATCGTCTATTGCGCCCACGGCTATCACGGCCTGACCTATGGCGCGCTGTCGCTGACGGGCGATTCGAACTTCCGCACCGGTTTCGAGCCGCTGCTGCCCGGCTGCACCTCGATCCCGTTCAACGATCTGGCTGCGCTGGAAAAGGCGCTGGCCTCGCGCGAGGTCGCGGCCTTCGTCGTCGAGCCGATCCAGGGCAAGGGCGTCAACATGCCCACCGACGAGTTCCTGCCGGGTGCGGCGGCACTCTGCAAGAAATACGGCACGCTGTTCGTTGCCGACGAGATCCAGACCGGGATGGGCCGCACCGGCCGTTTCCTCGCGGTCGAGCACTGGAATGTCGAGCCCGACATGGTGCTGCTGTCGAAGTCGCTGTCGGGCGGCCATGTGCCTGTCGGCGCCGTGCTGACGCGCAAGGCCATCTTCGACAAGATCTTCAACCAGATGGACCGCGCCGTGGTGCACGGCTCCACCTTCTCCAAGAATGACCTGGCGATGGCCGCGGGCATCGCCACGCTCGATGTCATGGAGTCCGAGAAGCTGATCGAGTCCGCCGCCAAGCGCGGCGCCGAGTTGCGCCTGGCGCTGACGCGCATGGTGCCCGGCTACGAGCTGATGAAGGAAGTGCGCGGCAAGGGCCTGATGATCGGCGTGGAGTTCGGTCCGCCGAAATCGCTGCGTCTGCGCGCCTCCTGGAACGTGCTCGAGACCGCCAACAAGGGCCTGTTCTGCCAGCTCATCACCGTGCCGCTGTTCAAGGATCACAAGATCCTCACGCAGGTGGCCGGCCACGGCAGCCACACCATCAAGCTGCTGCCGCCGCTCACGATCACGGAAGAGGACTGCACCTGGATCGAGAAGGCGTTCGACGACGTCATCGCCGGCAGCCACAAGGTCCCCGGCGCGATCTGGTCGCTCGGCAAGACGCTGGTGGACAACGCGGTGCGGCGGTCGGCGTAAGTTTGCCGATCTATCTCAGCAATCGTCATTGCGAGCGCAGCGAAGCAATCCAGTAAACCTCCGCGGAGGCAGTCAGGATTGCTTCGCTGCGCTCGCAATGACGGCGATCACCCCTCCACATTCGCCTTCATCGCCGCCTCGAACTTGTCGACGAATTCGGCGAGCTCGTCGCCGCCGATGTCGCTGACGGCCCAGAAGTTCAGGCCGCGCTCGCCCCAGCGGCGGCAGTTGAAGCCCTGCATGGTCTGGGTCTTCGGCGGCCGGTGCTCGGTGCTCGAGGTCTGCGACACGAAAAGGTTGATCACGTGCTGCCTTCGCTTGTAGACGACCGCGCCGATGGCGCGGGCGTCGATATAGTCGAGCCGGCCGCCGACCAGCGTGAAGCCTTGCGCGGTGAGGTCGATCACGGGCGGGGCGACGTCGAGCTTGCCGTTGAACCAGGGTTTGACCGTGTGCTGGTCGGTCGAGACCACGTCGATGAGATGGCCGGCCTGGAGCGAGCGCAGATGCGCGGAGACGACCTCCGACAGGATGCGCTGCTGGTCGTCCTGGCGCAGCACCAAGGCGACGACGCCGGAGGCGGCGAGCGCGGAGACCGCCGAGCCCATCGCAAAGCCGCGCAGCACGGAGCGGCGGGTCGGCTGCTGACGCTGTGGCTGCGGCAGCGAGGCCTCGATCCGGTTGCGCAGGCTTGCCGGCGCGGTGTAGCGCAGATTGGTCTCAGTGAGCACGCGCTGCATCTCGCGTTGTGCGGCGAACTCGGCGGCGCAGTCCGGACAGCCGGCGATGTGGGCTTCGACCTCGCGCGCATGGCCGGCATCGAGCTCGTTGTCGAGCAGCGCGTGAAGCAGGATCCTTGCTTCGTCGCAGGTCATCTTGAGTGCTCCTCTTCCGCCGTCCAGGCCGCGCGCAGCATGGCGCGGGCGCGGGCGAGGCGGGACATCACGGTGCCGACGGGCACGCCGGCGGCCTCGGCGATTTCACGATAGGACAGGTTGTTGATCTCGCGCAGCACGAATGTTTCCTTGAACGGCTCGGCGAGCGCGTCGATCAGCTTGCGGATGGCGCCGGCATCGCGGCTGCGCAGCACTTCGGTTTCAGGACTAGCTTCGCTCTCCTGCCAGATCGGCGTCTGCTCGGCGGCACCGGGCGTATCCTCGATCGCGCTCGGCCTGTGCGCGCGCCGTGCATATTCGGCGTTGCAGACGTTGCGCAGGATGGCGAACAGCCATGGCTTCATCGCCGGACCGCGATAGCTGTCGAAGTGCTTCAGTGCGCGCAGATAGCATTCCTGCACCGCGTCTTCGGCATCGGAGGCGTCGCGCAGCAAATAGCGCGCGAGCGTATAGACGTCGTCGAGATAGGGCAACGCCGCCTCGCGGAAGCGTTGCGCCTTCTGCAAATCGTCGCTCACGGGCATCGCTCCTCGCTTTGCCTCTTGTTCTTCGCGTCGCGTCGTGTCGTCCGCGTGTGTGACCGAGGGCACACGAGCCCGGCCGGCGTGGGACCACCGGCCGGGCAGGACGTTGATGCCTTGGTTGGAGACGTTACTCAACCTTGATCATCCCCGTCATGTGCGGGTGCAGAGAACAAAAATATTTGTAGTCGCCCGCATTGGTGAAGGTGAACGAGAACTTGTCGTCGGTGTCCAGGGTCTTGGACCTGAACTTGCCGGCCGACACCACGGTGTGGGGGATGTCGTCCCGGTTGGTCCAGGTCACGGTGGTGCCGACCTTGATCTTGAGCTCGGCCGGCTGGAAGACGAAATTGTCGATATGCACGTCCATGTTGTCATCGGCACGGGCAGTTGTTGCGGGCAGCAGGATGGCTGCGGCAAGAGCGAGACCGAGGTCGGCGCCGAAGTCGCGGCGATTGAGAGTCTTCATTGTCAGCTTCCGTTCAGCGCTGGATCAACCCTGGATCGGCGTGTCGATGATCGCCAGCCGCTGCTCGTTCTGCTTGAAGTTGATGCTGGCAACGCCGAGCATGGAGCGCAGTTTTGCGTCCTCGACCTTCATCGGTCCGGGTGAGGGGGCGGCGCCCGGCGCCGGCTGCGGGAAGGCGGTCGAGCGCGCGGTGTGGAAGGTGACGTTGCCCTCGACCTTCTGCATCACCTGGTGGATGTGACCGTTCAGCACGGTGACGGAGCCAAAGCCCTTGACGTATTCGAGCGCGCGGCCGCCGTCCTCGGTGCCCCAGCCCCATTCGGGATAGACGGTCCAGAGCGGGATGTGGGCGAACAGCACGACCGGCGTCGATTTCGACTTGCCCCGCAGATCGTCCTCGAGCCAGGCGAGCTGCTCGGCGCCGAGATTGCCGAGGCCGCCGGCCTTGAGATCGACCACGTTGACGAGGCCGATGAAGTGCACGCCGCCGGCGTCGAACGAGTACCAGCCCTGGCCCTTGGTGCCGCGGCCGTAGCGCTCCCGATAGAACTTCACCTCCTCGTCGAGGAAGTCATGCTCGCCGGGGACGTAATGCACGTCGAGCTTGCTCTGCGAGATGATGCGATCGGCATTGTCGAACTCGGCGGCCTTCGACAGATGGGTGATGTCGCCGGTGTGGATCATGAAGGACGGCTTGACCGGCATCGCGTTGATCTTGTTGACGGCCTCCTCCAGCGTGCCGAGCGCGTTGGGATTGGCCGGCTTGTCGAAGCCGACATGGCTGTCGCTGATCTGGAGGAAGGTCATGCCGGGCGCCGCTGCGGTCGCCGCTTGCGCTGAATCGATGATGCCGAGCGAGCGCGGCACGCCGCCCGTGATGGTCCAGAGCACCCCGGTGCCGGCCCAGGTCATGCATTCCAGCACCTTGCGGCGGTTGACGCCGTCGTCCCCGTGATCGTGTCCGCTCATCGCAACGTCTCCACTTCGCCCGGAATTGGGCTTCGGGGAGGTGATTGGGGGAGGGGTGGAGTTATTCCCGGATGCGATGACGATTTCGTGAGGGGGCTCGAGACCTATTTCGCGAATTCTCGCACGGCCTCCGCCACGCGCTCGGGCACTTCCTGCGCCACACAGTGCCCGGCGTTCTCAAACACCATCGTGCTGACGCGCGGAATCAGCGACGCCGCGCGGGCTGCCATCATCTTGTAGATCGGCCCGGACTTCGCGGCGGTCGCTATGCGCACCGGGCAATCGATCTCGGCGAGCGAGGCGAAAGGATTGCCACGCGCATCGCCAATATAAACCTGCTCCATCGCCTCGTAGATCGGACGCAGCATCGCGTACTCGATCTCGGGCGTGCAGCAAAGCCGGACCCTGCCATCGTCGAGCGCCGTGAAGCCGTGTTGGACATAGGCGCGGAGCGAGGTCTCGGTCCAATCCGCAAATGTCGGCGCGGTGCGGTAGCGCCCGAACACGGCGTCGGCACTCTCGAACTCGGCGCGTCGGCGTAGCGTGCCCTCGACGCGGGCGAGGGATTCGTCGTTCAATCCTCCGGAGCGCGCCGCGCGCGGGTCCATCACCGTCGGTTCCATCACGAACAGGCGCGTGAAACGTCCCGGCCGAAGTTTAGCGGCAAGCAGAAGATCGGTCGCACCGGCGCTGTGTCCGATGCCATAGGTCTCGCGCAGATCGAGTGCATCGATCACCCGGCGGACATCTTCGGCAAAATCCAGGAAATGATAGGCGCCCGGCTTGTGGCTCGCGCCATGACCGCGGCGGTCGAGCGCATAGACGGTGTAGGTCGATGCAAGCTCGCGGGCGACCTCGTCCCAGACGTCGGCGACGAAGCCGGTGCCGTGCACGAGCAGCGCGGGCGGTTTCCCGCTCTCGCCCCACTGCAACATGGCAATCTCTGCGTCGGCCGGGCCGATGGAAAAGCGCTGACTGATCATGCGGGCGAGATGCTACTTCGCATCCTCCAAAATCATCGATGCACCCTTCTCTGCGATCATCGCCGTTGGCGTATTGGTATTGCCCGAGGTGATCGTCGGCATGATCGAGGCATCGACGACGCGAAGACCGGAGAGGCCATAGAAGCGCAACCGTTCGTCTACCACCGCCATCGGATCGTTCGCCGCGCCCATCTTCGCGGTGCCGACGGGGTGGAAGATGGTGGTGCCGATATCGCCGGCGGCCTTGGCGAGCGAGACATCGTCGTCGCCGACGGTGGGGCCGGGGAGATATTCGCTCGGGCGATATCTTGCCAGCGCCTTCTGCTGCATCAGGCGGCGGGTGGTGCGGATAGCGTCGGCGCCGACCTGGCGGTCGTCGTCGGTCGACAGGTAATTCGGCGCGATGATCGGCTTTTCGTCGGGTGCTGCCGTGCGCAGCCGCACGGTCCCGCGCGAGGTCGGCTGGAGATTGCAGGCGCTGACCGTGATGGCGGGGAAGCGGTGTAGGGGATCGCCGAACTTGTCGAGCGACAGCGGCTGCACGTGGAACTGGATGTTGGCGCGGGCGCGCGTCGCATCGGAGCGTGTGAAGATGCCGAGCTGCGACGGCGCCATCGTCAGCGGCCCGCGGCGGCGGAACGCGTAGTCGAGTCCCATCAGGCCGCGGCGGAACAGGTTGTAGTACGTCTCGTTCAGCGTGCGCACGCCCTCGACCTTGTAGATCGCGCGCTGCTGGAGATG
The DNA here is from genome assembly GCF_000282615.1 of Bradyrhizobium sp. YR681. Classification (GTDB taxonomy): domain Bacteria; phylum Pseudomonadota; class Alphaproteobacteria; order Rhizobiales; family Xanthobacteraceae; genus Bradyrhizobium. Next base: position 33,193 of record NZ_AKIY01000196.1, on the reverse strand, counting down.
GTCTTGCAGATTGCGCCCCACACCGGGCTTGTCCATCACGATATCGATGCCGAGCGGCGACAGCCATTCGGCCGGGCCGATGCCGGAGCGATGCAGCACCTGCACCGAGCCGATGGAGCCGGCCGAGAGAATCACCTCGCGTTTCGCGCGCGCCTCGATGATCTCGCCGTTCTGGACGAAGCGCACGCCGACGGCGCGGCCCTGCTCGATGATGAGACGATCGACCAGCACGTTCTTCTCGAGCCGCAGGTTCGCCCGGTTCAGCGCCGGCTTGAGAAAGCCGCGCGCCGACGACCAGCGCCGGCCGCGCTTCTGGTTGACGTGGAAATAGCTGGTGCCTTCGTTGTCGCCGGTGTTGAAATCCGGGATGCGCTTGATGCCCATTTCTTCTGCGGCGTCGCCAACGGCATCGAGAACGTCCCAGGACAGCCGCGGCGCCTCGATGCGCCAGCCGCCACCGGCGCCGTGATGCTCGCTTGCGCCGAGGAAGTGATCCTCCAATCGCTTGAACAGCGGCAGCACGTCGTCATAGCCCCAGCCGGTCATCCCGAGCTGGCGCCAGTGATCGTAATCGGCGGCCTGACCGCGCATCGAGATCATCGCGTTGATCGCCGACGAGCCGCCGATCACCTTGCCACGCGGATAGGACAGCGAACGGCCGTTCAAGCCGGGCTCGGCCTCGGTCTTGAACATCCAGTCCGAGCGCGGATTGCCGATCGCGAAGAGATAGCCGACCGGAATGTGGAACCAGATCCAGTTGTCGTCGCCACCGGCCTCGAGGATGAGGACGCGATTCCGGGGATCGGCCGAGAGCCGGTTGGCAAGAATGCAGCCGGCCGTGCCGGCCCCGACGACGATATAGTCAAACTCACCTTCGAGCCGCCTTGGCATTCTGCTTCCACCCGGATGGTCACTTGACGTTCCGTCCTAATAGGCAGACGCGGCGGATTGGGACAAGCCCGGCTATGCCGACAGGACAGGGCTACCCTCGATCCGCGGGAGTTAGGTGGACTGGTGCTTGCATGGTAGACAGTCCTGTATTCTCAACAAAGCTCGAGACCCTCCATGCCCATCGTGAACCGCGTCGCCGACCTCCAACCCGATATTCAGGCCTGGCGCCGGGACATCCACCAGCATCCCGAACTGCTCTATGACGTCCATCGCACCGCAGCATTCGTGGCGGACCGTCTGCGTGAGTTCGGCTGCGACGAGGTCGTGACCGGCCTTGGCCAGACCGGCGTGGTCGGCGTGATCAAGGGCAGCAAGCCGGCCGGCGAGGGGCTCAAGGTGATCGGCATGCGCGCCGACATGGATGCGCTGCCCGTCGACGAGCAGACCAACCTGCCTTACGCCTCGAAGACTCCGGGCAAGATGCACGCCTGCGGCCATGACGGTCACACCGCGATGCTGCTCGGCGCCGCACGCTATCTCGCCGAGACCCGCAATTTTGCCGGCGATGCGATCGTGATCTTCCAGCCGGCCGAGGAGGGCGGCGCCGGCGGCGCGGCCATGGTCAAGGACGGGCTGATGGAGCGCTTCGGCATCGAGCAGGTCTATGGCATGCACAACGGGCCGGGCATTCCGGTCGGCTCGTTCGCGATCCGGCCGGGCCCGATCATGGCGGCGACCGACGAGGTCGACATCATGATCGAGGGTCTCGGCGGCCACGCCGCGCGTCCGCACAAATGTATCGATTCCGTGCTGGTCGGCGCGCAGGTGATCACGGCGTTGCAATCGATCGTCGCGCGCAGCGTCGATCCCCTGGAATCGGCGGTGATCTCGATTTGCGAATTCCATGCCGGCAATGCCCGCAACGTCATTCCGCAGACCGCGACGCTGCGGGGCACCATCCGCACGCTGTCGCCGGAGGTGCGCAAGCTGGTCGAGAAGCGCGTGCACGAGGTGGTGGCGGGCGTGGCGCAGATCACCGGCGCCAAGATCGATCTGCGCTACCAGCGCAACTATCCCGTCGTGAACAACCACGCCGCGGAGACCGAGGTGGCGCGGCGTATCGCAAAGCAGGTCGCGGGCGAGGCCAATGTGCACGAGATGCCGCCGCTGATGGGCGGCGAGGATTTCGCCTACATGCTGGAAGCCCGTCCCGGCGCCTTCATCTTCTGCGGCAACGGCGACAGCGCCGGCCTGCATCACCCCGCCTACAATTTCAACGACGAGGCGATCGTGTTCGGCACATCCTACTGGGTCAAGCTGGTCGAGGAATCTCTCGCGGCGTCGTGAGGCTTCTTTTCACCTCGCCCCGCTTGCGGGGAGAGGTCGAATTCGATCGAAGATCGCATTCGGGTGAGGGGGACTCTCCGCGAGTCCGTCTCTCACCGTGATCGAGGATGCAGCCCCTCACCCCAACCCTCTCCCCGTAAGAACGGGGAGAGGGAGAGGTCTTCAGAAAATCCGCGAGAAGATCACGTACAGCGTGGCCGATAGCGCGATCGCGCAGGGCAGCGTCAGCACCCAGGCCATCAGCAGGTTGCGGATGGTCGCCATCTGCAGGCCCGAGCCGTTGGCAGCCATGGTGCCGGCGACGCCCGATGACAGCACGTGTGTGGTCGAGACCGGCAGGCCGAACACGTCGGCGGCGCCGATCGTGGCGGCGGCGACGAACTCGGCGGAGGCGCCCTGTGCGTAGGTGAGATGGGTCTTGCCGATCTTCTCGCCGACGGTGACGACGATACGCTTCCAGCCGATCATGGTGCCGAGGCCGAGCGCGATGGCGACTGCGATCTTCACCCAGTTCGGGATGAACTTCGTGGCGGCGTCGAGCGAGCCCTTGTAGGTGTTGAGCACCGCGACCTCGTCCTTGCTGAGATCGTTCTCCTTGTCCTTCATCAGGAAGCGGATCGCTTCCGAGGTGAGGTACATGTCGTTGCGGGTGTTGCCGACGGCTTCCGCCGGCACCTTGTTCAGCGAACCGTATCTGGCAACCTGGTCGCCGACGTCCTTCACCAGCACGGCCAGCGAGGGATAGGTGCCCTCGTTGAGCTTGTGCAGCGCGATGTACTGCGTCACCGCCGGACGGGGATCGCCGATGATGCTGTGGCCGGCGCCCTTGGCCGCGATCACCTTGGAGGCGGCCTCCGAAGTCTTCTGGAACTGGGCGACCTGCGATTCCGGCAGCGCGCGGTTGAGCGCGTAGGCGGTCGGCACGGTGCCGATCAGGATCAGCATGATCAGGCCCATGCCCTTCTGGCCGTCATTGGAGCCGTGGGCGAAGCTGACGCCGGTGCAGGTCGCGATCAGCAGGCCGCGGATCCACAGCGGCGGCGCCTTGTTGCCTTCGGGGGCGGCATAGAGCGCCGGGTTGCGCACGATGAACTTGAGCAGCAGCAGCAGCACGGCGGCGCAGATGAAGCCGAACAGCGGCGAGAGCAGCAGTGCGTAGCCGATCTCGGTGGCCTTGCTCCAGTCCACGCCCGAGGTGCCGTCGCGGCCGCGCATGACGGCGTTGGCGATGCCGACGCCGATGATCGAGCCGATCAGCGTGTGCGAGGAGGAGGCGGGCAGGCCGAAATACCAGGTGCCGAGATTCCAGAGGATCGCCGCGATCAGCAGCGCGAACACCATCGCGAAGCCGGCGCTGGAACCGACCTGGAGGATCAGCTCGACCGGCAGCAGCGAGACGATGCCGAAAGCGACCGCGCCGGAGGACAGCAGCACGCCGAGGAAGTTGAAGAAGCCCGACCACATCACGGCGACTTCGGCCGGCAGCGAATGAGTGTAGATCACCGTCGCCACCGCATTGGCGGTGTCGTGGAAGCCGTTCACGAATTCGAAGCCGAGCGCGATCAGCAGCGCGACGAACAGCAGGATGTAGGGCAGGTAGGTCGTGACCTTGGTGCCGGTTGCATCGATGTCGGCATAGATGCTGTAGGCGACGAACAGCAGGCCCGCGGCGAGGATGCCGAAGAACAGGATCATCGTCAGCGGGTTGAAACCCTTGTCGAGATTTGGCCGCGAGGCCGGCTGGATCGGCGCGGGATCGGCTACCGCGCGGTCGAATGCAACATCGGTCATGTCTGGACGCCCCTTAACTTCTTGGTAGGGCTATTGTCCGCGATTGATTTGAAGGCTGGATGACAAGCGGCGGTTGAAAGGCGTTTTCCCGCCGTTATCTAGGCGGCGCGCGGAGCTTTCCTCTGCACCGAGGCAGCGATCTTCAGATCTTCGACAAAGCGCTGATATTCCAGCACCTTGGCCTCCGGATCGGGCAGCCGCAGCAGGTAGGACGGGTGCACCGTCACCAGCGCCTTGCGTCCGTCGGGAAGGTCCATGAGCCGGCCGCGGGTCTTTCCGATCGGGGTGATCTTGCCGAACACGCTTTGCGCGGCAGTGGCGCCCATCGCGACGATAAGATCGGGCTGGATGACTGAGACCTCCCGCTCGTACCATTGCCGGCATGCCCGGATCTCCGGCGTTGCCGGCTTCTGATGCAGGCGGATCTTCCCACGCGGCACGAATTTGAAGTGCTTCACCGCGTTGGTGACATAGACCGTCTTGCGGTCGACACCGGCTTCCTGAAGCGCGCGATCGAGCATCTGGCCGGCCGGTCCGACGAAGGGATGGCCGGCAAGGTCTTCCTTGTCGCCGGGTTGCTCGCCGACCAGCATGATGGTGGCGTCCTTCGGGCCTTCGCCGAAGACGGTCTGCGTTGCGTCCCTGTAGAGCGGGCAGGCGCGGCAATGCGCGGCCTCCTCGCGGAGCGCTTCGAGATCGTCGGCAGCAGGCTTGCGGGTCATCGGGGCCTCCGGCCGCTTCTGAGGCTTGTGCGGATCGGTTGCGGCATTGGCGATCATGGCGCCGGTCATGCGCTCGGCGTCCTCGATCAAGGGTTTAATGATCGAGGCCTCGGGCAGGTTCCTCCAGTATTTCTTCGGCATCTCCGTCTGCATCGCCTTCACCTTCAATCGCGCCGGATTGAAGATGCTGGCATAGTAGCGCCGCCAGGTCTCCTCCAGCCGGTCTTCGCCCGGCGCCTCGCTCTTGCTCACGCCCGGCGTGAACGAGAGCGCATGGCCATCCCAATGCGCGCACAGGTCCGGCGTCAAAATCGACCAGGGCATGTCGGCAAAGCGTTTGGCGAAGAACGGCGCGGCGAGCTCGACGATGTGATGCTCCGGCTCGAACCAGGCGACGTAATGCGCCGCACGCTCGCGGCCGATCTCGCGGAAACGCACGAAGGCATGCATCTTGTGCTCGTCGCGATGAACCGCCCTTGCCATGGAAGTGACCTGCGCGACATCAGGGTCGGTCGCGACCTCGATGAGGTCGTGATTGTCCTTCAGCCGGAACAGCAGGCGATAGAGGATCGCAAAGCGCTCGATATCGCGATGCAGGATCGCGGATTTGGCGAGGGCGACGAATTTGCCTGATACGTTGAAGCTACCTTCGTTCACCTCGAGGATCGGGGATGGTGCGGGCGGCGCAAACAGCTCGGCTTCGCCGCCCTGCACGGTCCAGGTGACGTCGGTGGGCTGCACATGATGAAGCACGAGGCTGCGTGCGGCTTTGCGCCAGCCGTCGAAATCGGTTTCGGTGTCGAGGGTGATGTACTGCATCAGAAGCCAAACCCCAATTGTGTTGCCTTCGGCTTGAACCGTTCGATGAGCCCGGCCGCATCGAGCCGATGCGGGGCGGGCCGGTGGTCGCTGAGGACGATGAACGGCATCGCCTTTTTCCGGGGTACGTGCAGCCGCGCGAGATCGGAGAGGCGGATCGTGGTGGTACGCCGCGTCGCGATGATGCGTTCGACCGCCTTGGTGCCGAAGCCGGGTACGCGCAGCAATTCCTCGCGGCTGGCGCGGTTGACATCGAGCGGAAAACGGTCGCGGTGGCGCAGCGCCCAGGCGAGCTTTGGATCGATGTCGAGCGGCAGCATCGCGCTGTCGTCGACGATCTCCGCAACGTCAAAACCGTAGAACCGCATCAGCCAGTCGGCCTGGTAGAGCCGGTGCTCGCGCAGCAGCGGCGGCTGTACCAGCGGCAAAGCGCGGCTGGCATCGGGGATCGGACTGAACGCGGAGTAATAGACGCGCCGCAGCTTGTATGAGCCGTAGAGATTGGAGCTGGTGTGGAGAATGGTGTGATCGGAGGCTGCATCAGCGCCGACGATCATCTGCGTGCTTTGTCCAGCCGGCGCAAAACGCTGCGGTTTTGCCTTCGTCTTCGCGCTGCGGCTGTCCTCGGTCTCGTCCAGCTTCAGCCGCAGCCGGCCCATGGTGCGGCGGATCGCGCGGACGTCCTTCTCCGGCGCGAATTGCTGCAGGCTCGTTTCGTCAGGCATCTCGATGTTGATGGAGAGGCGGTCGGCATATTTGCCGGCCTCCGCGATCAAGGCGTCGTCGGCTTCGGGAATGGTCTTCAGGTGGATGTAGCCGCGGAAGTGATATTCCTCGCGCAGCTTGCGCGCGACGCTGACGACTTGCTCCATGGTGTAGTCGGGGCTGCGGATGATGCCGGAGGAGAGAAACAGGCCCTCGATGTAATTGCGCCGGTAGAAGTCGAGCGTGAGCTTGACCACCTCGTCGACGGTGAAGCGGGCGCGCGGCACGTTCGAGGAGGCGCGGTTGACGCAATAGAGGCAATCGTAGTTGCAGGCGTTGGTCAGCAGCACCTTGAGCAGCGAGATGCAGCGTCCGTCCGGCGCGTAGGAGTGGCAGATGCCCATGCCCGGCGCGGTCGAGCCCATGCCCTTGCCGTCGCTGGAATCCCGCTTCTCGGTGCCGCTGGAGGCGCACGACGCGTCGTATTTGGCGGCATCCGCCAGAATCTCCAGCTTGCGTTGTACATCCATCCCAAAATCCCTTTGATTCAGCTCATGAATCCGGATGAGCACCAATTCGATTGACTCACCCGATCCTGTTAGCTTTATATTAGAACATATCATGAACAAATGAGCCAGCCGCAGGTTCTTATTTTTGAGAACCTCGGCAATCACCCTCTGAAGGAGCGGCGAGCATGAGCGGCGCACGCATCAGCGCGCTTGCGACCTTGCGCGGCCAGATCGAGCGCATCGAGACGGCGGAGGTCGTGCGTCAGCACGATCGCGTCGCGCTGGGCCACAACGAGGCCGATGCCGCGCTGAAGGGCGGGCTCGCGCGCGCGGCGATCCATGAGGTGTTTTGCGAGGGACGCCAGGGCGCGGCCGCGACGGGCTTTGTCATGGGGCTCGCAGGGCGCGTGTCGGCGCAGCGGCCGCTGCTGTGGGTGCGGCAGGATTTTTCGGAAATCGAAACCGGCGCGCTGTCGATGAGCGGGCTCGCCGAACTCGGCCTCGATCCGCGCCGCGTGGTGATGGTGCGCGCCGCCGATGTCGAGAGCGCGCTGCGCAGCTCGGCCGATGCGCTCGCCTGCGATGCGCTGGGCGCCGTCGTGCTCGAGCTCTGGGGCGATGTCAGGCAGTTCGATCTGGTGGCGAGCCGCAAGCTGACGCTGGCCGCGCAAGGCTCCGGCGTCACCGGCCTGATGCTGCGCATGGCGGCGCAGCCGCTGCCGTCGACTGCCGAGACGCGATGGATGCTGCGCGGGGCGCATTCGCCGCCGGATGCAGCGTGGAGTGCCTGGGGGGCGCCGCGCTTCGATGCCGAGCTGCTGCGCAATCGTCATGGCCCGTGCGGCCGGTGGATCATGGAATGGAAATGTGATGAGTGCCAATTCTCTGAACCGTCGACGTATCCTCAGCCTGTGGCTGCCGCGCCTGCCCATCGACCGGATACAGCGGTTCTTCAACGGCGCGCTGGGTAATGATTCTGAGCCCAGTATCGTCGTCATCAAGGAGAATAATGCGCTGGTCATCCATGCGCTTGACGATGCCGCGTCGCGCCTCGGCCTGCATATCGGCCAGCCGCTCGCCAATGCCCGGGCGATGTGCCCGGACTTGCGGGTGTTCGACGCCGATGTCGTAGCCGATGCCAAGACGCTCAGCGACATCGCCGACTGGTGCGACCGCTTCACGCCGCTGGTGGCGCTCGATCCGCCGCACGGGCTGTTCCTTGATATCACCGGCTGCGCGCATCTGTTCGGCGGGGAGGCCGCGCTGTTGCAGACGCTGGTCCGTGCGCTGGCGCGGCAGGGCTTTGCCGTCAGCGCAGCAATCGCGGGGACTTCTGTTTGCGCGCGCACGCTGACGCGGCAGGCCTCCGGCACCATCGTCGCGGATGGCAGCGAGGCGGCGGCGATCGACCGGTTTCCGGTGTCCGCGCTCGGCGCGGGTGAGGCCATCACAACCGGCCTGCGCCGCGCCGGGCTGAAGACCATCGGCGATGTCGCCTCGCGCAACCCGAGCGAGATCACGGCGCGGTTCGGCGCGCGGTTCTCCACATTGCTCGCGCATGCGCTGGGGCAGGGCGATGCGCCGATCAATCCGCGCAAGCCGCTGCCCGATTACATCGTGGAGAAACGCTTTGCCGAGCCGATCGCGACCGACACCATGATCGCGATGACGCTGTCGCGGCTCGCCGACACGCTGATCGCCTCCATGGAGAAGCAGGGCAAGGGTGCGCGGCGGCTGGAAGCCGCCTTCTTCCGCACCGACGGCGTGGTGCGCGCGATCATGGTCGAGACCGGGCGGCCGGTCACGCAAAGCGCCGTCATCGACCGCCTGTTCCGCGAGCGGCTCGATGCGCTCGCCGACCCCCTCGATCCCGGCTTCGGCTTCGACATGGTGCGCCTGTCGGCAAGCCGCACCGAGATCGTGGTGCAGGAGCAGCGCGATCTCGACGCCCATGTCCACGACAATGACGAACTCGCCGCGCTGATCGACCGCATCGCCGCGCGCATCGGCGGCAAGCGCGTCGTCGTGCACCTGCCTGAGGATACCCATATCCCCGAATGCGCGGTGCTGGTCGCACCCGCCCAACATCATCTCGCCGCCGCCATGCAGGCCGAATGGCCTGATCGTATCGAGAGCGAGCCGCCGCTGCGCCCGTTGCGATTGTTTGAGAAACCGGAGCCGATCAAGGTGCCGTTCGCGACCGTGCCTGATGGCCCGCCGCATCAGTTCACCTGGCGCCGTGCACTGCATGCGGTGGTGCGGGTGGAGGGACCCGAGCGCATCGCCATGGAATGGTGGCGGCAGGACGGCAAGCAGCTGACGCGGGATTATTTCCGCATCGAGGATGCCGAAGGCCTGCGCTTCTGGATCTTTCGCGACGGTCTTTATGAGGGGGGGGTGTTCGACGGCGACGGCGAGCCCGCGTCTCCCGGCTGGTATGTGCACGGTCTCTTCGCATGACGACATCAGCTTATGCCGAGATCGGCATCACCACGAATTTTTCATTTTTACGCGGCGGCTCTGACCCGCGGTCCTATGTGCATCAGGCCAGCAAGCTCGGCATTCCTGTGATCGGCATTGCCGACCACAATACGCTGGCCGGCGTGGTGCGCGCCTGGAATGAGCTCGACAACAAAGAGGTGCTGCACAAGCCAAAGCTCCTGATCGGCGCGCGCATCGTCTTCATCGACGGCACGCCTGACATTTTCGTCTACCCGCGCGACCGCGCCGCCTATGGCCGGCTGTGCCAGCTCCTCACCCGCGGCAAGCGTGGCGACGACATCACGCGGATCGAGAAGGGCGAGTGCCGTCTCACCTTCACCGATCTTATCGCGTTCTCGGAAGGCCAGCTCCTGGTTCTGACGTTGCCGCATCGTTTCGATCCCGCGCAGGCGCTGGATGTTCTTTCAAAGTTGAAGGCAAGCCCCGCCGAGGGCGTATGGCTGGCGGCGAGCCTGATCTATCGCGGCGATGACCGGCGTCGGCTGGCGCGGCTCGACGATCTCGCGGCCAAAGCAAAGGTGCCGCTGCTCGCGACCAACGAGGTGCTCTATCACGATCCCGGCCGCCGGCCGCTTCAGGACGTGCTGACCTGCATCCGGGAAAAGACCACGATTGAAGCTGTCGGGCGGAAGCTCGAGGCCAATGCCGAACGCTTTCTGAAGACGCCCCGCGAAATGGCGCGGCTGTTCCGCGATGTCCCCGACGCGATCGCCGAGACGATGCGCTTTGCGAGCAAGATCGACTTCACGCTCGATCAGCTCAAATACCAGTATCCGGACGAGCCGGTGCCGCCGGGCAAGACCGCGCAAGGGCATCTGGAGGATCTGACCTGGGCCGGCGTCGATAAATATTTCAGCGGCAATATCGATGACAAGCTGCGCGCCACGCTCAAGAAAGAGCTCGCGCTGATCGCCGAACTGAAATACGCGCACTATTTCCTCACCGTGCACGACATCGTCCACTACGCGCGCAGCCAGAACATTTTGTGCCAGGGCCGCGGCTCGGCGGCGAACTCGGCGGTGTGTTACGTGCTCGGCATCACCTCGGTCGACCCGACCAAGGTCGATCTGCTGTTCGAGCGGTTCATCTCCAAGGAGCGGCTGGAGCCGCCCGACATCGACGTCGATTTCGAGCATTCGCGGCGCGAGGAGGTGATGCAATATGTCTATCGCCGCTACGGCCGCCACCGCGCCGCGATCATCGCCACCGTCATTCATTACCGTCCGCGCAGCGCCATCCGCGACGTCGGCAAGGCGCTCGGCCTGACCGAGGACGTCACCGCAGCGCTCGCCGACACCGTCTGGGGCAGCTGGGGCAAGGGCCTCAACGAGATGCAGGTCAGGCAGGCCGGGCTCGATCCCAAAAATCCCATGATCAATCTCGCGGTCGAGCTTGCGACCGAGCTGATCGAATTTCCCCGCCATCTCTCCCAGCATGTCGGCGGCTATGTGCTGACGCAGGACCGGCTCGACACCTATGTGCCGATCGGCAACGCGGCGATGGACGACCGCACCTTCATCGAATGGGACAAGGACGACGTCGACGCGCTCAACATGATGAAGGTCGACGTGCTCGCGCTGGGCATGCTGACCTGCATCAGGAAATGTTTCGATCTGATCGACCAGCACAAAGGCGAGCGTTTTGTGCTGGCGAGCGTGCCGCAGGATGATCCCAGGGTTTACGACATGCTGTGCGAGGGAGAGTCCCTCGGCGTGTTCCAGGTCGAGAGCCGCGCCCAGATGAACATGCTGCCGCGCCTGAAGCCACGAACCTTCTACGATCTCGTCATCGAGGTCGCGATTGTGCGACCGGGGCCGATCCAGGGCGACATGGTGCACCCTTACTTGCGGCGGCGGAACGGGCAGGAGAAGGTGAACTATCCCTCGCCATCGCCCGAACATGGTCCCGCGGATGAACTCTACAAGGTGTTGCACAAGACGAAGGGCGTGCCTCTGTTCCAGGAACAGGCGATGCGCATCGCGATCGAGGCGGCGAAATTTACCTCCGAGGAAGCCAACGGCCTGCGCCGCTCAATGGCGACCTTCCGCAACGTCGGCACCATCGGCCAATACGAGGAAAAGCTGATCGGCAACATGGTCGCGCGCGGCTACGATCCCAATTTTGCCAGAAGCTGCTTCGATCAGATCAAGGGTTTTGGCTCCTACGGTTTCCCGGAGAGCCATGCCGCGAGCTTCGCCCAGCTCGTCTACATCTCGTCATGGCTGAAATACCATCATCCCGACGCCTTCTGCTGCGGCCTGCTGAACTCGCAGCCGATGGGCTTTTACGCGCCGGCACAGATTGTCAGCGATGCCCGCAAGAACGGCGTCGAGGTGCGCGAGATCGACGTGTCCTACAGCTTTGCGCAGAACACGCTGGAGAATACTGACGACAGATATTGTGCTGTTCGGCTGGGTTTCCGTCAGATCGACGGCTTTCATTGGCTCGATCCCGATGAGGAGCGTCTGAAACGCTCCCAGCTGTCATTCCGGGGCGCGCGTCGCGCCAGCCCGGAATCCATAACCACGATCGGGAGTATGGATTCTCAGATGCGCAATTGCGCATCAGGGCTCGCGCCAAGTGGCGCGCCCCGGAATGACGGCGGGGAGTTGGACTGGGCCGACCGCATCATCGCCGCCCGCAATCGCCGACCCTTCACCTCGCTCGAAGACTTCGCCCGCGACACCGGCCTGCCCAAGCGCGCGCTGATCCTGCTGGCCGATGCCGATGCGTTCCGCTCGCTCGGGCTCGATCGCCGCGAAGCGCTGTGGCAGGTACGGCGGCTGCCCGACGACGTGCCGCTGCCGCTGTTCGAGGCGGCAACCGCGCGCGAGCAGCCGGACGAGCACGCCAGGCCATTGCCGGTGATGCCGCGTGCCGAGCAGGTGGTCGCGGATTACCAGACCATCCGGCTATCGCTGAAGGGCCATCCGATGGAATTCTTGCGCGAGCTGTTTACGCGCGAGCGCGTGGTGGCCTGCAAGGATATCAGTCATGCGAACGAGCGGCGCCGCGTCCGCTGCGCCGGCGTGGTGCTGGTGCGGCAGCGGCCGGGCAGCGCCAGCGGCGTCGTGTTCATGACGCTGGAGGACGAGACCGGCATCGCCAATGTCGTGGTCTGGCCAAAAATCATGGAGCAGTATCGCAAGGAGGTGATGGGCGCGCGCCTCATCCTGGTCGAGGGCTATATCCAGAGCAGCCCGGAGAAGGTGACGCATCTGATCGCCCAGCGCATGATCGACCGCTCGCACGATCTGGTCGGCCTTGCCAATGATGCGATGATCCGCAAGCATCCGGTGCCGGCAGGAGCCACCGTGGTCGAACCGCTCAACGACGACCCCCGCGCGCTTGCGGACATGCCGGCGCAAAGAATCCGCCACCCCCGCAACGTCCGCATCCTGCCGCCATCGCGGGATTTTCATTGAGAGCGTGGCGCGAGCTGCTACACCCCAGCTGTTGTAGGGTGGGCAAAGGCGCGCAAGCGCCGTGCCCACGTTCTTTTCCGATCACTGACGGAGGGTGGGCACGCTTCGCTTTGCCCACCCTACGAGTTCTTCATGACGAGGCTGCGCCCGCCTCAAAAATTCACCCGGTTCGAGATCGCCCCGTCCACGACAAGATTCGATCCCGTCGTAAATCCCGACACCGGGCTCGCCAGAAACACCGCCGCGCTCGCGATCTCCTGCGGCGTGGCCATACGTCCCGTCGGGTTGCGCTTCATCGCGTCCTTGTAGCGCTCGGGCATGTTCTGCTCGATCATCTCCCAGACGCCGCCCTTGAAATAGACGGTGCCGGGTGAGACCACGTTGACGCGGATCTTTTTCTTGGCGTATTGCCGCGCCAGTCCCTTGGCCATGTGGATCAGCGCGGCCTTGATCGGGCCGTAGGAGCTGGCGAGATCGGCCTGCGCCGCCGAAATCGAGGCGATGATGACGAAGGCGGCGTCGCCGCGTGCCTCGCCGCTGGCCTCCAGGAACGGCCGCGCGGCGTCGAATGCATGCACGGCGCCGAGCACGTCGAGCCGGAAATTCTGCTCCCACGAAGCGGCGTCATGGCCTTGCGCCATCGCGCCGGCGTTGGAGAACAGCATGTCGATGCCGCCGAGCTCTTTTGCGGCAGTCTCGACCCACGCCTTCAGCGCCGCGCCGTCGGTGACGTCGACCGGGCTGCCGGTGGCGCGGATTCCGCTCGCCTTCAGCTCGGTGACGGTGGCCGCGACCTGTTCGGCGTTGCGTGCGCACACCGCGACATTGGCGCCTTCGCCAGCCAGCGTCGCCGCAATCGCCCGCCCGATGCCGCGCGTACCGCCGAGGACGATGGCGTTCTTTCCTTTGAGACCGAGATCCATTGTTTGGTTTTCCTTTTTTGTTGGTGGCAGGGAGTGTAGCCGCTTCAAGTGAGACGCAGAAGCCTCACCATCGTCATTGCGAGGAGCAAAGCGACGAAGCAATCCAGGCTGCGTCTGCGGACGATTCTGGATTGCTTCGCTGCGCTCGCAATGACGGTGAGGAGAGAGGCTGGCCGCCCTCACTCCGGCGCCGCGCCCACCGGCGGGCCGCCGGGCGGGCGGTGCAGGAAGGTCAGCGAGGCGTAGGCGCCGGCCCAGGAGCCGATCGCGGCGAAGGCGACATAGAAGGCGTTTTCGGTATAGCTGATCACGGCGTAGGAGGAGAGCAGGTACCAGACCGCGCTCCAGTTCGCCGCGGGTACGCGCTTGCGCGCGATCACGGCTGACGTAAACATCACATAGACTGCGTCGGTGGCCGCCGTTGCGATGAACACGGCGCCGGCGGTGAGGGGATCGATGGCGGCCATTGCGTTCCTTTGTGTGCTGATGGAAGCTCGCAAAGCTACAGCATGATCCGGAAAAGTGCGCAGCGGTTTTCCGAAAGATCATGCTCGAACAATAACCTGAAAGAAAGAGAAGCGGTCATGCAAAGCCCCGCCGGCATTCTCAGCGACATCTGGACCTCCGCCGGCGGCGATGCTGCCGCACTCGCGCGTGTACGGCTGACCGGCGAAGAGCCGCAGATCCCGTCCTCGTTCCGCGTCGCTGTCGCTGGCCAAACGACGATTGCCGCGGCCGGCCTGGCCGCCGCCGAGATCTGGCGACTGCGCAGCGGGCAGGTGCAGGACGTCACCGTCGACATGCGCCATGCCGTCGCCGAATGCCGCTCCGAGCGTTACCTGCGCCTCGACGACAAGCCGCCGCCACCGGCCTGGGACGCCATCGCCGGCGTCTACAGGACAGGCGATGGCCGCTTCGTCCGCTGCCACACCAATTTCCCGCATCATCGCGATGCCGTCTGCAAGGTGCTGGCTTGCGAGCCGGAGCGCGAAAAAGTGCAGGCCGCGCTGATGCAGTGGAAAGGCGAGGATTTTGAAACCGCGACCTATGCCGCGGGCGGCGTCGTTGCCTTGATGCGCTCCAGCGACGAATGGTCGGCGCTGCCGCAGGCGCATGCGCTCGCGCAATTGCCGCTCATCTCGATCGAGAAGATCGGCGAAGCTCCGCCAAAGCCCTGGCCCGAAGGCGATCGCCCACTCGCAGGCCTGCGCGTGCTCGATCTCTCGCGCGTCATCGCGGGCCCCGTTGCCGGCCGCACGCTTGCCGCGCACGGTGCGGACGTGCTGCTGGTGTCGGGGCCCGATCTGCCCGCCATTCCCTGGCTCACCATCGATACCGGCCGCGGCAAGCTCACCACCTTCATCGAGCTGAAGAGCGAGGCGGGCAAGGCGCAGATGCGCGCGCTTCTGAAGGACGCCGACATCTTCTCGCAAGGCTATCGCCCGCGTGCGCTCGCCGCGCTCGGCCTTGCGCCCGAAGAGGCCGCGAAGATCAATCCCGGCATCGTCTATGTGACGCTGTCGGCCTACGGCCATACGGGCCCATGGGCCGGGCGGCGCGGCTTCGATTCGCTGGTGCAGACCACCACCGGCTTCAACGATGCGGAAGGCAAGGCCGCCGGCATCGATGACCCGAAGGAATTGCCGGCGCAGATACTCGATCACGCGACCGGCTATCTGATGGCGTTCGGCGCGATGATGGCCAAGGCGCGCCAGGCCAGCCAAGGCGGCAGCTGGCACGTGCGCGTGTCGCTGGCCCAGACCGGACGCTGGCTTTGGAATCTCGGCCGGCTCGATGGCGGATTGAACACCCCGGATCTTACGGGCGAAGCCGTACATGCTGCATTCATCGAGAGCATGCCATCTGGCTTC
This sequence comes from Bradyrhizobium sp. YR681, assembly GCF_000282615.1. Taxonomy (GTDB): domain Bacteria; phylum Pseudomonadota; class Alphaproteobacteria; order Rhizobiales; family Xanthobacteraceae; genus Bradyrhizobium. Next base: position 17,688 of record NZ_AKIY01000196.1, on the reverse strand, counting down.
GGCACGCTGAAGGCGGTGCAGCATTCGGCGCTGCTGTCGAAGACGCCGGCGCAATGGAGCCGTCCGGCGATGCCGCTCGGCAGTCATCCTGCGACGTGGCCGGCTTGAAACTGACGTGAAGCTGACGCGTCGCAAAATTTTAACGCAGTTCGAAAGGTGCGAAGCGTTTTTTAGGTTGTTTGAAATCTCAATTCGGCACTATTAGCGCGACCGATAAGGCAGGCGTCTGCCGAGATCGTCGCAGATACGACCGGGCCCCATGGTAGTTGAAAATACCAAGCGATTGCAGGTGTTTACAAAACAACGGATGATCACCTCCGTAGTTTTACTGGCATTCGCCGGCGCCGGGGCCTACGGCTTCCTCTATGCGGGGACCAAGGACAAGAGCCACTCCGAAGTCTCCAGCCAGTCGCGCAGGAATGCGCAGAATTTCACGCCGACGCCGTCGGAATGGGCGACGCTGACGATCGAGCCGGTCAAGGCCAAGACCTTCCGGGCCGAATACGTCACCGAAGGCAAGGTCGCGGTCGACGAGGACCGTTCGACGCCGGTGTTCTCGCCCTATGCGGGCCGCGTCACCAAGCTGCTCGCCAAGCCCGGCGAGATGCTGAAGCAAGGCCAACCGCTGTTCACAATCGAGGCCGCCGATACAGTGCAGGCCCAGAACGATTTCATCGCGGCGATGACCTCGCAGAACAAGGCGAAGTCGGCGATCGATCTCGCCGATATCCAGTTCAAGCGCGCCAAGGATCTCTACGAGGGCCACGCCATTCCGCTGAAGGACTATCAGCAGGCGGAAGCAACCCAGGTCCAGGCGCAGAACGACATGCGCTCCTCGGTGACGGCGCTGGAGGCGGCGCGCAACAAGCTGCGCATCCTCGGCTTCACCGACGAGACCGTCAAGGTGTTCCAGGACAAGGGCGTCATCGATCGCGAGGTCACGATCAACTCGCCGATATCGGGCACTGTCGTGCAGCGCAAGATCGGCCCCGGCCAGTACGTCAGTTCCGGCGCCAGCGATCCGGTCTTCGTGGTTGGCGATCTCTCCACGGTCTGGCTCACCGCCTTCGTGCGCGAGAGCGATGCGGCCGCCGTCTGCATCGGTCAGGACATCAGCGTCAACGTGATGGCGCTGCCGGGCCGCCCGTTGACTGCCAAGATCAATTACGTCGCCGCCGCGATCGACCCGAGCACCCGTCGCCTGCTGGTCCGCGCCACGATCGACAACAAGGACGGCCTGCTCAAGCCGGAAATGTTCGCCAACGTCACGATCTATTCGGCCGGCGACCGCGCCGCGCCGGCCGTGCCGAAACAGGCTTTGATCTACGAGGCCGACAAGGTCCGTCTCTGGGTCGCGCGCGAGGACAAGTCGGTCGAGCTGCGCGAGATCAAGATCGGGCTCATCAATGGCAACCTCGTCGAGGTCACCAGCAATCTGAAGCCCGGTGAACAGATCGTCGTCAAGGGCAGCCTGTTCATCGACCGCGCGGCGTCCGGCAGCTGATCGACGACCCAAAAAAACTGAAGACAGACTGAAGAGCTGAATGGATCGTCTCGTCGCCCTTGCCGTCAACCGGCGCTTCCTGATGGTGGGCATGTTCGTCGCCGTGCTCATCGGCGGCCTGATCGCATTCAACCAGCTCAACATCGAGGCCTATCCCGATCCGACCCCGCCGATGGTCGACATCGTGACGCAGAGCCCGGGCCTGTCGGCGGAAGAGATCGAGCGTTACATCACGATTCCGATCGAGACCCAGGTTGCGGGCCTGAAGAACATCACGACCATCCGCACCATCTCGCTCTATGGTCTGTCCGACGTCAAAATCCAGTTCTCCTTCGCCTATACCTATGACGAGGCGTTGCAGCAGGTGCTGAACCGCCTGGCGCAGCTCGCGCCGCTGCCGGGCAATGTGCAGCCGCAGATCTCGCCACTCAGCCCGATCGGCGAGATCTTCCGCTATCGCCTGGTCGGTCCGCCGAACTACAGCGTGCTCGACCTCAAGACCATCCAGGACTGGATTCTCCAGCGGCGCTTCCGCGCCGTGCCCGGCGTGATCGACGTCACCGGGTGGGGTGGCAAGAGCAAGACCTACGAACTCCAGGTCGACTTCAACAAGCTCGTCGCCAACGGTCTGACGCTGCCGCAATTGCTCCAGGCCGTCGGCAATGCGAACGTCAATGTCGGCGGCAACACCGTCAACATCGGCCAGCAATCGGCCGTGGTGCGCGGTGTCGGCCTGATCCGTTCCATCGACGATCTCGCCAACACCATGATCTCGCAGACCAACGGCAATCCCGTGCTGGTCAAGGACGTCGCGACCGTCACCGTCGGCCAGAAACCTCGCCTCGGCATTGCCGGCCTCGACGATTCCGACGACATCGTGCAGGGCATCGTCCTGATGCGCCGCGGCGAGCAGAGTTCGCCAACCATCAAGCGCGTGCACCAGCTCGTTCAAACCATCAACAACTCCAGCATCCTGCCGCCCGGCGTGCGCATCGAGCGGATCTACGACCGCGGCGATTTGATCGAGCTCACCACGCACACCGTGCTGCACAACATGGTGGTCGGCATTCTGCTGATCGTGCTGTTGCAGTGGATGTTCCTCGGCGATCTGCGCAGCGCGCTGATCGTGGGCGCCACGATTCCGTTCGCGCTGTTCTTCGCCGTGATCATCCTGGTGCTGCGCGGGGAATCGGCCAACCTGCTGTCGGTCGGCGCCATCGACTTCGGCCTGATCGTCGATGCCACCGTCATCATGGTGGAAGCGATCTTCCGCCGGCTGACCCAGACCACGCCGGTGTCGGAATCCGATCATATGTCGCCCGAGACGCTGTTCGGCATGAAGAGCCATGCCATCCTCAGCGCCGCGGCCGACGTGTCGCGCTCGATCTTCTTTGCCGCGGCGATCATCATCGCGGCATTCCTGCCGCTGTTCACGCTGTCAGGCGTCGAGGGCAACATCTTCGGGCCGATGGCGCGCACCTATGCCTATGCGCTTGCCGGCGGACTCCTTGCCACCTTTACCGTCACCCCGGCGCTGTCCGCGATCATCCTGCCGGCGCATGTCCATGAGACCGAGACCAAGGTGATGCTGATCCTGCACCGGATCTACATGCCGGTGCTGAACTGGGCAGTCGCCAACCGCAACATCATGCTCGGCGCGGCGGTCGGTCTCGTGCTGATGACGGTGGCGCTCGCCCGGCTGCTGGGTCTCGAATTCCTGCCCAAGCTGGAAGAGGGCAATCTCTGGATCCGCGCCACGCTGCCGCCGACCATCTCGCTCCAGGAAGGCAACACCTACGTCAACGAGATGCGCAAGCTGATCCGGGCCCGGCCGGAGGTCGAATCCGTGGTGTCGCAGCACGGCCGTCCCGATGACGGCACCGACGCCGCCGGCTTCTTCAATGCCGAGTTCTTCGCGCCGCTCAAGCCCGCGAGCCAATGGCCCGGCACCCACGACAAGGAAGAGCTGACCGCGCAGCTGCTCAAGCAGCTCGACGACCGCTTCCCTGGCGTCGAGTTCAACTTCTCGCAATATCTCCAGGACAACGTCTCCGAGGCCGTGTCCGGCGTGAAGGGCGAGAACTCGATCAAGCTGTTCGGCAGCGATCTCCAGGCGCTGACCGACACCGCCAACAAGATCAAGTCGGTGCTGGCGACCGTGCAGGGCGTCACTGACCTTGCGGTGTTCACCTCGCTCGGGCAGCCGACCATCCAGATCGACATCAACCGGGCCAAGGCCGCGCGCTATGGCCTTGCGCCTGGTGACATCAACGCCACCATCAAGGTCGCGATCGGCGGTGACACCGCGGGTGATCTCTACGAGCCGGGAAGCGACCGCCATTTCCCCATCATCGTGCGCCTTGCGCCGGAGTACCGCCGGAGCGCGGAGGCGATCCAGAATCTGCGGATCGGCGCCCCCGGGCCGAACGGCACGGTCACGCAGATCCCGTTGAGCGAGGTCGCCAGCATCAGCCTCGTCTCGGGTGCGGCCTACATCTATCGCGAGCAGCAGGAGCGCTATCTGCCGATCAAGTTCTCGGTGCGCGAGCGCGACCTCGGCAGCGCCATCCGCGAGGCGCAGCAGAAGATCGCCGACCAGGTGCAGCTGCCGCCCGGATCGCACATGGAATGGGTCGGCGAGTTCGGCAATCTCCAGGATGCGATCAAGCGGTTGTCGATCGTGGTGCCGATCTCGCTGGCGCTGATCGGCATCCTGCTCTGGTTCAATTTCGGCTCGATGACCGACACGCTGCTCGCGATGAGCGTGATCCCGATGGCGATCTTCGGCGGCGTGCTCGGCCTGTTGATATCAGGCACGGCGTTCAGCGTCTCCGCGGCGATCGGCTTCATCGCGCTGTTCGGCATCGCCGTGATGGACGGCATCATCATCCTGTCGCAGTTCAACCAGTTGATCGAAGAGGGCATGGATCGCATGAGCGCGGTGATCCGCACCGGCGAGCTTCAGCTCCGGCCCGTGCTGATGACCTGCGTCGTCGCCGGCGTCGGCCTCTTGCCTGCGGCGCTGTCCGAAGGCATCGGCTCACAGGTGCAGAAGCCGCTCGCGGTCGTGGTCGTCACCGGCATGATGCTGGCGCCGATCGTGATCCTGGTGACGCTGCCGGTGCTGATCTCGTTCTTCTCCCGCCGCGCCCGCTAACGAGGGTTAGCTGAACATCCGCTGCGCGATCCGCACCAGCATCATGGTGCCGAGCCCGAGCAGCATCAGACTCGCAAACCGGCTGCTCAGCGACAACATCCGCGGCGTCAACCGTGACCGCGCGGTTGCGACGATTGTGCTGAGCACCATCCACCAGACTGCAGAGCCCACGAAGACCCCTGCGATGAGCGGTGCCGCCGCTGACTGCGTCGAGAATGCGTGCAGGGCTGCCAGAAACAGGATGACCGTGAGCGGATTGGTGAAGCCAAGCGCGATGGCGCTGAGATAGGCGCGGGCAAGGCGCACTTTGTCGATCTCGTCCGTCGCCTGAAGCGCGATGGAACCGCGATGCGTCCGCATCGCGAACCACAGCAGCGTCAGAGCCGACACGATGCCGAAGACCGCAGCATTCGCCTCGACCCAGGGCTGCGCAAGTGCACCGAGTCCCAGGACCGCGAAGGCGCTGTAGGCGAGATGCACGGTCGCGGCACCAAAGCCCGTCGCGAGGCCGGTGGCGATGCCCGACGCCAATGTGCGCTGGATGCACAGCATGCCCATGGGCCCGATCGGGGCGGCGACGGTGAAACCAATTCCCACGCCGGAAAAAAGCGCGGCGAGATAATGTGATAAAGGCATGCGACCGCACGAACAGATGAAATCTGTGTGCGTGCGTACCGGTGAAAATGAATCGTCGCCTCAACCGTACGGCTGAAAGGCGAAAGCAAACTCAAACACGTTCGTGTGAGTCCAGGGAGGTTGTGCTCTTGCGACAACAGTTCCACGACTCGACATGGAACTGCGTCGCATTTTGTTGAACCTAATTGCGCGTGTCGCGACTCAGAAGCCGTAGAGTTGCGCCGGATTGTCGACCAGGATCTTCTTGCGCACATCTGCATCCGGTGCCCACACCGGAAGCTGGTTGAGCAAGGCGCCGTCGTCGATCTGGTAGAGCGGCGCGATGTCGGTGGCTTTGCGTCCTTCGACGCGGCTCGAATCCGGATGCGGCCAGTCGGTTCCCCAGACGATGCGATCGGGATTGGCCGCGATCAGCGCGCGCGCGTAGGGCACCATGTCCTGGTAGTCGGGCGCGAGCTTCGACGAACGGTAGGCGCCGGAGATCTTCACATAGGCCTTGCCGGACTTCACCAGCGCGACGAGATCGGAGAAGCCGGGTTGCTCCAGACCTAGCGGTGCTTCGAGCCCGCCGAAATGGTCGAATACCACGGGCACCGGCGCGCTCTCGACGAGGTCCTTGATGGCCGAGATCATGGCCAGCGTGGTGTAGAGCTGGACGTGCCAACGGCGCGCCTTCATGCGCTCGACCGCGGCGGTGAAGCGCGACCGGCCGACATTGGGATCGTTGACGCCGCCGGTCGCGAGATTGAGGCGCATGCCGCGGAAGCCGTCCGCCTGCATCGTATCGAGCTGGGCCTCGGTCGTCTTGTCGTCGATCACCGCAACCCCGCGTGCGGTTCCGCCACGCGCCTTCATGCCGAACAGCGTCGAGGAATTGTCGGTGCCGTAGACGCTCGGCGTCACGATCACCACGCGCTCGATATGCAGCGCCTTGTGCAGCGCGGCCATTTCCTCGGGGCTCGCCGGCTCCGGCGTGTAGACGCGTCCGGTGAAGAACGGAAACTTTTCGACGTCGCCATGGATGTGGGTGTGGCAGTCGCAGGCATGCGCCGGGACGTCGAAATTCACCGGCGTCGCGGGCTGCGCCGCGCGGGCGTGGGCTTTGCTGGTCATGGCTACTCCGGCGGCAAGAGAGGCAAGCAGAACGCTGCGTCGATCGAGCATGGTTTCTCCCCCTGATGTTATTGTTCGGCAGTGGTGCCGCGAGAGTATCACATCAGCCCGGCAACCGCTCCGCTTCGCTGCATAGCTGCTCGACAAGCTCCGCAAGCGGGCGTGAGCCGTCGACGCGCACCACCGGACAGGGCAGGCCCGCGAGCCACGCCTCATCTTTTGCGCGATTGCGCCCGTCGCGATCGCCGGCTTCGTAGTGCGAAGCCCAGTCGACGAACGACTCCGTCTCCTCGTGACGCCAGCCCCCGAGCGCGACAGCATCGGTACCGAAATGAGCAGCTTCGCGCGCACGCAACCGCAGCAAGCGAAGCTCGCTCGGTGTCGACACGAAGACGACGAGATCGAAGAACGGGATGAGCTCGTCGCCCCAGCCGGTGACGGTCCCGCTCAGCACCCAATCCAGACGCGGCAGGAACATTTCGCGCATCAGGCGCAGACGCTCGGCGGCAGGACGCGTCGTCTGGTAGGGCGGCGCCGTCGGCAGCCAGAAATAATCGTCGCTGTCGTGATGCGGTAGCGCAAGCCGGCCCGCAAGCGCGCGGCCGAGCGTCGTCACGCCGGAGCCCGAAGCTCCCATCAGATGGATGCGGCGGCTTTTCATCGGCACCACGCCAATAGATTTGAAATCACTGCCCCGACGGCGTGCGCAGGCCGTGCCAGGCGTCGCGGACCTGCTGGTAGTGCACCTCGGGCAGATAGTCCGGCGTATTCAGGCTCAGGGTCTTGACGTCGAGATGGCCGACGGCGCTGAGCAATGTGTAGGAGGCGATGACGCGGTCGCGCAGCGCGCCGATCAGGCGGGCCTTGGCCTGGATCAGATCGGCCTGCGAGTTCAGCACGTCGACCGTCGTGCGCTGTCCGCCGGCGGCCTCGCGCTGCACGCCCTGCAGCGCGACCGTTGCCGCCTTCACCTCGGACTCCGAAGCCGAGACCGCGATCTTGGCGCCTTCATTGGCGACCCAGGCGCTGACCGCGGCCGTGCGCGCCTGGTTGCGCACCTGGTCGAGCACGAGCCGGCTCTGTGCGGTGATTTCCTTGGCCTGCCGGGTCTGCGCGGCGGCCTGGCCGCCGTCGTAGATCGGCACGGTGACATTGCCGACGATCGAGGCCTGGTCCTCGGCGAAGGTGCCGAGCGTCGGGTCGTTGTTGCGGCTCTTGCTGGCGCTGCCCTGGATGGTGGCGCTCGGCAGCAGCGCACCCTCGGCGACGCGGATGTTGGTGGAGGCGACGTCGACGTCGAAGCCGGCGGCCATCACCGCCGGGTGCTGACGGATCGCCATCGTCAGCGCATCCTCGCGGCTCCTGGGCAGATAGCGGTCGACCACTTCGGCGGGCCGGAGCTGCGACGGCGAATTGCCGATCACTTGCGCATAGGTCGCCTGGCTGATCGCGAGCGCGACTTCGGCGGCGTTGAGATCGGAGAGCCCGCGATTGAGACGCGCTTCGGCCTGGGCACTGTCGGTCGGCGTGACATCGCCGGCGTTGAGGCGGCGCTGGGTGACGGACAGCGTCTCGCGCAGGAAGGCGACGTTGGAACGCTGCGCCTCGACCAGCGACTGGTTGGCAAGCACATTGGTGTAGGCGGTAACGGCGTCGAGCAGCACGCCCTGGCCGACATTGCGCAGCGCCTCGCGGCCCGACTGCACCTGGAGCTCGGCGGCGCGGACGTTGTTGGCGGTCCGGAAGCCGTTGAACAGGGTCTGCGTCACGGTGACGCCGATCACCCACGGCTTCAGATTGGCGGTCTGGATGGTGTTGTCGGGCAAAAGGTTGCGCACCGATTGCAGGCCGGCGCTGAGGCTCGCCACGATCTGCGGCCGGTAGCCGGCCAGCGCCTGAGGCACGTTCTCGTCGGTGGCGCGCTGCCGCGCGCGCTCGGCATTGAGCTGCGGGTTGGTCTGGTAGGCTTTCGCCAATGCCTCCGGCAGGGCCTCGGCCGACGCGGCCGAAGGCAGGGCGCAACACAGCGCCAGCGTGGTCCATGTCGCAAGCACAGGACCCACGCCCGATCGACGCCGCGTCATCACGCGACCAGCTCTGGCGGCACGCCCAATCATGTAATCCCGCAAATTCCCGGCTGTCCGCCCCCGTCGACGGTGGCCTCTTAACTGTTTAACCAGCCGAGGTCCCGCAGGCAAACTGCCGCGGGGGAAACCCCCATCTATTCCGTGCTTGTTGCAGGGGCGTCACAGGGTTTCTGCGGGAATGTGTCCGAGCCTTACACCAGCCTGACCAGCTGATGCCTCAGCGGTTCTTGTTCACCGGTTTGCGCTTCTCGATGAACGCCGCCATGCCCTCGGAGCGGTCTTCCAGCGCGAAGGTCGCGTGGAACAGATTGCGCTCGACGCTCATGCCCTCGGCGAGCGTGGTCTCGAAGGCGCGGTTCACCGCTTCCTTGGCCATCGCGGCCGCGGGGCGCGACATCGCGGCGATCTTCTCGGCCGCGGCCATGACTTCGTCCATGAGCTTGTCGGCGGGCACGATGCGGCTGACGAGGCCCGAGCGTTCGGCTTCGGCGGCATCCATCATGCGGCCGGTGAGGCACAGATCCATCGCCTTGGCCTTGCCGATGGCGCGGGTCAGGCGCTGGGTACCGCCGATGCCGGGAATGGTGCCGAGCGTGATTTCGGGCTGCCCGAATTTGGCGGTATCGGCGGCGATGATGAAGTCGCACATCATGGCGAGCTCGCAGCCGCCGCCGAGTGCATAGCCCGACACCGCAGCGATGGTCGGCTTGCGGCAGCGCGCGACGCGGTCGCCGCCGATCGCGGCGAAGTCTTCCGAGAACATGTCGATGAAGCCCTTCGGCTGCATCTCCTTGATGTCGGCGCCGGCGGCAAATGCCTTCTCGCTGCCGGTCACGACGATGCAGCCGATGGCATCATCGCCCTCGAGATCGTCGACGGCGGCGGCAATCTCGCGGAAGACGCCGAACGAGAGCGCGTTGAGCAGCTTCGGCCGGTTCAGCTTGATGATGCCGACCGCACCGATGCTTTCGACGATGATGTGTTCGAACGTGCTCATGCTCCACCCACGCTTTTGATTGGGCGGGCAATGTGCCCGCTGGCGCGGTGGGCTTCAAGGGCCAAAGGAGCCCGGAACGCGCGGCAAGACGCACGTCCCGGGCGAGGTCGTCAGGTCAGGGCTCAGGCCAGAAATCAGGCCAACCCATCAGGCCATGAACATGCGGGCGGCGGAGGCCAGCGTCAGCAGCGTGCCGACGCCGATGAAGATCTTGCCGATCAGGGAGCTCTGGTCCCAGGCCGAGCTATGGTCGCTGCTCGCCATCACAGGCGCGGGCCGCGGCTGCGCGTCGGTTGCGGCGATCACCGCCTTCTGCGCGGGGGCAGCGTCCTGTTGCAGGGCGCGGTCGGGATCGCTCGACTGGTCGGATGCGGCTGCCTGGCCCTCGGCATTCGGCGCGGCGGCATTGTCGGCAGCCGCCTGGAGGTTGTCATTGGCACGGTCCGTCATTGCGGAGGCCGCAACTGCGGGCGGCGTATCGGCCGCGGCAAGCTGCGCATGGGCGTTGGCGACTTCCGCCGGCATCTGGCTTGAGGCCGGCACGTCGCTATCGGCATTGTCGTCGACCCTGGCCTCGTCCGTCCTTGGCGCGGCGCCCGTCTTGCCGGCCTTGTCGTCGGAGGATTTTTGCGCCGTCTTGCTGCTGCTGCGGCGAGAAATATGGCGCCGCTGTTTGCCCGGCTTGACCGCGTCGGCCTGTTTGCTTGCGCTGTCCGGCTTGCCGCTCGCAGCCGAACTCGGGGCCGCCTGTGCAACGCCTCCGAACAGCAGGAAAAGTCCGGCCAGAAGAATCAGGGCAGCGCGCCCGCTGGTTTTTATCATGTTGACGATCTCCCCAATCCACCCATCCCGGGATCGAACAGAGACGCCGGGGCGTGACGACAGCGGGGCAGAAAATGGGAATCTTCGGGCCACACCGGGCAAAAACGGGGCAAGTGCAGCTGCCATGCAGGCGGCCGGGTGCGGGCGCGTCCGATCGGTGTTATGAGCCCTCGCAGGTTCCGACGGCCGCATCCAGTGCGAGGCCCTGGCCGGATCACGAATTCGTGATCTGACGAGTGCCTGCGTAACAAATTGAAAGGGCGGCCGAATTGCATGGTGAGGGCGCGCGTGCGCGGACGTGAGGACGAGTGGACCGGCCTGATGCGGTCGGCCATGGCGGGTGATGATGCGGCGTATCATCGCCTGCTGAAGGCGGTCACGCCTGTGCTGCGCGCCGCTGCGAGGCGTGGGCTGGCGCGGGCCGGCCAGCCTCTTGATCAGGCCGAGGATATCGTGCAGGAGATTCTGTTGGCGGTGCATTTGAAACGGCACACCTGGGACAGCGAAGCGCCTTTCGCCCCCTGGCTGTTTGCGATCGCCCGCAACAAGCTGATCGATACGCTCAGGCGGCGGGGCAGGCGGATCTTCGTCGACATCGACGATTTCGCCGAGACGCTGCCGGGAGAGGTGCCGGAGGAGACGGCCTCGGCGGCCGAGGTCGCAACGCAGCTGGGCTCGCTGCCGCAGCGCCAGCGCGACGTGTTGCAGTCGATCGCGGTCGAGGCCGCCTCGATCAAGGACACGGCGGCGAAGTTTTCGATGAGCGAAGGTGCGGTGCGGGTCGCGCTGCATCGCGGACTTGCGGCTCTTACTGCCAAACTGCGGGACCACTAGTCATGGACACCGATCAACTCATTCGCTCGCTCGCCGCCGACAACACCCATCGCGCCCCGCGCGTCGGCGCCATGCTGACCACGGCGCTGCTGGTGGCCGCGCCCCTGTCGATTCTGATCTTCGCGACGTTTCTCGGCATCCGTCACGACGTCATGAGCGCGATGCGCAACCCGTTCTTCGACATGAAGTTCGCGGTCACGCTGTCGCTCGCGATTCCCGCCATCATCGTCAGCCTGCATCTGTCGCGGCCCGAAGCCCTGCTGCGCGGCTGGGGCTGGCTGCTCCTGCTCCCGGTGGGATTGCTTGCAGTGGCGATCGGCAGCGAGGCGATGATGGCGCCGGCCATGCCGATGACGATGCGGTTGATGGGCAAGAACTCCAGGGTGTGCCTGCTTGCGATCCCCGCGATGTCGCTGCCGCTGCTTGCGGGGGCGCTGTTCGGCCTGCGCCACGGTGCGCCGTCGCATCCCGCGCTCGCCGGCGCGCTCGCCGGCCTGGTGTCGGCCGGTCTCGCCGCGACGCTCTACGCCTCGCACTGCACCGACGATTCGCCACTGTTCGTCGCGACCTGGTACACGCTCGCGACCGCGCTGGTGGCCGCGATCGGGGCGCTCGTGGGCTCGAAAGTTTTGCGCTACTAGATCTTGCGCTACTAGATCCTGCGCGACTGCAGGTGTTCCGCGTCGACGTCGCGTCACATGGCCGCGACTTCCGGCTTTCGACCAGCGCGATCGCGCCTGCATTAATGAATGACAGACATAGGTTCATGCCGTCGTGAACGGCTAATCCGGGCCCCGTCTAGAAACTAACTTCGGTTGGACGACTTCTATCCAGAGCGTCGATGGACGCTGCTGTAGCGAGGGATATGCCCAACCATGCGAAAACCCAGCGCATTCGAAATGTCGCGGCGGAACCTTCTGATCGGGACCGCGACGTCGGTGGCGATCGGCGCCACATCCGCACAAGCGCAGAATTCGGTTCCGCAGCCCCTGGCGGCTGCAACTGCGGCGGACGCGCCCGCGATGGCGACGGTGTCCTTCAACGTCAACGGCGAGGTTCGGGCGCTGAAGCTTGACACCCGCACGACGCTGCTGGACGCTTTGCGCGAGCATCTGCATCTCACCGGCACCAAGAAGGGCTGCGATCACGGCCAGTGCGGCGCCTGCGCCGTGATCGTCGGCGGGCAGCGCATCAATTCCTGCCTGACGCTCGCGGTCATGCATGAGGGCGACAGCGTCACCACGATCGAGGGGCTCGGAACGCCCGAGCACATGCATCCGATGCAGGCCGCCTTCGTCAAGCATGATGGCTTCCAGTGCGGCTATTGCACGCCGGGCCAGATCTGCTCGGCGGTGGCCGTGCTCGACGAGATCAAGGCCGGCATTCCCAGTCACGTCACGGACGATCTGAACGTCGCGCCAGAATTGACCAACGCCGAACTGCGCGAGCGCATGAGCGGCAACATCTGTCGTTGCGGCGCCTATTCGAACATTGCCGAGGCCATCACCGAAATTGCCGGGAGGCCCGCATGAGATCCTTTACCTACGAAAAGGCGCATTCGCCCGCGGCGGCGGCCTCCGCGGCCGTCCGCACCAGCAACGCAAAATTCATCGCCGGCGGCACCAATCTGCTCGACCTGATGAAGCTCGAAATCGAGACGCCGTCCCATCTGATCGACGTCAATGGTCTCGGCTTCGACAAGATCGAACCGACGCCCGAGGGAGGCCTGCGCATCGGCGCGCTTGTGCGCAACACGGCCTTGGCTGCGGACGAGCGGGTGCGGCGCGACTACGGCCTGCTCTCGCGCGCGCTGCTCGCCGGCGCCTCCGGGCAATTGCGCAACAAGGCCACCACCGCCGGCAATCTGCTGCAGCGGACGCGCTGTCCCTATTTCTATGACACCAACCAGCCCTGCAACAAGCGCAGCCCCGGCAGCGGCTGCGCCGCCATCGGCGGCATAACCCGCCAGCATGCGGTGATCGGCGCCAGCGACGCCTGCATCGCGACCCATCCGAGCGACATGGCAATCGCGATGCGCGCGCTCGATGCGACGGTCCAGACGGCTCGTCCTGATGGCACGACCCGAAACATCCCGATTGCCGATCTGCACCGTCTGCCCGGAAACACGCCGCATCTCGAGACGACGCTCGGGGCCGGCGAGCTGATCACGTCCGTGACGCTTCCGAAGCCCCTCGGCGGAACGCACGTCTATCGCAAGGTGCGCGACCGCGCCTCCTATGCGTTCGCGCTGGTCTCGGTCGGAGCCATCGTCCAGCGCGATGGAACGGGACGGGTCGCCGTCGGAGGCATCGCTCACAAGCCCTGGCGCGTCGAGGCAGCGGAAGCCGAGATGCCGCGCGGCGCCAAGGCCGTCGCTGCACGTTTGCTCGATGGTGCCAAGCCGACCCGGGACAATTCATTCAAGCTGGCATTGGTCGAGCGCACGCTCGCCGCCGTGCTCACCGAAGCAAAGGGTTGAGCCATGAAGTTCGATACGCCCGCGACCACAAATCCGATCGACCAGCTCAAGATCATCGGACATGCGACCAGCCGGATCGACGGCCCTCTCAAGACGACGGGGAAGGCAACCTACGCCTATGAATGGCACGACGTCGGCTCGCGCCCGGCCTACGGCTACATCGTCGGTTCGGCCATCGCCAAGGGGCGGATCGCATCGATCGATCTGTCGCGCGCCAAGGCCGCGCCGGGCGTCATGGCAATCGTCACCGCAGAAAATGCCGGCAAGCTCGGCAAGGGCAATTACAACACGGCAAAACTGCTCGGCGGCCCCGAGATCGACCACTATCATCAGGCCGTCGCGGTCGTCGTTGCCGAAACTTTTGAACAGGCCCGCGCCGCGGCCCAGCTTGTTCAGGTTAGTTACAGCGCGGCGAAGGGCTCGTTCGATCTGGCCGCCGGACGGGATGGCGCTGCAAAGCCGCCCGGCCGCGGCGACAACCAGCCGGACACGAATGTCGGCGATTTTCCCGGTGCCTTCGCCGCCGCGCCGGTGCAACTCGATGCGACCTACACCACCCCGGATCAGGCCCATGCCATGATGGAGCCGCATGCGTCGATGGCGGCGTGGGATGGCGACAAGCTCACTCTCTGGACATCGAACCAGATGATTGCCTGGACGACCGGGGACGTTGCCAAGACGCTCGGCCTTCCCAAGGAAAACGTGCGCCTCATTTCCCCCTTCATTGGCGGCGGCTTCGGTGGAAAGTTGTTCCTTCGTTCGGACGCGGTCCTGGCGGCGCTAGGCGCCCGTGCCGCCAACCGTCCGGTCAAGGTCGCGATGCAGCGCCCGCTGATGTTCAACAACACCACGCATCGCCCGGCGACGATCCAGCGGATTCGCATCGGTGCCAACAGGGACGGCAAGATCACCGCGATCGGACACGAGAGCTGGTCGGGCAATTTGCCGGAGGGCAGGCCGGAGACGGCGGTCCAGCAGACCCGTCTGCTCTATGCCGGCGAGAACCGGATGACGGCGTTGCGTCTGGCCATGCTGGACCTGCCCGAGGGCAACGCCATGCGTGCACCCGGTGAGGCACCCGGCATGATGGCGCTGGAGATCGCCATGGACGAGATGGCGGAGCGGCTGAATCTCGATCCCGTCGAATTCCGCGCGCGCAACGATACCCAGGTCGATCCCGAACATCCGGGCCGTCCGTTCTCGCGGCGGCAGCTTGTCGCGTGCATGAAGACCGGTGCGGAACGCTTCGGGTGGAGCGCGCGAAATGCCGAGCCGGGCAAGCGGCGGGAAGGCCGCTGGCTGGTGGGCATGGGCATGGCGGCTGCGTTCCGCAACAACCTTCTGATGAAGTCGGGCGCCCGCGTTCGTCTCGATCGAAGCGGGACCGTGACCGTCGAGACCGACATGACGGACATAGGAACCGGCAGCTACACCATCATCGCGCAGACCGCGGCGGAGATGATGGGGCTGCCACTCGAAAAGGTCGTGGTGCGCCTCGGCGATTCCAGCTTCCCGGTCTCCGCCGGCTCCGGCGGGCAGTTCGGTGCGAACAATTCGACCTCCGGTGTTTATGCCGCTTGCGTCAAGCTGCGCGAGGCGGTGGCACAGAAGCTCGGCTTCAATTCCGCTGACGTCGCGTTTTCGGACGGGCAGGTGTCCTCGGGCAACCGAAGCGTCCCGCTGGGACAGGCTGCGTCGGACAGCGAGCTGATCGCGGAGGATTCGATCGAGTATGGCGATCTTGCCAAGACGCATCAGCAATCCACGTTTGGCGCGCATTTCGTCGAGCTCGGCGTCGACGTGGCGACGGCCGAGATACGCGTTCGCCGCATGCTCGCCGTTTGTGCCGCAGGCCGGGTCCTCAATCCGAAGACGGCGCGCAGCCAGGTGATCGGCGCCATGACGATGGGCGTCGGCGCGGCGCTGATGGAAGAGCTGGCCGTGGACAAGCGCACCGGTTTCTTCGTCAACCATGATCTGGCCGGCTACGAGGTTCCGGTTCATGCCGACATTCCACACCAGGATACGATCTTCCTGGACGAGACCGACCCGATGTCGTCGCCGATGAAGGCCAAGGGGATCGGCGAGCTCGGGCTATGCGGTGTCGCGGCGGCGCTCGCCAACGCCATCTACAACGCGACCGGCATACGGGTGCGCGACTACCCGATCACGCTCGACAAGCTCCTGCACCGGATGCCCGACGCCTGACGGCGGCGGCACGCCGCTCAGGCCGCCGGCGTCGTGCTCTGCATGCGGTGGAAGCGCAGCACCTGCTGTGCAGTCGATGCGCGCAACGCCTCGTAGGTATCGCGCAGCGTCAGCACGTCGGTCAGCGAGCCGCCTGACAGCTTCTCGCGCATGGCGATGATCGCGCGCACGCTGGCCCACGACATGCCGGCAACCTTGGCGAGGATCATCACGCCCTCGGTGCGGCTTTCGATCATCATGGTCTCGGCGGTCTCGACCGCAACGCCCGCGAGCGCGGCGAGCCCCGCGTTGGTTTCGTCGAACTTGCCCTGGTCTGCGAAGGCGGTGACCTGAAGCTCGTTGAGACGCCCGTCCTCGTGGAGCGACTTCACCAGCGCGCGCGCCATTTCGGTCTGCCGGGTCATGGCGGCGGCGCGGACTCGCTGGGCCGCTGCCTGGACCACGCTCGACACCTCGTCCGCGAGCTCGGGATGGGCGGCTTCCAGCTTCCTGCGCACGCTCAAGGAGGCCTTCGCGATCAGCTTCAGATAGTGATGACGCGGCAGGTCGGGCCGCAGGCCGATGCAGGTGGCCAGATCATCGTCGCGTTCGGCGCGCGTGACGAGATCGGTGAGACTTCCCTCGGAGATCTGCGCGCCCGGATTGCTGACGGTCGACTGCACCACGTCCTCGTCGCCGCGCGTCACCAGCTCGTCGGTGAGCGCTTCCGACAGCACCCGCCGCAGCGAGATCGCCTTGAGATGCGCCTGGCCCCGCGTGCGCGCGATCTCGATCAGGGTCGCCTCGTCCAGCCGTTCCGATTTCGACAGCACGGGGCCTGCGACCTCGATGACCTCGTCGAGCGCGAGCGTGCGGATGATCTTCGGCGGTGCGGCCGCGACCGGCGCCAGGCGGTCGGCGAGCAGCGCCCGGGCCGAGGTCTCGATCTGCTCGATCAGGCACTGGAACACGTCGTCGAACAAGCGGATGTGGTCGTCGGAATACTCCACCGCGCTGCCCAAGAACAGATCGGTGACGCGGCGCAGCGTCTCGACGCGGCGCGCGACGGTGCCGTGCGAGAGCGCAGCCTGCAATTCCTCCAGCAGGTTCTCGGATGGTTTGGCGGATTTCGATCTCATTGCCCTGTCCTGGAGCGTGCGATCCGGCGGCGGCTTCTGACGCGCCGGGAGAAAATGGATTGGTCAGCTGGTCGCAACTCGGTTGCGCCCTTGCGCCTTGGCGGAATAGAGCGCGCTGTCGGCGCGCGCGAGAAACGTGTCGGCAGTATCGGCGTCGCGGAGCGTCACGACGCCCGCGGAAATCGTCACCCGCATGCCCGGAGAAAATGCACTCCAGTCGAGATCGGCGACGATGCTGCGCAGCCGATCCATCATGCGCAGGGCGGCGTCACCTTCGGTGCCCGGCAGCATCAGCAGGAATTCCTCGCCGCCGTAACGACCAAAACAGTCGGTCGGGCGGATGTTGGCGAAAATGGTGATGGCGAAGGTGCGCAGCACCTCGTCGCCGACGGGGTGGCCGTGGGCGTCGTTGATGCGCTTGAACCAGTCGAGGTCGATCAGCGCGATGGCGCAAGGTGCGGAGGTCTGCCGCGACTTCTCCATCTCTGCGTCGAGAAGACGCATGATGCAGCGGCGGTTGTAGGAACCGGTCAGCTCGTCGAGCTCGGCCAGTTCCTCGATGCGCTGATAGGCAGCCTTCAGCTCGATGCTGCGCTGGTACAGGATCTTGCGCAGCGTGGCGCCGAACAGGCCGAGAAACGCACACTGGCCGATCACCAGCACGAAGCACAGCATCGAGGCGGCCCGTTGCAGCTTCGTCGCAACGGGCATGCCGATCGGCAGGGCGGGGGCG
>NZ_AKIY01000195.1 GCF_000282615.1 Bradyrhizobium sp. YR681 | reverse complement strand
GAGCCTGTGGCGGTGACCGCCGTCAACACCATCGTTGCCCAGGGCGGCGCGGTGGCGATGAAGGTGGTGGTCAATGACGAGCTTCAGCACAAGAACGGGCCCAATCCGTCGGAGCGCTCGACGCGCCATATCGAGGTGCAGCTGCCGGCCAACGTCAGCTATCGCGTTGGCGACCATTTGAGCGTCGTCCCCCGCAATGATCCAACGCTGGTGGACTCGGTTGCCCGCCGTTTCGGTTTCCTGCCGGCCGACCAGATCAGGCTTCAGGTCGCCGAAGGCCGCCGTGCGCAATTGCCGGTCGGCAATGCCGTGTCGGTGGGACGCCTGCTCAGCGAGTTCGTCGAGTTGCAGCAGGTCGCGACCCGCAAGCAGATCCAGATCATGGCCGAGCACACTCGCTGCCCGGTCACCAAGCCGAAGCTGCTGGCCTTCGTCGGCGAGGAGGCGGAGCCGCTCGAGCGCTACCGCACCGAGATCCTGGCTCGGCGCAAGTCGGTGTTTGACCTGCTGCTCGAATACCCGGCCTGCGAACTGCCGTTCCATGTCTATCTGGAAATGCTCTCCCTGCTGGCGCCGCGCTATTACTCGATCTCGTCTTCGCCGTCGGTGGATCCGGCGCGATGCAGCGTCACGGTCGGCGTGGTCGAGGGGCCGGCCGCTTCGGGACGGGGCACCTACAAGGGCATCTGCTCGAACTATCTCGCCAACCGGCGCGCGGGCGATGCGATCTACGCCACCGTGCGCGAGACCAAGGCCGGCTTCCGTCTGCCGGATGATCCGTCCGTGCCGATCATCATGATCGGCCCGGGCACCGGCCTCGCGCCGTTCCGCGGCTTCCTCCAGGAGCGCGCTGCGCGCAAGGCGAAAGGCGCCACGCTCGGCCCGGCGATGCTGTTCTTCGGCTGCCGCCATCCCGACCAGGATTTCCTCTACGCAGACGAGCTGAAGGCGCTGGCGGCAAGCGGCATCGCCGAGCTCTTCACCGCGTTCTCGCGCGCGGACGGGCCGAAGACCTATGTGCAGCACGTGCTGGCCGCGCAGAAGGACAAGGTCTGGCCGCTGATCGAGCAGGGCGCGATCATCTATGTCTGTGGCGATGGCGGCAAGATGGAGCCCGACGTGAAGGCGGCGCTGGTTGCGATTCATCGCGAGAAGAGCGGCAGCGATGCCGCCGCGGCTGCGCGCTGGATCGAGGAGATGGGCGCGAAGAATCGCTATGTGCTGGACGTCTGGGCGGGCGGGTAGCCACGGCATGCTCCCGTAGCCCGGATGGAGCGCAGCGAAATCCGGGGCGGTCTTTCCTCAGGAGAGCGTTTCCCGGATTGCGCTTCGCTCCATCCGGGCTACGAAGCAAATCGTGCTAAAGCTTCCGCATGATTCCCTGGGAAAAACTCGACACCGCCAAAATCCCCGGCTCCGACGAGGAGCTCCGCCTGATGCGGCGGGGCAAGGAGTTTTCCATCAAGCTCGGTACCAACGAGCTGATGAACAACCGCCTGTCGGGTTCGGAAGCCGCACTCGCGACGCTGGCGGCCAAGCAGATCGAGAAAGTCGCAAAACCCGTCGTTCTCATCGGCGGCCTCGGCATGGGCTTTACGCTGCGTGCGGCGCTCACGGTGCTTGGAGCTAAGGCGAAGATCGTGGTCTCCGAGCTCGTGCCGGCGGTTGTCGCCTGGGCGCGAGGTCCGATGGCGGAGGTCTTCGGCGACAGTCTCGATGATGTCAGGGTAAAAATCCGCGAGGTCGACGTCGGCGAAGTCATCCGGGCGAAGAGCGCGGCCTTCGACGCCATTCTGCTCGACGTCGACAACGGGCCGGAGGGCCTGACCCGGAAAGGCAACGACGCGCTCTACAGTGCAAGCGGGCTGACGGCGGCGAAGACGGCACTGCGGCCGGGCGGCGTGCTGGCGGTCTGGTCGTCCGGACCCAACCCCGCATTCACCAAGCGCCTCAAGCGCGCCGGCTTCGACGTCAACGAAGTCGCCGTCCGCGCCACCGGAAGAGGCGGCGGTGCGCGTCACGTGATCTGGATGGCGAAGAAGGGCTAAGTGTTTCTTTTGCGCTGCGTTTGATCCGGGTTGCGAGTCCTTGATGTTGGAATTGTAGGGTGGGCAAAGCGAAGCGTGCCCACCATTTCCATCGATCTTGCGGATTGATGGTGGGCACGGCGCGCGAAGAGCGCGCCTTTGCCCACCCTACGCGTTAGAACATCGTGTTGTTGTTCGCCGGGCTTTCCGGGATCGGCTGCACGACGTCCCAGTGCTCGACGATCTTGCCGTTTTCCAGCTTGAAGATATCGACGATCGCGTTGCCCTTGGTACCGGGCTCGCGAACCGCGTGAACGTGCAGAATCACAAAGTCACCGTCCACGAACGAGCGCTTGATCTCGCTGCGCGAGTTCGGAAACTTTTCACGAAGAAAACCGATGAACTTGCGAAAGCCGTCGGGGCCATCCGCGGCATTGGGATTGTGCTGGACATAACGGTTACCGACATAGGCGAGGGCCGCATCGGCGTCCTTCTGATTGAGGCCCTTCTCGTAGAATGCGAGCACGGCGGTGCGGTTGGCTTCTTCCTGCGCGCTGCCGGCGACCGCGGCGCCGCTGACGAAGGACAGCATGAGAATGGAAGCCGCAATCATAGCGACGGACCGGACGATGAGATGCATGTGAGCTCCGCGAGGCCGATGGCCTCTGGCTTGCGAGTGAGGGAGGCCGGTATAGCTTTCGCGCCGGCTTGCGTTAAGAGAGTAACCGGAAGCTCACAAGGTCACCGTGAAGAGACTTGCTTGGTCTAAGCGGCCCGCGCCGCCGCGCCATGCGCGTGCTTGTCGATGGCGCGGATGATGTCAGGCCAGAATCGCATCGGCAGGGCGTGGCCCATGCCCTCGATCATCAACAGCTTGGCTCCTGGGATCGATGCCGCCGTGTCCTTGCCGCCTTCGGGGCGGACCAGCGGATCGACGGTGCCGTGGATGACGAGCGTCGGCGTCTTCACGCTGTGCAGCCGCTGCTTGCGGCTGCCGGAGGCAAGCACGGCGCGCAGCTGGCGGCCGACGCCGGCGGGATTGAGCCCGCGCGCGAAGACGCGCTCGGCGCGATCCGGATCGAGCGCTTCTTCCTCCGGAAACGACCCGGCGCGCAGCACCTTCCAGGTCTGGCCGTAGCGGACGATGAATTCCTCCTTGCTGCGCGGTGGCGGCGCCATCAGCATGGCTGCGGCTTCGCGTGACGGCGGCGGCACGCGCGGATTGCCTGTGGTCGACATGATCGAGGTCAGCGAGCGCACGCGATCTGGAAACGACAGCGTCACCTCCTGCGCGATCATGCCGCCCATGGAGGCGCCGACGAGATGCGCGGACTTGATGCCGAGCGCATCCATCAGGCCGACCGTGTCTTTGGCCATGTCGATCAGCTTGTAGGTCGCCGCCACGGGAATCCTGAGGAAGCGCAGCTTCAAGAGCTCGAGCGGCGTCAGCCGTTTGCCGCCGGTGAGATGGCTCGATTTGCCGATGTCGCGATTGTCGAAGCGGATCACGCGAAAGCCGTGCACCGCGAGCTGCTCGCAGAATGCATCATCCCAGTGGATCATCTGCGCTCCGAGCCCCATGATCAGCAGCAAGGGCTCGGCATTGTCGTTGCCGAAAATCTCGTAGCAGATGTCGATGCCGTTGGCGCGGACGGTCTGGGGCGGCTGATGAGCGGTCACGGGTCCCTCCTGCTGACCAATGCTGTATCGCATGGTTTCACGTCGCAAAGAAGCCGTGTGCGCCGCACCGGGCGACCTGCCGGTTGACCGCTCCCCCGCAACGGTGTGGTATGGTGAAAAAAGAAGGGCATCGCAGCTCTCGACACCAGGAGGACGCCGATGACCGACAAGACCAACGACCCGGTCGCCATGTGGCAGAAGATGATGGGGGAGATGGAGAAGGGGTTCAACGCCTTCGCCAACCAGGCCATGTCGTCGCCCGAGTTTTCGCAAGTCGTGAACCGTGCGGGCGGAGTTGCTGCAGGTGCTCAGAAGCAGCTCGGCGAGCTGATGGAGAAATACCTTGTCTCGATGAACCTGCCGAGCCGGGAGCAGGTCACGGGTCTTGCGGAGCGGCTGCAGTCGATCGAAGCGCAGATCGGCGAGCTGAAGTCGATGCTGAGCCAGATCGCGGCGAGTTCCGGGATATCGCAAGGCTTCGACGGGGCGCCGAAACCGCCGCGGACCAAGCGTCCGCCCTCCGAGAACGGAGGACAAACATGAACGCAACCACCGGACTTGATTTCGCATCCATCCCGGATCGCATCCAGTCCGAGGTGCAGCGCGCCATCCAGCGCAGCATCAAGGGCGTCGAATATTTCTCGACCTCCGGACCCACGCTCGGCTCGACGCCGAAGGACGTGCTGCATTCGCGCGGCACGATGAGCCTCTATCACTACCGGCCGATGTCGGACGAGATCTACCGCGTGCCGGTGCTGATCGTGATGGCGACCACCAACCGCGGCTACATCCTCGACCTCGTGCCCGGCCAGAGCTTTATCGAGTTTCTGCTAAGGCGCGGCTACGACGTCTACATGCTCGACTGGAGCGCGCCGCGTCCGGAGGAGAAGAGCCTGCGGATGGAGGACTATGTCCTCGACTTCATTCCGGATTGCGTGCGCCGGGTGCAAGCCGATTCCGGCGAGCAGGACGTCTCCGTGATCGGCTATTGCTTCGGCGGCGTGCTGTCGCTGCTCTACGGCTCGATCCACAAGGACGGGCCGATGAAGAACCTGATCTGCTTCACCACGCCGATCGACTTCCGCGAGATGAAGCTGTTCTCGAATTTCTCCGACCGCCGCTATTTCGACGTCGACCGCCTGGTCGACAGCGTCGGCAACGTGCCGCCGGAGATGATCCTGTCGTCGTTCGAGATGCTGCGCCCGGCCTCGCGCACGGTGAGCCAGATCCAGCTCTGGGAAAACATCTGGAACGACGAGTTCGTGAAATCGTACCGGATGTTCGACCGCTGGGCGACCGACACGCTGCCGCTCGCGGGCGAATATTTCCGCACCATCACCAAGGACCTGATGTGGGACAACAAGCTCTACAACGACACCATGTCGGTCGGCGGCCGTGCGGCGAAGCTCGAAGACATCAAGGTGCCGTTCCTGCATGCCGTCGCCGAGCACGATCACATCGTGCCGTATGATGCCGCCAAGCACCTGATCGCGAAGATTGGATCGGAAGACAAGGAAGAGGTGATGCTGAAAGGCGGTCACGTCTCGCTGGTCGCCGGCGCCAACGCGGTGAAGCGGCTGTGGCCGAAACTGGACTCCTGGCTGGGGAAGAGATCGACATGAGCGAGCAGCGTTCCTATCCGCGTCACATCAAGACCGACGCCGGCGATATCGAGATACGCCTGATGTCGCCCGCGGACGAAGCCGCGGTGCTGGCCTTCGGCAAGGGCCTGCCGAGCCATGATCTGTTGTTCCTGCCGCGCAACATCAGCGAGCCGAAGGTGCTCTCCGCCTGGGTCAAGGAGATCGAGCGCGGCGCGATCACCAGCCTGCTCGCGGTCAGCGGCGGCAAGGTCGTCGGCTGCGGCACGCTGGTGCGCGACCCCCATTCCTGGTCGCCCCATGTCGGCGAAATCCGCATGGTGGTCTCGCTCGACGTGCGCGGGAAGGGGGTAGGGCGGGCGCTGTCGCAGGAGACCTTTGCCCTCGCACTCGGCGCCGGCCTGGAAAAGCTGTCGGTCCAGATGACGGTCGACCAGCAGGCGGCGATCGCCCTGTTCGAGAGCCTCGGCTTCAAGGCCGAGGCGCTGCTGCGGGACCATGTCCGGGACGTCGAGGGCAAGACCCACGACATCGTCGTGCTCGGGCACAACATCGCGCAGGTGCAGGCCCAGATGGAGGCCTATGGGCTCCCGGGGGCCGTCCAGCACTAGGGCAGGGCCTGGCAGCAAAAAAGTTGAATTCAACCCCATGCACAGTAGGAGGCGGGTCAGGAAGGCAGCAGACTGCCTCCCATTAAGGCTGTTCACGTTTTCGTGATATCGCAGCGCAATATGAATATTGCATCGCACAATTAACTATGCCATATAGGTCGTGCCCCGGGCCAACGAGGACGGGGTGAGCCCATAGCTCAACCCAATGAGGATGGAGAGAACCCCATGACCACCGAAACCAACACCGCTTTCGAAGGCTTCAAGGACGCATTCAAGAACATCCAGAACCTGGAAGTTCCCGAGGCTGCCCGCGAGTTCGTCAAGAAGTCCGCCAACACCGCCAAGGACCGTGCGGCCGAGGTGTTCGCTGGCTCCGAGCGCGTGACCGCCGCCGTCGAGAACGCGGTGACCGAGTCCGTCACCGAAGCCGGCAAGATCAGCCGCAACATCCAGCAGGCGATCTACGAAGACGCCGAGGCGTTCTTCTCGGGCATCGACAAGCTGGCGTCGGCCAAGTCGTTCAGCGAAGCCGTCGAGATCCAGTCGAGCCTGCTCCGCGCCCGCGGCGAAGCCTTCGTCTCGCGCGCCAAGGCGACCACCGACTATTTCGGCAAGCTCGCCGCCAACGGTGCGAAGTCCGCTCAGGACAACTTTGCCAAGGTCTACACCAAGACCGCCTGATCCGGCGTCCTGAATAGATAAACTGAATTTGAGGCCCGCTTCGGCGGGCCTTTTGTTTTTGCGCCGCCGTCGCGGCCGTCATCGCGAGGAGCCCTTGCGACGAAGCAATCCAGAGTCTCTCCGTGGAAAGACTCTGGATTGCTTCGCTTCGCTCGCAATGACGGAGTACTGTGATGCAGTCATGGATTCATCTACCAGCTTCTCTTTCGACAGCCCCGGCGATGCCGAACGCGCGGCCGAGCTGCGCCGCGTCAAGGCGCTGGCAACGCTGGTGCTGGCCTCGACGCTTGGTCTGTTCGTCGTCGCGAAATGGCTTCTCCCCGTGCATCCCGTGTTCGGCTTCATCGCTGCCTTCGCGGAGGCCGCGACCATCGGCGGGCTCGCCGATTGGTATGCCGTGGTCGCGCTGTTCAAGCGGCCGCTCGGCCTGCCGATCCCGCATACCGCGATCATCCAGAGCAACCAGGCCCGCATCGCCGACAAGCTCGGCGAGTTCATCCAGGTGCATTTCCTCGAGGCGGGTCCCGTCGAGGCCAAGCTGAAGGAGATCGATTTCGGCTCCTTCGTCGCCGACTGGCTGCGCGACCGCAAGCGCAGCGACGACCTTGCGCGCTTCGCACTGCGCCTTTTGCCGGAGGCTGTTTCCGCAACCGAGACGTCGGGCCTGATGACCTTCATCGTCCGCCGCATGTCATCGCAGCTCCAGGCGATCGATCTTGCGCCGCTCGCGGCCGGCACGCTGCGCGGCTTCGTGGCGGAGGGACGGCACCAGATCCTGTTCGACGATCTCCTGCGTATCATGCACGAGACGCTGAACCAGACCGAGACGATGGCGATGATCCGCGAGAAGGTGCGCGCGGAGCTGCCGACCCTGCTCAGGCTCTATCGGGCCGACAAGTTTCTGGTGAACAAGATCGTGGCCTCCGCCACCGCCTTCTTCAACGAGGTGCGCAGCGATCCCAAGCATCCGTTCCGCGGCGAGTTCGATCGCATGGTGCTCAGCTTCGTCGACCGGCTCGGCACCGACCAGGCCTATATCGATCGTATCGACGGCTTGAAGCGCGATCTCCTGGCGCGGCCCGAACTTGCCGATCTCGCCCGCACCGTCTGGGCCAATACGCGCTCCTTCATCGAGCGCAGCGCGAGCGGTGAAACGCAGGTGCTTCAGCATCATCTCGCCGGCATGTGCGTCGCCGCGGGTGAAGCGCTCGCGGGCGATGCGGAGCTGCGCGGCGAGATCAACAAGGGTCTGGTGACAGTGTTGCGCAGCTTCGTCGCCGACCAGAAGAGCGGCGTCTCGACATTCATCTCCGATCAGGTCAAGGCGTGGGATATGGCTCAGCTGATTTCGCTGATCGAAATCAATATCGGCCGCGACCTGCAATACATCCGTTTCAATGGTTCGCTGATCGGCGGGCTCGCAGGTCTTGCGCTCTACTCCGTAGAATCCCTGTTCCGATTGTTGTGACTTTTGCGTCACGGCCGTTAGCATTAACGCGGAGGCCTATTGTGGCCCCGCGTCTGTCCGGCTTGAATGTCGGGAACCGGCCGCCTAGCTGATTCATGTTGCGCTGCGGAACGTTTGAGAAGCCGGCGTATTGGAATTCATGCCCATTTGCCGGCATCGCGGCCGGCGCTCTCCCAAGGGACAACATTGATGACCGCTACTGCCCAGACGCTGCGTCCGCCGTCCCGTACCCTGATGTTTTTGGAAGGGCGCGCGATCCACGAGTTCGGCGCATTCCTCGGCGCGCTGCCGCTGCTGAGCCTCGCACCGCGTGGCGATGGGCACCCGGTGCTGGTGCTGCCCGGTCTTGTGGCCTCAGACGCGTCCACACGCGCGCTGCGCACGTTTCTGACCGGAAAGGGCTATGCGGCGAGTGGCTGGCGCCAGGGCCGCAACTATGGCCTGCGTGAGGGCGTGCAGCATGCGATGGTCGATCTGGTCGAGGAGCTCAGCGACAAGCACGGCCGCAAGATCAGCCTGGTGGGCTGGAGCCTCGGCGGCCTCTATGCGCGCCAGCTCGCCAAGATGATGCCCGAGCGCGTACGTCAGGTGATCACGCTCGGCAGCCCCTTCGCCGGCGATCCCCGTTCGACCAATGCCTGGCGCGTCTATGAATGGGCGAGCGGGCAGAAGGCCGATCAGGTCGATCCGCGCTTTGGCGGCGATCTCGCCGTTCCGCCGCCGGTGCCGACCACCGCCATCTTCAGCCGCACCGACGGTGTCTGCGCCTGGCAGGGCTGCATGGAGAAGAGCGGCGCGCAGACCGAGAGCATCGAGATCGACAGCAGCCATTGCGGCATGGGCCACCACCCCGCCGCGGTTTACGCGGTCGCCGACCGGCTTTCGCAGAAGGAAGGCCAGTGGAAGCCGTTCGACCGCAGCGGCTGGCGCAGCCTTGCCTATCCCGATCCGCATCGGTGATTCCTTTTTCGCCTCTCCCCGCCTGTGGGGAGAGGCCGACACGCGCCGAGCGATGCGAAGCATCGTCCGGGCGTGGCGGGGGAGGGGGGCTCTCCGCGAGTCCCATTCTCACCGAGCCTGCGGAGACTCCCCCTCATCCCGACCTTCTCCCCGCAAGCGGGGAGAAGGAGAAGAGGCGTCGTTCCCGTCCATTGTCGCAGCCGCACCAAACGCGCTATGCCTCGCGCATGGCGCATCCGCTCTCACGCATCATCGACCAGCTCAAGCGCGAACCGTCGCGCACCGGCTCCATCGTCATCACCGTGTTCGGCGATGCCATCGTGCCGCGTGGCGGCTCGGTGTGGCTGGGCACGCTGCTGGAATTCTTCGAGAGCCTGGATATCGACAGCGGCGTCGTCCGTACCGCGATGTCGCGCCTTGCCGCCGACGGCTGGCTGACGCGCGAGAAGGTTGGCCGGAACAGCTTCTATCGGCTGGCCGACAAGGGAAGTCAGACTTTCGAAGCCGCCACGCGCCACATCTACGATCCGCCACCGTCGGATTGGACCGGGCGCTTCGAGCTGCTGCTGATCGGCAATGGCTGGGATCGCGACGCCTCGCGCGAAGCGCTGCGCAATGCCGGCTTCGGCAGTCCGCTGCCGGGCGTCTGGGTCGCGCCGTCGGGCGTGCCGGTGCCGGACGAGGCGGCGGGAGCGATCCGTCTCGAAGTCTCGGCCGAGGATGACAGCGGCCGCCGCCTGCTCAGTGCGAGCTGGCCGCTGGACCGCACCGCCGATGCGTATCTGAAATTCATGAAGACGTTCGAGCCGCTCCGCGCAGCGATCGCGCGCGGTACGGATTTGTCCGAGGCCGACGCGTTCACCGCGCGCATCCTGATGATCCACCACTATCGCCGCGTCGTGCTGCGCGACCCGCTGCTGCCCCAAAGCCTGTTGCCGGCGGATTGGCCGGGCAGGGCGGCCCGCGACCTCTGCGGCGAGATCTACCGCGCGCTGCTTGCCTTGTCCGAGCAATGGCTTGATGGCCATGGAACCAATGAAAAGGGGCCGCTGCCGCCGGCGCGAAAACTCCTGGAGAGGAGGTTCGAGGCCTGATATACATGTTACAGAATTATCTTGCATGAAGTAATTTCTGTTATATATTGTCCCCCAATAAAACGGGAGGATGCGCATGTATACCCAGGCGCTGAACACGGCCGAGACCGATGATCGCGGTCTGGAGGACGCAGGCAGAGCTGCGCAGTTCCAGGCCCGGATCGATGCCGAGGAGCGCATCGAGCCGAACGACTGGATGCCGTCGGCCTATCGCAAAACGCTCACCCGCCAGATCTCCCAGCACGCCCATTCCGAAATCGTCGGCATGCTGCCCGAAGGCAACTGGATCACGCGCGCGCCGACCTTGCGCCGCAAGGTCGCGCTGCTGGCCAAGGTGCAGGACGAGTGCGGACACGGGCTCTACCTTTATGCCGCCGCCGAGACACTCGGCACGTCGCGGGAAGAGCTGGTCGACGCGATGCTGGCGGGGAAGGCCAAGTATTCCTCGATCTTCAACTATCCGACGCTGACCTGGGCCGACATCGGCACGATCGGCTGGCTGGTCGACGGCGCCGCGATCATGAACCAGATCCCGCTGTGCCGCTGCTCCTATGGCCCCTATGCGCGCGCGATGATCCGCGTCTGCAAGGAGGAATCGTTCCACCAGCGCCAGGGCTACGAGATCATGCTGACGCTGTGCCGCGGCTCGGACGAGCAGAAGGCGATGGCACAGGACGCGCTGAACCGCTGGTGGTGGCCGGTGCTGATGATGTTCGGGCCGCCCGATGCCACGAGCCAGCACAGCGACACCTCGACGAAGTGGAAGATCAAGCGTTTCTCCAATGACGAGCTGCGCCAGAAATTCGTCGATGCCACGGTGCCGCAGGCGCAATATCTCGGCCTCACCATTCCCGATCCCGGCATGACGCAGGACGCCGACGGGCACTGGCGCTACAGCGAGATCGACTGGACCGAATTCAAGCAGGTGCTTGCCGGCAACGGCCCCTGCAATCGCGACCGCGTGGCCGCGCGCCGCAAGGCGCACGAGGAGGGCGCCTGGGTGCGCGAGGCGGCAGCCAGCTATGCCGCCAAGCGCGCGCAGCGTCAGACCGCGCAAGCCGCGGAATAGGGAGATCGAGATGGCCACGCCGAACACGCCGCTGTGGGAAGTCTTCATTCGCAGCCGCAACGGGCTCGCGCACAAGCATGTGGGATCGCTGCATGCGAGCGATGCCACCATGGCGCTGCAAGCCGCGCGCGACATCTACACCCGCCGCGGCGAGGGTCTTTCGATCTGGGTCGTCCCGTCGACCGCGATCACCGCGAGCGATCCCGCCGAGAAAGGCATGATGTTCGAGCCAGCGGAGTCGAAGATCTACCGGCATCCGACGTTCTATGAGGTGCCTGAGGAAGTGGGGCACATGTAACACTCTCTCCCCTCATGGTGAGGAGCCGCGAAGCGGCGTCTCGAACCATGAAGGCCCGTGACTCGCAGTCGAACTCTCGGCCCATCCTTCGAGACGGCGCTTCGCGCCTCCTCAGGATGAGGTCGGAACAAGTGGCAAGATGGATAGGGCAGATGCCGGTCGCTAACATCCAGGTCTCCGAAACGCCGCTGGTGCTTTACGCGCTGCGCCGTGCCGACGATGCGCTGATCCTCGGCCACCGCCTGTCCGAATGGTGCGGGCATGCGCCGATGCTGGAGGAGGACATGGCGCTCTCCAACATCGCGCTCGACCTCATCGGCCAGGCGCGCGAGCTCTATACCTATGCCGCCAAGGCCGAAGGCAAGGACAATGACGAGGACAAGCTCGCTTATTTGCGCGACGTCAGGCAATACCGCAATCTGCTGCTGGTCGAGCAGCCGAATGGCGACTTCGCGCAGACGCTGGTGCGGCAGTTCTTCTATTCGGCATTCGCCGATCTCTACTGGCGCGCCATGATGGCCTCGCGTGACACGACGCTGGCGGCCATTGCCGCCAAGTCGGAGAAGGAGAGCGCCTATCATCTGCGCCACGCCTCGGAATGGATCATCCGGCTTGGCGATGGCACGGACGAGAGCCACGCCCGTGCGCAAGCCGCGATCGATCATCTCTGGGCCTTCACCGGCGAGATGTTTGCCGTAGATGAGGCGGAGCGCGCCCTGATCCATGCCGGTATCGCCGTAGATCCCGGAACCTTGCGCGGTCGCTGGCTGACGACGCTCTCGGATGTCGCCGGCGAAGCGACACTTGCGCTGCCGCAAAACGACTGGATGCAGCAGGGTGGCCGCGTGGGCCGGCACAGCGAGCATCTCGGCCATCTCCTGTCCGAGCTGCAATCGATGCAGCGCACGTTTCCGGGGCAGACATGGTGACGGTGCTGGACCGCGACAGCGATCTGCGCCGGCGCGCCTGGGATGCGGCCGCGAGCGTGGTCGATCCCGAAATCCCGGTGCTGACCATCGCCGATCTCGGCGTACTCCGCGATGTCGTTCTCGACGGCGATCGTGTCGAGGTCGCGATCACGCCGACTTATTCGGGTTGCCCGGCGATGAACATGATCGCGCTCGAAATCGAGGTTGCGCTGGAGCGTGCCGGCTTCCGCCAGCCGAAGGTACGTACCGTGCTGTCGCCGGCCTGGACCACGGACTGGATGAGCGAGGAGGGCCGCAGCAAGCTGCGTGACTACGGCATCGCGCCGCCGCAGGCTTCGAACTCGCGCCGCGCGCTGTTCGGCGAGCAGGCCGTCGCATGCCCACAATGCGGTTCGAAAGATACCGAGCTGCTCTCCGAATTCGGCTCGACTTCCTGCAAGGCGCTCTGGCGCTGCAAGGCCTGCCGCGAACCTTTTGATTATTTCAAGTGTCATTGAGAGACGCACCATGCCAACTCCATCTTCATTGCGAGCGAAGCGAGGCAATCCAGCATCCCTCCGCGGAGACAGTCTGGATTGCTTCGTCGCTTCGCTCCTCGCAATGACGGCCGTTGTTCAAACTTAGGGTCCATGATGTCCGCAGCAGCGCCGCGCTTTCACCGCTTGGCCGTCAACGACCTCCGCCGCGAGGCATCCGACGCGGTCTCGATGACCTTCACGATTCCCCGCGATCTCGTAGGCGACTACGCTTTCACGCCCGGCCAATACCTCACACTCCGCACCATGCTGGACGGCGAGGAGGTGCGCCGCTCTTACTCGATCTGCTCCGGCCCCGACGACGGCGAGATCCGCATCGCGGTGAAGAAGGTCGACGGCGGTGCATTTTCAAGCTGGGCGGCGGATGAGCTGAAATGCGGCGACGAGCTCGACGTGATGACGCCGACGGGGCGTTTTGGTGTGGTCTCGCCGGCAGATAGCGCGCAGACTCATGTCGGCTTTGCCGCAGGTTCCGGCATCACGCCGATCCTGTCGATCGTAAAGGGCGTGCTGGCGCGCGAGCCGGACAGCCGCTTCTTCCTGTTCTACGGCAACCGCGCCACCGACAATATCATGTTCCTCGAAGCGCTGGAGGAGCTGAAGGACCGCTTCATCGATCGCTTTTCGATCTTCCACGTCATCTCCGGCGAGGAGCAGGACATCCCGATCCTGCATGGCCGGCTCGACGGCGACAAGGTGAGGGTGCTGCTGCGCTCGCTGGTGCCGGCGGCACACGTCGATCATGTCTTCATCTGCGGCCCCCTCGGGATGAGCGAGGACATCGAGGCGACCTGCCGCGATCTCGGCATCGCGGAGGAGCGGATCCATGTCGAGCGCTTTGTCTCCGAGTTCGGCGGCAAGCCGCGGCCGAAAAAGGTCGTTGCGCCCGACGCGCCGCCGAAGGCGATCGCGTCCTTGATCATCGACGGCAAGCGCCGCGACGTGCCGGTTGCCGAGGACGAGGCGATTCTCGATGCTGCGCTGCGCGCCGGCGTCGATCTTCCCTTCGCCTGCAAGGGCGGCATGTGCTCGACCTGCCGGGCAAAACTGGTCGAGGGCGAGGCGCCGATGGACATCAACTATTCGCTGGAGCCATGGGAGCTGAAGGCCGGGTTTGTTCTCACCTGTCAGGCAAAACCATCGTCGGAGCGTGTCGTGGTCGACTACGATCACGTTTGACAGTCATGGCCAGGCAGCAGAGCATCGTGGGTAAACATCCGGCCGGGAGAAGCGCGTGAACGTCAAAACCACCCTGTCGCCCGAAGATGTCGCGCGTGCCTGCGCCGATGCGATGTGGGCGGAGGATGATGCCTCCAAGGGTCTTGGCATGGAGATCGTCGAGATTGGCCCGGGCTTTGCGACGCTGGCCATGACGGTGCGGCCGGACATGGTCAACGGCCAGCGCATCGCCCATGGCGGCTTCATCTTCACGCTGGCCGATTCCGCCTTCGCGTTCGCCTGCAACTCGCATAACGAGCGCGTGGTGGCGGCGCAGGGCCAGATTACCTTCATCAAGCCCGGCAAGCTCGGCGACCGTCTCGTCGCGAAAGCGCGGGAGGTCACCCGCGGCGGCCGCTCCGGAATCTATGACGTGCGCGTGACCGCGGGCGATACCGTCATCGCCGAATTCCGCGGGCATTCGCGTGTCATTCCCGGCACCTGGCTGCCGGCACAAGACCAATAAGAAAAGAACGAACCAATGTGGGGAAACGAGGATGGCTCTGACGAGGCTCAAGGCAGGTGGCAACGCCTATAGCGCCGAGATGGACGCGCACGAGCGCGCGTCGCGTGACGAGATCATGGCGTTGCAGACGCAGCGGCTGGCCTGGTCGCTGAAGCACGCCTACGACAACGTTGCGCATTATCGCATTGCTTTCGACAAGGCCGGCGCGCATCCATCTGATTTTCGCGAGCTCGCGGATCTCGCAAAATTTCCGTTCACGGTGAAGACGGATCTGCGCGACAATTATCCCTTCAACATGTTCGCCGTGCCCCGCGAAAAGTTGGTGCGCGTGCATGCCTCCTCGGGCACGACGGGCAAGCCGATCGTGGTCGGCTATACCCAGCGCGACATCGACACCTGGTCGGAGGTGATGGCGCGCTCGATCCGCGCCGCCGGCGGCCGCACCGGCATGATCATCCACAATGCCTATGGTTATGGCCTCTTCACCGGCGGGCTGGGCGTGCACTACGGCGCCGAAAAGCTCGGCTGCACGGTGGTGCCGGTCTCCGGCGGCATGACCGAGCGGCAGGTGCAGCTCATCAACGACTTCAGGCCCGACATCATCACGGTGACGCCGAGCTACATGCTGGCGATCCTCGACGAGTTCAAGCGTCAGAAACTCGATCCGCGCCAATGCTCGCTCAAGGTCGGCATCTTCGGGGCCGAGCCATGGACCAATGCGATGCGCGGCGAGATCGAGGACGCCTTCGACATGGACGCGACCGACATCTATGGCCTGTCCGAGGTGATCGGCCCCGGCGTCGCGCAGGAGTGTATCGAAACCAAGGATGGCCTGCACATCTGGGAGGACCATTTCTACCCCGAAGTGATCGACCCCGAGACCGGCGCGGTACTGCCTGATGGCGAGAAGGGCGAACTCGTCTTCACCTCGCTTACCAAGGAAGCGTTCCCGGTGATCCGCTATCGCACCCGCGACCTGACGCGGCTGCTGCCGGGCACGGCGCGGCCGGGGATGCGGCGGATGGAGAAGGTGACGGGTCGTTCGGATGACATGATCATCCTGCGCGGCGTCAACCTGTTCCCGACCCAGATCGAGGAGGTGCTGCTCGCGACCGACTGGTGCGGCGGGCATTTCATCCTGGAGTTGACCCGCGAGGGCCGCATGGACGAGCTGACCATCATCGCGGAAGCGCGGCCTGAGAGTTGGGACGGCCGGGGTCTGGTCGATCACGCCGACCGTATCTCGACCCACATCAAGAACACGATCGGCATCAGCTCCAACGTGCGGGTGGTCGCGCCCGCCACGCTGGAGCGCTCGCTCGGCAAGGCCAGGCGGCTCTACGACAAGCGGCCCAAGGATTAGGTCTCACCCCTCATGGTGAGGAGGCGCGTAGCGCCGTCTCGAACCATGCAGGCCCGGCTCTGGCAGCGGGGCCTTCATCCTTCGAGACGCCTGCTTCGCAGGCTCCTCAGGATGAGGGGAGGCGGTTGACTCGACCGCCCCCAAAGGCGACAAGGCCCGCGACAAATCGCGGGTCTTTTCCATGCCATCAGCCGATCCCAGAGCCGCCGAGGCGCGCTGCGTCCGCCTCAATGCCAAGGCCGAGAATGCCGCTGCGATCGCCCCGGTCGTCGACCCTCATACGCTCACGCGCGGCCCGAACGATCTCCTGATCGAGATGAAGGCTGCGGCGGTAAATCCATCGGACGTCAAAGCTGCAACCGGGCTGATGCCCTATGCTGTCTTCCCGCGCACGCCGGGCCGTGACTATGCCGGCGTGGTGATCGATGGTCCCGCCGGCACGATCGGCCGCGAGGTGTTCGGCTCCTCCGGCGATCTCGGCATTCGCCGCGACGGCACACACGCCAGCCATCTGGTCGTCGAGGCCGACGCGGTGGTGGAGAAGCCGAAGACGGTGTCGTGGGAAGAAGCCGCCGGCATCGGCGTGCCCTTCGTCACCGCGATGGAAGGTTTTCGCCGCGCCGGCATTCCAAAGCCCGGCGAGACTGTGCTGGTGTTCGGCGTCAACGGCAAGGTCGGCCAGGCCGCAGTGCAGATCGCGACATGGCAGGGGGCGAACGTCATCGGCGTGGTGCGCAAGGCTGAGGCCTATGAGGGGCACAGCAATGCGCCGATCGAGGTGATCGACTCCTCCGCGACAGATGTCGCGGTGCGCGTGCGCGAATTGACGGGCGGCAAGGGCGCCGACATCGTCTTCAACACGGTCGGCGATCCCTATTTCCAGGCCGCGCACAAATCGCTCGCGTTGCGCGGCCGCCAGATCCTGATCGCCGCGATCGATCGCATCGTACAGTTCAACATCCTCGAATTCTACCGCGGGCAGCACACCTATGTCGGCATCGACACGCTCGGGCTGTCGTCTGCGGCGACGGGTGCTGTGCTGCGCGATCTCGGCCCCGGCTTTGCGACCGGGCACCTGAAACCGTTCCCGATCAAGGCGAGTGCGATCTATCCACTGGAACGCGCCAGGGAAGCCTACGCCGCTGTTGCGGGCTCGTCGCGCGACAGGGTGATCCTGAAGCCGTAACACACCGTCATTGCGAGCGCAGCGAAGCAATCCAGGAATGTATCCATGGAGACAGTCTGGATTGCTTCGCTGCGCTCGCAATGACCGAGAATGGCGAGAGGTCTGAACAACCGATGGAATCCACCCAGATCGTCATCCTCGCCGGCCTTGCCATCGGTCTCGT
This sequence comes from Bradyrhizobium sp. YR681, assembly GCF_000282615.1. Lineage (GTDB taxonomy): Bacteria > Pseudomonadota > Alphaproteobacteria > Rhizobiales > Xanthobacteraceae > Bradyrhizobium. The sequence continues at coordinate 24,606 of NZ_AKIY01000195.1, read as the reverse complement.
CTACGGCACCGTCGGCCTGCTCAGCGGGTTCTGCTTGATGAGCAGCATGCGCGGCTTTCTGGCGGAGGGAGACGGGCGGCTGGTGCGGTCCTATGCGCTGGCGATTGCGGTTGCGATCGCCGCGAGCCAACTCCTCGCCGTCAACGGCATGGTCGACCTCGGCAAGTCGATCTACCTGCAACCGACCTTTTCGGTGCCGGTGCTGTTCCTCGGCGGCCTGCTGTTCGGCTACGGCATGGTGCTGTCGAATGGCTGCGGCTCGCGCGCGCTGGTGCTGCTGGGGCGCGGCAATCTCCGCTCCTTCGTCGTCGTGGTCGTGCTCGCCATCGCCGCGCAGATGACCCTCAAGGGCCTGATCGCGCCGGCGCGCATTGCGCTGGTTCAGGCCTCGCAAACCTCCGTGGGCGCCAATTCGTTGCCGTCGCTGCTGGGGACGTTTGGTTTCACTGAAGGGCTTTCGCGCACGATTGCCGTGGCTGCGATCGTCATTGCCTTGATCCTGTTTGCGTTCGCGCATCCGGCGTTCCGCCGTTCGCCGGGCCAGATCGCGGCGGGGATAATCGTCGGTCTGCTCGTCGCCGGCGGCTGGTTCGTCACCGGCTATCTCGGCGCCGATGATTTCAACCCGGTACCGGTGACCTCGCTGACCTTCGTCGCGCCGATCGCCGACAGCCTGCAATACGCGATGCTCTCGACCGGCCTGACGCTGAACTTCGGCATCGCAACCGTGGCCGGCGTCTTCGCCGGCAGCCTGGTCACCGCGCTCGCCACCGGCCGTTTCCATCTCGAAGGTTATTCCTCCCCGCGCCATATGCTGCGTTCGGCCGGCGGCGCCGCGCTGATGGGGATCGGCGGTGTGATGGCGTTCGGTTGCTCGATCGGGCAGGGGCTCACCGGCGTCTCGACCCTCGCGCTGGGCTCGTTCGTCGCGCTTGCCGGAATCCTGCTCGGCACGACGGCAGGTCTGCGCGGCAGCTTGCGTGTTCAGCCGCTCGCGGTGGCCTGACTGCGCAGCAAGCGGTCGCCCAGCGTCGCAAGGCCGATGCCGGTGACGATCAGCCCGGCCGCGATGGCAAGGCTCATGTCGATTGGCTCGCCCAGCAGGATCGCGGCACTGGCGATGCCGACGAGTGGCGTTCCGGTGGTGCCGAGCGAGGTCGTCAGGGCCGAGATGCTCTTGTTGACCATCGACATCGCCCAATAGGCCAGCGCTGTCCCGATCAGGCCGGAATACAGGAACAGCAGCACGAGCTTCCGCGACCATTCCGCGTGGGGCAGACCCTCCGTGATCAGCGCAGACACTGTCAGCACGATCGTGGCCACGAGTACCTGCCAGATCAGCAGCTGAAGCGGAGACGCAATCCAGCGATGCGCGCGGATATAGATGATATTCGCGGCCCAGGAGATGGCGGCGAGGATGACCATGCCGGCACCGAGCACGACGTTGCCATTGGTCCAGTCGATCGAGGTGGGGTTCAGGATCACGGCGAGGCCGGCCAGTCCGAGCAGGCAGCCGGCAACTTTTGGCGCGGTGAGCGTATCTTTTGCGAGCAGGGGCGCGGCAATCGCGACCCAGAGCGGTGTGGTGTAGCCGAGCACGATCGCCTTGCTCGCGGGCAGAAAGCGCACGCCGGCCGCAACCAGAACCGAGAATATCGTCATGTGCAGCAGCGCGACGCTGAGGACCACGGGAAAGTCGCGCCGCTCGGGGATCACCAGATTGTTGCTCAACCCGAGGATCACGAACAATCCAACCAGCGCGATCCAGCTCCGGATCGCCGACGTCCACAGTGGCGGAAGGAACTGGACGAGCTGTTTCGTCACCGACCAGTTCACCCCCCAGGCCAGCACAACGATCAGGAACAGGCCGAAGGCCGCGCGGGAGGAGAGGGAGTTCATCGCAAAATCCTTGAAGCAGTTCGAGCAGGCGGATAGCATTTCGAGTGGCACCAGAAAAAGTGCCAGATTGGAAAGTAATAAGGTGCCAGTTTCGGACAGCATGATCTCCGCCCTGATCGACCTGAACCGGGCCGACGACGACGGACTGGTGGCGCAGTTGACGAGCCAGCTCCGAAGCCTGATTGCGACCGGCCGTCTCGGCAAAGGCCGTGCGCTGCCGTCGAGCCGCCGGCTGGCGAGCGACCTCGGCATCTCGCGCAACACCGTCACCTATGCTTTCGAGCAACTCGCCGCCGAAGGATATCTTGCGGCATCGCATGGTCGTCGCCCGGTGGTGACGGTCGAGGGCGGCGCGAACGGTGACGGGATGGGGGCGGCCGTATCCGGCGCGCGCTCCGCAAAGCCGCGGCTCGCCCCATGGGCCTCGCAGCTCACGCGGGCGGACTGGCCGATGTCCTATCAGGCGCCGCTCAAGCCGCTGCGTCCGGGGCATGGCGATGCAAGGGAGTTTCCGAACGAGATCTGGGCGCGTTGCCTGCGCCGCAGTGCCGTGCGCGCGGCTAGGCGCGAGCTTGGTCCCGTCAACCGCACACGCCTCTGCGAGGTTTTGGCGCATTATCTTGCGACCAGCAGAGGCGTTCGTGCCACGGCGGACCAGATCCTGATCTTGCCAAGTGCACAGGCGGCGCTGACCTTGATTGCGGTGTCGCTCATTGCGCCCGGCGACGAGGTCTGGGTCGAGGATCCCGGCTATCCCGGCGCCGCAGCTGCCTTCCGCGCCTCCGGCGCGCGCGTGACGGGTATGAAGCTGGACGAGCAGGGCATGCAGCGGATGCCCGGAGCGGCCGCGCCAAAACTCGTCTTCATGACGCCATCGCACCAGCATCCGACCGGACGGCTGATGTCGCTGGCGCGCCGCACCGAATTTCTCAGGTCGAGCCGGCCCGGCAAGACCTGGATCGTGGAGGACGATTACGACGGCGAATTCCACTATGACAGCCGGCCGGTGCCAGCCTTGCAGGGGTTGGACGGACATGGTCGCGTATTTTATGTCGGCACATTCTCGAAGGCGATGACATCGGATATTCGGCTCGGCTATCTCGTCGTGCCGCCAGCGCTGGTCGGCACGCTTGAGGTCGCGCAGCGGCATATCGGGCTGATCGCGTCCAGCAACATCCAGGAGGCGTTGGCCGAGTTCATTGCCGACGGGCATTTCCTGGCGCATCTGCGCCGCGTGCGGCGGCTCTATCACGCCCGCCGCGATCATCTTGTCGAGGGACTGCAGCGCCATCTCGGCGAGGTGCTCACGACCGAAGTGCCCTCGGGCGGCATCCAGCTGGTCGCGCGCCTCAAGCGCGGCCGTGCCGATCAGGCGGCGGTGAAGCGGCTGGCCGAGGCGGGCGTTGTGACGCGAGCGCTGTCAAGCCTGGCGCTCGGCAAGCCGCGCGACCATGGCTTGCTGCTCGGCTTCGCAGCCTGGCGCGAGAACGAGATCAGCGCGGCGTTGCGGACGATGGCGGCGTGTTTCTAATCCACGGCCTTCGTCACGATGCGGATCTCCGAGGTCAGCGTCCGGTGCACCGGGCACTTGTCGGCGATTTCCATCAGCTTCTTGCGCTGCTCGGCATCGAGCGCGCCGTCGATCGCAATGTCACGCTCGATCTGGTCGAGCATGCCCTCGCGCGTCTCGCACTCGGCGCAGTCCTTGGCGTATATTTTTGAATGCTTCAGCGTGACCGTGACGCGATCGAGCGGCAGCGACTTGCGATCGGCATAGAGACGCATGGTCATGGAGGTGCAGGCCCCTAGGCCGGCAAGAAGGAAGTCATAGGGGCCGGGGCCGGCATCCTCGCCGCCGGCGGTCACCGGTTCGTCCGCCACCAGATGGTGCGGGCCGACGGTGATGAGCTGGTTGAACTTGCTCTTGCGGGTTTCCTGCACCACGACCTTGCGCGGCTCCCCCGCGGCATCCGTGGCCTTCGCGGGCTTTGCGGTGTCGATGTAGCGGCTTGCCCAGGCCGCGATCACATCAGCCGCGTAAAGCGCATCTGCCGGCTTGCTCAGCAGATGATCGGCATGGTCGAGCGAGACGAAGCTCTTGGGGTGCTTCGCCGCAACGAAAATCTTCGTCGCATTGTCAATGCCGACAGTGTCGTCGACAGGCGACTGCAGGATCAGGAGCGCCTTGTGCAGGCCGGTGATGTCCTTCATCAGCTCGTGCTCGGCGACGTCGTCGAGGAATTCGCGCTTGATCCGGAACGGGCGGCCCGCGAGCGAAACCTCAACTTCGCCTTGCGCGCGGATGTTGTCGATGTGCTCCCTGAACAGGCCGGTGACGTGGGCGGGATCGGATGGCGCCGCAATGGTGACCACCGCCTTCGCCTCGGGAATCCTACCGGCTGCCGCCAGGATCGCGGCGCCGCCGAGGCTGTGGCCGATCAGGATCGATGGCGCCTTGCGCGTCGCGCGCAGATGGTCGGCGGCCCGCACGAGATCGGCGACGTTGGAGGAGAAGGTCGAATTGGCAAAATCGCCCTCGCTGGAGCCGAGCCCGGTGAAGTCGAAGCGCAGCACTGCGATGCCCCTGGCGGCGAGCGCGACCGAGATGCGCTTGGCCGCGAGCGTGTCCTTGCCGCAGGTGAAGCAGTGCGCGAACAGCGCGAAGGCCGTGGGCTCGCCGTCCGGCAGCTCCAGTGCTGCCGCGAGCTGATGTCCGCCTTCGCCGGTGAATTGAAAGCGTTCGGTCGGCATGGGCTTCCCCCGTTCTTGTTTGAACCTTAGTCGTCCGAGTAGCGCTGCTCGGCCCAGGGATCGCCGCGGTTATGGTAGCCGCGGACTTCCCAGAAGCCCGGTGCGTCCTCGGTCACGAACTCGATGGCTTGAAGCCATTTGGCGCTCTTCCAGAAATAGAGATGCGGCACGACCAGCCGCACCGGGCCGCCGTGCTCTTCGGTCAGCGGCTGGCCCGACCAGCTATGGGCGAGCAGGGCGTCCTCGGCGGCAAAGTCTTCCAGCGCCAGGTTGGTGGTGTAGCCGTCATAGGAATGCAGCACCACGAAGCGCGCATCCTCGCGCGGCTGGCAGGCCGCCAGCAGCTCGCGCGTCGCAAGCCCTTCCCACTGATTGTCGTAGCGCGACCAGGTCGTGACGCAATGGATATCCGAGGTGAACTGCACCTGCTTCTGCGCCGCGAACTCGGCGAAGGTCCAGAACACGGGGTTTTCGATCGCGCCATAGACATCGAGCCGCCAGCGTTCCCGCGACACCGGCGGCATGACCCCGAGGTCGAGCACCGGCCAGTCCTTGGTCAGGTGCTGGCCCGGCGGCAGCCTTTGATCCTCCGGACGCGTGACCTTGCCGGTGAGGAAGCGGCCCTCGCGCGCCCATTTCTCCTTGGTGCGCGTCAGCTTGCTGTCGGGTGGCTGCTCGTCGTCGGCCATGGGCTACTCGTGGCGGTGCATCGCGGAGGCGTGCTTGGTGTCGCGCATGGTGGAATAGATGATCAGCGACAGGAAGATAACACTGGCGAGATAGTAGTAGAACCACTCCTCGTGCCCGATGCTCTTGAAATAGAGCGCGATCGCCGGCGCGGTGCCGCCGAAGATCGAGACCGTGATGGCATAGGGCAGGCCGACGCCAAGGGCGCGGACATTGGTCGGGAACAGCTCGGCCTTCACCACCGCATTGATCGAGGTGTAGCCGGCGACGAACAGCCAGGCGCAGCAGATCAGGATGAAGGCCATGAACGGCGACTTGGTCTCCTTCAGCGTCATCAGCAGCGGAACTGTCGCGAGCGAGCCGGCGATACCGAAGAAGATCAGCAGCGGCTTGCGACCGATCTTGTCGGAGATCGCGCCGTAGATCGGCTGGAGGATGGTCGCGAAGATCAGCGTGCCGAAGATCACGAAAGTGGTCTGGTCCTCGGTCAGCCCGACCGAGAGTTTCACAAACGTCTGCATGTAGGTGGTGAAGGTGTAGAACGCGGCGGTACCGCCGGCCGTGAGGCCAACCACCAGCAGCAACTCGCGCGGATAGCGCAGCAGATTGGTGATCGAGCCGGTCGGTTTCACGACCTTCTTGGCTTCCTCGAACGCCTCGGTCTCGTGCAGGTTGCGACGCATCACCGCCGCAAAGATCGCGAGCGCCGCGCCGATCGCAAACGGGATGCGCCAGCCCCAGGCCTTCAGCTCCTCCGGCGTCAGGAAGACCTTTTGCAGGAGCAGCAGCACGATGATGGCGGTGAGCTGGCCGCCGATCAGGGTGACGTACTGAAAGCTCGAATAGAAGCCGCGGTGCTTGGGATCGGCCACTTCGCTTAAATAGGTGGCGCTGGCGCCATATTCGCCCCCGAGGCTGAGGCCCTCGATGACGCGGGCGAGCGCGAGGATCACCGGCGCGGCAAAGCCGATCGTGGCATAGGTCGGCGTCAGCGCGATGATCAGCGAGCCGAAGCACATGAAGACGACCGACAGCGTCAGCGAGATGCGCCGGCCGTAATGGTCGGCGATATAGCCGAACAGCCAGCCGCCCAGCGGGCGCATCAGGAAGGTCGCCGCGAACACCACGGCGACGTTCAGCTGCTGGACGACGGGGTCATTGCCGGGGAAGAACGCCGGGGCGAAGTAGAGCGCAAACGCCGTATAGGCGTAGAAGTCGTACCATTCGACGAGGTTGCCGATCGAGCCGATAAGGATCGCCTTGATCCGGCGCTCGGCGTCGGCAATGTCGATGTGGTCGGAGGCCGGTTTGGTTGCTTGCTCAGTCACGTCCGGCCTCTCCGTATCGCTGTTGGAAAGGCCTACATCGCCTTTCCGAACAGAAATGGCAACTGGCGGGGGCCTCTCACCGTGCCCTGCGACCAGGTCACGGTGCCTGCCGGATCGAGCCGGAAGTCCGGAATCCGCTTCAGCCATTCCTCCAGCGCAACCTGCATCTCCATCCGCGCCAGGTTGGAACCGACGCAGCGGTGGATGCCGAGGCCAAAGGCGGCGTGGCGATTCTCCCGGCGGTCGATCACGACTTTGTCAGCATCCGGAAACATTTTTGGATCGCGATTCGCCGCCGGGAAGGACAGCAACACCATGTTGCCCGCCTTGACCGGGCAGCCCGAGATCGTGGTTTCCTTGACCACCTCGCGGGCCATCGTCACCGGTGAATAGGCCCGCAGCAGCTCCTCCACCGCGTTCGGGATCAGCCCGGGCTCGGCGATCAGGCGCTCGCGGTCGGCGGGCGTCCGGGCGAGGTGCCAGAGCGAGGAGCCGATCGCGCTCCAGGTGGTGTCGATGCCGGCGATCAGCAGCAGGCGCAGCGAGCCCAGCACGTGAGACTCTTCCAGCGGCTGGCCTTCCTTGTCCCTGGCATTCATCAGATAGGAAATGAGATCGTCGGTCGGCTTCGATCTGCGCTCCTCGATATGCGTCCTGAAATAGGCGCTCATTTCCTGCACGGCCTGGAGCAGCTTGCTCTCGTCCTTGATGCCGAGCTCGAGGATCATATGGATCCAGTTGATGAAGAGATCGCTGTCAGACTCGGGAATGCCGAGCATGTGCGCGATGGCCTGAACCGGGATGTATTTGGCATAGCGCGCGGCCGCATCGACCTTGCCGTCGGCAATGAAGCCGTCGATCAGCTCGTTGCAGATCGCGCGCATCCGCGGCTCGAGCTTCTTCATCGCATCCGGCGTGAAGGGCGGCAGCAGCAATTGCTTGGCCGGCTTGTGCACGGGCGGATCGGAGGTGATTGGCGGCGCGGCGTTCCGGGCGACCTCGGGCCTGATATCGCGGACGATGATGCGGCGTGAGGAGAAATGCTCGGTGTCGTTGGCGATCTCGCGCACGGCCTCATAGGTGGTCGGCATGTAGCAGCCGAGGAAGCGTTTTGTGTGCACGACCGGGCTCGCGGAGCGCAGCTCCTCCCAGATCGAGAACGGATCCTCCGTCCACTGCGGATCGGTGTGGTCGAAATCGTTGACCCAGTCGGTGACGGGGGGATGGGCGACAGGCTGGCTGACGTCGGACATGGCAGGAGAATCCCTTAGGGCTCGTGTTCGCTGCAGGCACGTGGGGGCGGCAGAGGCCGCGCTACTCCTCGATCACATCGATCGCGATTTCCGGACAATTGGATTTGGCAAGCCAGGCCTTGTCTTCGAGGCCCGGCGGTACGGTGCCGTCGCCGGCTTCGTGGGCGTTGCCGTATTCGTCGAGCTCGAACAGCTCCGGCGCCAGCGCCTTGCAGCGCGCGTGGCCCTGGCACTTGTCGGGATCGACGTGAACCCTCAGTCGCTCTGTCATGGCGGCTTCCTCGGTCGTGTGCGCAAGGCCCGAAGGCCGGCGCGTTCCTCATGTCAATGTTATCAGCGGCATTTGCCGCCTATTCTAAGTTATATGCTATTACATTCGCGACAGGCTTCCCCTGTCAAGCGCAAACTTATAGGCTTGCCTTCAACATGCGTTCACAACTCGCCCGCAAGCCTGAAAACACCTACCATCATGGCGATCTCCGTGATGCCCTGATCAAGGCCGCGTTGCGCGAGGCGGAGCGGGGCGGTGCCGAGGCGATCAGCATCAAGGCGCTGGCAAAACAACTCGGCGTCTCGCAGCCGGCGCCGTATCGGCACTTTGCCGACCGTGATGCGCTGCTAACGGCGGTGACGGCGGAGGCGTTCCGGCAGCTCAGTGCAATTCTGCGCGAGGCGATGGCGAAGCCGTCGAAGCAATCAAAGCTGTCGCGGCTGGCGCAGGCGACGCTCGATTTCGGCCTGCGTCGCAACGGCATCTATCGCCTGATGTTCGCGTCCCGCACCGTGTCGTGCGCGGCCAAGGGCAGCGAGCTGCATGAGGCCACGCGCGAAACTTTCGGCCTTGTGATCGAAGCGTTGGAAGCGCCCGCGGTCGATTTCTTGCGCGAGCGGCAGGCGCTCAAGATCTGGGCGGCGCTGCACGGCGTCGTGATGCTGGCCGAGCAGGGCCTGTTCACCGGCGAAGCCGCGCATGCCACGCGTGAGGAGCTGGTCGAGGATTTTGTGAGCGAAACGAAGGCCGCGCTCGCTGCTGCAATCAAGGACGCGCGACGTCGGAAGAAGACCGGCGCCTAGACCTTCGCTTTCAGTAGCCTCATCAGCTTGTCGACTGCACTGTCCGGCGTGGTCACGACCGGGCGGCCGGTGGCCTCCACGACCAGCGGGGCTGTCGCTGCGATGCTGAACTGGGCGAGCGCAATGACGTGGCAATCGCGGAGGTCCTTTGACGCCTCGACGATCAGCCGGTCATGCGTGGCGCGGTCGCCGCGATCGAGCGCCGCGAGCGCGCCATCGGCAAGTTTTGGCACGACCTGGACCGAGGTGGGAAACTCAGGCGGCATCGAGGCCAGCGTCGGTGGAAAGGTGGAGAGCAGGCCGATCCGCTTGCCCATGGTCACGGCCTGCTCGATCATGGCTTCGTTCGGCTTCAGCACCGGCATCGGCGCATGCGCGCGCGCCACCGCCTCGATACAGGGGCCGAAAGCCGAGCAGGTGAACAGGATTCCGTTCGCTCCCGTGGCGGCTGCATAGTCGCCCAGCGCGAGGAAGCGCGCGGTCATGGCGTCGTTGAGCGCGCCGTCTCGGGCCAGGTCCGCCGACAGGCTGTCGTCGAGCAGATTCATCAGCCGCGCCTCCGGCCACGCCTTCGCGAACGCCGCCTCGATCGGGGCGATGGAGTGCTTGAGGGCGTGGATCAGGGCGATGCGCATGGGATTCGGTAGCTGCTTCTTCTCCCTCTCCCCGCTTGCGGGGAGAGGGTTGGGGTGAGGGGGCGTTTCCACGATGACGGTGAGAGTGAGACTCGCGGAGAGTCCCCCTCACCCGGATCACATCTTCGATGCGATCCGACCTCTCCCCGCGAGCGGGGAGAGGTGAAAGCACCGTTTACTTGAACGGCACCGCGTACATCAAGCCGCCCTTGCTCCAGAGGCCGTTGAGGCCACGATCGAGCTTGAGCGGGCTGGCCTTGCCGACATTGCGTTCGTAGATCTCGCCGTAATTGCCGGTGGCCTTGATCGCCGTGACCAGCCATTTGTTGTCGAGCCCGAGCCGCGAGCCGAGATCGCCGGAGGCACCGAGCAGGCGCTGGATCGCGGGCGTCTGCGACTTCGCCATCTCCTCGACATTGGCTTGCGTCACGCCGAGCTCCTCGGCCTCGATCAGGCCGTAATGCAGCCAGGTGATGATGTCGCTCCAGACCTCGTCGCCGTTGCGGGTGAAGGGCCCCAGCGGCTCCTTGCTGATGGTCTGCGGCAGCACGACGTAATCGGCCGGGTTCGGTGCAGCCGTGGTGACGGCCCCGGCGAGCGCGGAGGCGTCCTGGGTCATGGCATCGCAGCGGCCGCCGAAGAAGGTCTGGTACATGGTGTCGACGCGGTCGAACACCAGCGGCTTCCAGTCGATGCCGTTGGCGCGGCCGTAATCGCCGAGCGTGACCTCATGCGTGGTGCCCTGCGCGACGCAGACGGTGGCGCCCTTGAGATCCTTGATCTCCTTCACGCCGAGGTCTTTCTTCACCACAAAGCCCTGGCCGTCGTAGAAGTTGACCGGACCCTGGCGGAGACCCAGCGTGACGCCGCGCAGATAAGTCTGCGTCGAGTTGCGGTAGAGCACGTCGATCTCGCCCGATTGCAGCGCGGTGAAGCGGTTCTGCGCGGTCAGGGAGACGTACTTTACTTTCGTCGCATCGCCGAGCACGCCGGCGGCAAGCGCGCGGCAATAATCGACGTCGAGGCCCTTGTAATTGCCTTGCGAGTCCGGGGCCGAGAACCCGGCAAAGCCGGCGCTGACGCCGCACACCAGTATGCCGCGGCTCTTCACCGTGTCGAGCGTCGCCGCCGAAGCCGCAACCGTCGATGCTGCGAGCACGCTCGCCGCGATAACCACTTTCCTCATCATGCTACTCCCCTCAGTGATTGACACTACGCAACACATTGTCGACGGCCGCGCCGAGCCTGTCGACGATCAGGTCGATCTCGTCCGCCGAAGCGATATAGGGCGGCGCCAGCAGCACGTGGTCGCCGCGGACGCCGTCCACGGTGCCGCCGCCGGGATAGCAGCCGAGCCCGTTGGCGAACGCCTCCGCCTTGATCTTCTGACTGAGCTTGAGCGTCGGATCGAACGAGGTGCGGCTGGCGCGATCGGCGACCAGCTCGATCGCCCAGAACAGGCCGCGGCCCCTGATATCGCCGACATGGCGGTGATTGCCGAACCGTTCGGTCAGCCGCTGCTCGAGCTGCTTGCCCCGCTGCTTCACTTGCTCAAGCAGGTTGTCGTCGCGGATCACGTCCTGCACCGCGAGCGCGGCCGCGCAGGCGAGGGGATGCGCGAGATAGGTGTGGCCGTGCTGGAACGCGCCGGAGCCTGAGCGGATGGTGTCGATGATCTTGCCGCTCGCGAGCATCGCACCGATCGGCTGATAGCCGCCACCGAGTCCCTTTGCGATCGCCTGGATGTCCGGCGCGACGCCTTCCTGCTCCCAGGCATGCGTGGTGCCGGTCCGGCCCATGCCGCACATGACTTCATCGAGGATCAGCAGCGCACCATGCCGGTCGCAGATTTCGCGCACGGCCTTGAAATAGCCGTCAGGCGCCGTCACCGCGCCGGCGGTAGCGCCGACCACGGGCTCTGCGAGAAATGCCGCGACTGTGCTCGGACCGAGCCGCTGAAATTCAGCTTCGAGCTCAACCGCCAGCCGCGCCACGAATTGCGTATCCGACTCGCCCTCGTGCTTCTCGTGATAGGCAAAGGCCGGCGTTACATGGCTGAAGGCGGCCGAGAGCAGCGGCGCGTAGGGCGCGCGGCGCCAGGCGTTGCCGCCGGCCGCCAGCGCGCCAAGCGTGTTGCCGTGATAGCTCTGCCGCCGGGCGATGAAATGCTGCCGCTGCGGCTCGCCGCGCTCGATGAAATATTGCCGTGCCAGCTTGATACTGGCCTCGATCGCTTCCGATCCGCCGCTGACGAAATAGGCGTAGGCGAGACCGCCGGGCTCGTGCCCGACCAGCCGCTCGGCCAGCGCTTCGGCGGGCTCTGACGAGAAGAAGGCGGTGTGCGCATAGGCCAGCGTCGAAGCCTGCTTGGCCATCGCCGCGATCACGCGCGGATGCTGGTGGCCGAGGCAGGAGACCGCTGCCCCGCCCGACGCGTCGATGATGCGCCGTCCGTCCTCGGCGAAGAGATAGACGCCTTCGCCGCCGATCGCCTTGGGCGGCGTCTCGCGCAACGAACGGTGCAGCACGCGGCTGGTGCGGGTGCTCATGGGTCAACCTTTCTCCGGGACGTAAGTGGAGGCCGCGGCAAGCCGCGCCTCGGTATTTTCCAGGCGCTTCTTCGCGGCCGCGCCGCCGAGCGAGAACGTCACCGCCGCGAGCGACTGCGCGATCGCGATGGCGCCGGTGAGACTCGGGAAGAAGCCGGGGGAAGAGGCGGCTTCGAACAGCAGCGCGTGGTCGGCGCCCTCGGCCATTGGCGCGGCCACGCTGTCGGCGATCGCAATCAGCTTCGCGCCCGCGCGATAGGCGGCCTGCGCGACCCGGACGCTGGCATGCGTGTAGGGCAGGAAGCCAATGACGATGACGGCTTCGCCGGGGCGGAACGCGCCGAGGTCGAGATCGTCGGGGCCGGACGCGCCGACGAGCTGCACCTGTTCGGGACGGAACAGTCGGAGCTCGTAGTTCAGAAGTTCCGCGACGCTCCGGCAACTGCGATAGCCGGTGATCCAGATCCGCTTGGCCTCGTGCAGCGTGCGGGCTGCGTCCGCGATCGCGTGGGTGGAGATGCGCGGCAGGCCCGCAGCTTCGGCCTCAAGCTTGTCGGTGATGAGCGCGACATCGGCGTCGGGGCCGTGGCGGCGGCTCTTGGCGCGGCCGGAGAAGGGCGAGGTCTGCGATGGCCGCCGCGCTTCGGTCAGCGCCGCACGCAATTCGTCCCAGCCGGAATAGCCAATGGCTTTTGCAAGTCGCGTGAACGCGGCTGGATCGGCGCCGGCAACAGCCGCGAGATCGCGCATCGAACGGGTGGTGGCGTCGTAATCATTGGCCGCGACGAAGCGCCCGACCTCCTGCAAGCGCATCGGGAGCGATGGCAACGCAATGCGCAGTTCATTCAGCGGCGAGGATTTCGCGGGCTCGGCCATGAAACATTTGTTGCACGAACTATGGTTTGGTGCAACAGTTGACGTGCGCTGCCGGAAATCGCTGCATTTGAGAAGGATTTTTGCGCCGTGACTGCCGATCACCCCAGACCGCCGCCGCGCCGCCGCTTCCTTGCGCTCGGGCCCAACGAATTGAAGGGCCTGGTCTGGCAGGTGCTGGTGGTCGGCATTGCGCTCGCGGTGATCGCCTTCCTCTGGTCCAACACCGTCACCAATCTCTCGGCCCGCCGCATCACCACAGGCTTTGCCTTCCTCGGCCGCGAGGCCGGCATGCCGATCGCCGACAGTCTGCTGGCCTACAGTCCGAGAGACAGCTACCTCTGGGCGTTCGTCGTCGGCATTGCCAACACGCTGCGGGTCGCCGTGATCGGCATCGTGCTCGCGACGATTCTGGGCACGTTGATCGGCATTTCGCGGCTGTCGGCCAACTGGCTGCTGTCGCGGCTCGCGGCGGTCTATGTCGAAACGCTCCGCGACATTCCGCTGCTGCTCCAGCTCCTGTTCTGGTACGTGCTGATGCAGACGCTGCCGGCCGCACGCGCGGCGTTCAGGCCGGTCGAGGGTGTGTTCCTCTCCAATCGCGGCCTGATCCTTCCGGCGATCCCGATTGCAGCGCCACAACTCTGGGTTCTCGGCACTGCCGTACTGGGGCTTGCCGCATTCGTTCTGATCCGGCGATGGCTGATCGCGCAGCAGATGCGAGACGGCAAGCCGCGGCCGGCCTGGCCGTTTGCAATCGGCCTCGTTCTCGCGCTGCCGACGGCGGTGTCCGTGGCGCTTGGCGTGCCCTGGACGATCGAATGGCCGGAATTGCGCGGCTTCAACTTCGTCGGCGGGTTGACGCTCGCACCCGAGTATTTCGCGCTGCTGATCGCGCTCGTCACCTACACCTCGGCCTTCATCGCCGAGATCGTGCGCAGCGGCATCCAGTCCGTGCCGCGCGGGCAGTGGGATGCCGCCAATGCGCTCGGCCTGCGCCGCAGCTTCATGCTGCGGCAGATCATCCTGCCGCAGGCGCTGCGCGTGATCGTGCCGCCGATGACGAGCCAGTATCTCAATCTGACCAAGAACTCCTCGCTCGCGGTCGCGATCGGCTACCAGGACGTGGTCTCGGTCGCCAACACCACGCTGAACCAGACCGGGCAGGCGATCGAGGCGATCGCGCTGATCATGGCGGTGTTTTTAACCATCAGCCTTGGCATCAGTTTCTTCATGAACTGGTATAATTCGCGCATCGCGCTGGTGGAGCGCTGAGCATGACTGTGATCGCCGACATCCCGGACGCGCCGCGCGCCGCTCGCCGTCCGCAGATGGGAAATCCGGTACTGTACTGGCTCCGAACCAATCTGTTCTCGTCGATCCCCAACGGCATTCTGTCGGTCGTGCTGCTGGCGATCCTCGCCAAGGGCATCTTCAGCTTCGTGCAATGGGGCATCGCAAATGCCGTATGGCTGACGCCGGCAAACGACTCCAGCGCCTGCCGTGCCGTGCGCGGCCTCGGCGCCTGCTGGGCGATCATCCCGGAAAAATATCGCTTCATCCTGTTCGGCACCTATCCGTTCGACGAGCAGTGGCGGCCGGCGCTGTCGGTGGTGCTGTTCATCGCGCTGTTCTGTCTCTCCAGCCGCCGTGCCCTGTGGCGGCGCGAGCTGGTCTATCTCTGGATCGCGGCGCTTGCGCTGATCAGCGTGCTGATGTGGGGCGGCGTGTTCGGGCTCTCCTTCGTCTCGCAGGACCGCTGGGGCGGATTGCCGGTGACGCTAATCCTGGCGACGTTCGGCCTTGCATTTGGCTTCCCGCTCGGCATCCTCGTTGCGCTCGGCCGGCGTTCAAAACTGCCGGCGATCCGTTCGCTCAGCGTGCTCTATGTCGAGCTGATCCGCGGCGTGCCGCTGGTGAGCCTGCTGTTCATGGCGAGCGTGATGTTTCCGCTGTTCATGCCCAGTGGATTCAACATCGACAAGCTGCTGCGTGCCCAGGTCGCGATCATCCTGTTTGCGGGCGCCTATCTTGCCGAAGTCATTCGCGGCGGCCTCCAGGCCGTGCCGCGCGGGCAATATGAGGCTGCCGATGCGCTCGGTCTGTCCTATTGGCGCAAGCACCGGCTGATCGTCCTGCCGCAGGCGATCCGCCACGTCATCCCGCCGCTGGTCAACACCTTCATCGCATTCTTCAAGGACACCAGCCTCGTACTGATCATCGGCATCTTCGACCTGCTGACGACGGCCAAGACCGCGATCATCGATCCGGCCTGGCAGCAGTTTTCGGTCGAGGTCTACATCTTCGTTGCCGCGATCTACTTTGTCTTTTGTTTTGCGATGTCGCGCTACAGCCGTGGCCTGGAGGCGTCGAGCGGAAGGTGATGTTTCTTAACCTCTCCCCGCTTGCGGGGAGAGGTCGAATTCGATCGCAGATCGAATTCGGGTGAGGGGGCACAGGTTCGTCGGCATTCTCACGCGCGGAGAGAGGCCCCTCACCCCAACCCTCTCCCCGCAAGAGCGGGGCGAGGGAGCCTACCGCGTGTGCGACGTGCTATTTCTTCACCTTCGGATCGATCGGCGTATTGCCGCGCAAGCCCAGAATATCTTCCAGCACCTTTGCGCCGGCGATCACCTGCGCATCCGCGCGCGGGGCGCCGACCACTTGCACGCCGACCGGCAGGCCTGACGCCGTGAAGCCGCAGGGCAGCGAGAGCGCAGGGCAGCAGGCGAGCGTGATGGCGTAGACGATGCCGAGCCACTCGACGTAATTGTCGAACCGCTTGCCGGCGCATTCGGCGACGTAGCGGTGCTCGATCGGGAAGGGCGGCACGATCGTGGTCGGCACCAGCAGCAGATCGTAGCTCCTGAAGAACTCGATCGCACGGGCGGTCATGCCGACGCGCTGCGCCTCGGCGCGCGCGAGCTGCTCGACGGTGAGCTTCAGGCCCTCCTCGATGTTCCAGATCACTTCGGGCTTGAGCAGGTCGCGCTTGGTCCGCAGCAGGTTGGCCTTGGTGATCGCGAAATCGAACGCGCGCAGCACGTGGAAGCATTCATGCGCCTCGCGCCAGTCCGGATGCGCCTCCTCGACGATGGCGCCGGCTTCCGCGAAGCGCTCGGCGGCCTTGCGCGTGATTGCCTTGACCTCGGGGTCGACGGGGGTAATGCCGAGGTCGGGCGAGTAGGCGATGCGCTTCGGCTTCCTGCTCGACTGTGCTGCCGACAGGAACGAGGTCGCAGGCGCCGGCAGCGACAGCGGGTCGTCCGCATAGTCGCCGCTCATGGCATCCAGCAGCAGCGCGAGATCCTCGACGTTGCGCGCCATCGGCCCGACCACGCCGAGATTGCGATCGATGCCCGACTTGGGCGTGTGCGCGACGCGTCCGATGCTCGGGCGCATGCCAACGACGCCGCAGAAAGCCGCGGGGCTGCGCAGGGAGCCGCCCATGTCGGAGCCCTGGGCGAGCCAGGCCATGCCGGTCGCCAGGGCCACCGCCGCTCCACCGGACGAGCCGGCCGCCGACTTGGTCGTATCCCAGGGATTGAGGGTTGCGCCGAACACCTCGTTGAAGGTGTTGGCGCCGGCGCCGAACTCCGGCGTGTTGGATTTGGCGTAGACGACCGCACCGTTGGCTTCGAGGTTCTCGACCATGAGGTCGGATTTTGCCGGAATGTTGTCCTTGTAGATTGGCGATCCCTGCGTGTTCAAGACGCCGGCAACCTCGGTGAGATCCTTGATCGGCACCGGCAACCCTGCGAGCAACCCGCGCGCGCCCGCCGGCTTCTGCATCAGCGCCTTTGCATTGGTCCGCGCGCGATCGAAGCACAGCGTCGGCAGCGCGTTGACCTTGCCGTCGACCTCACTGACGCGCTTCTCCACCACGTCCAGCAGTTCGAGCGGCGAGACGTCGCCGGAGCGCAGCTTGTCGACGACGGCGCAGGCGGTTTCGCGGATCAGGTCTTGAGACAACTAGTTTACTCCTGTGCTTATTCAATCGTCATTGCGAGCGCAGCGAAGCAATCCAGACTGCCAGAGCGGATGCATTCCTGGATTGCTTCGCTGCGCTCGCAATGACGCGGATAGATTCTAACCCCAGCCGGCGCTGATACCGCCGTCCACCGTGTAGATCACACCCGAGGTATATCCGGCGCGATCCGACGCCAGGAACGCCATGAGGTCGCCGATCTCGCGCGCATGCGCGGGGCGGCCGAGCGGCAGACTTTTCTGGAATTCCTTGTAACGGCTCTCGTCGCCGAACTGGTGCTTTGCGCGGGTCTTGAGCAGCGTAACGTGACGGTCCGTGCCGACAGGGCCGGGATTGATGCCCACCACGCGGATGTTGTCCGCGAGGCTCTTGCCCCCGAGCGCGCGGGTGAAGGCCATCAGCGCGGCATTGCCGGCGCTGCCGCAGATGTAGTTGGCGTCGAACTTCTCGCCGGCCGCGCCGATGTCGTTGACGATCACGCCGCCGCCCTTGGCCTTCATCTGCGCATAGATCTGCCGCGTCAGGTTGATGTAGCCGAACACCTTCAACTCCCAGGCGTGGCGCCAGGTCGCCTCGTCGATCTTGTCGATGGAGCCGCCGGGGATGTCGCCGGCATTGTTGACGAGCACGTCGACGTCGGCGGCCTCCTTGGCCAGCCGCGCGATGTCGTCGGCCTTGCGCAGGTCCACGATGCTCGTGGCGGCATCGATCTGGTGCGCGGAGCGCAGGCGATCGGCCAGAGCCTTGAGCTGGTCGCCGCTGCGGGCCGCCAGCAGCAGATGTGCGCCTTCCTCGGCAAACGCCTCGGCGGCAGCTGCGCCAATGCCCTTGGACGCGCCCGTGATCAGGACGCGCTTGCCACGCAGATGCAGATCCATGAGGGGTACTCGCTCGGTGGGAACAGGATCAAACCAGTAGGCGCTTGGCCGCGCCATGGTCAACATTGCAGTGCAGCGTTGCACTGCCGCCGAGTTTGGTTCATTGCAGTGCGGTCAAAAAAGACGGCGGCTGCCGGACCAACCAAGGACGTTCTCGATGAGCAAGAAACAATACCGGATCGCGGTCATTCCCGGCGACGGCATCGGCAAGGAAGTGATGCCCGAGGGCCTGCGCGTTTTGGAGGCAGCGGCCAAGAAGCACGGCGTGTCCCTGCATTTCGACCATTTCGACTTCTCGTCCTGGGACTATTACGAGAAGCACGGCCAGATGATGCCGGACGATTGGAAGGAAAAGATCGGCAAGCATGACGCGATCTATTTCGGCGCGGTCGGCTGGCCGGCCAAGATTCCGGATCACGTCTCGCTGTGGGGCTCGCTGATCAAATTCCGCCGCGAGTTCGACCAGTATGTGAATTTGCGCCCGGTGCGCCTGATGCCCGGCGTGCCGTCGCCGCTGGCGGGCCGCAAGCCCGGCGACATCGATTTCTGGGTGGTGCGCGAGAACACCGAAGGCGAGTATTCTTCCGTCGGCGGTCGCATGTTCCCCGACACCGACCGCGAGTTCGTGACGCAGCAGACGGTGATGACCCGCGTGGGCGTCGACCGCATCCTGAAGTTCGCCTTCGAGCTCGCGCAGTCGCGGCCGAAGAAGCATTTGACCTCGGCGACCAAGTCCAACGGCATCTCCATCACCATGCCCTATTGGGACGAGCGCGTGGAGGCGATGGCCAAGAAATTCCCGGGCGTGAAGTGGGACAAGTACCACATCGACATTCTCACCGCGAATTTCGTGCTGCACCCGGACTGGTTCGACGTCGTGGTCGGCTCCAATTTGTTCGGCGACATCCTCTCCGATCTCGGCCCGGCCTGCACCGGCACGATCGGCATCGCGCCGTCGGGCAACATCAATCCCGAGGGCGATTTCCCGTCGGTGTTCGAGCC
This sequence comes from Bradyrhizobium sp. YR681, assembly GCF_000282615.1. GTDB lineage: Bacteria > Pseudomonadota > Alphaproteobacteria > Rhizobiales > Xanthobacteraceae > Bradyrhizobium. Next base: position 5,689 of record NZ_AKIY01000195.1, on the reverse strand, counting down.
GGTGCACGGCTCGGCGCCTGACATCGCGGGGCAGGGCATTGCGAACCCGATCGGCGCGATCTGGTCGGGCGCGATGATGCTCGATCATCTCGGCGAGAAGGTCGCCGGCAAATCGATCGTCGAGGCGATCGAGCGCACGCTGGCCGAGCGGACATTGCGCACCAAGGATCTCGGCGGCAATGCCGACACGACGGCCTGCGGCAAGGCAGTCGCGGATATGGTGGATTGAGGGAACGAGCTGCGTAGGGTGGGTTAGCCTTGCGGCCACGCGAAGCGTGGTCCGCTGGGCGTAACCAACCTCTTTTGTTTGCGCGGATACGAACAGTGGTGGGTTACGCTTCGCTAACCCACCCTACAGCTCAAACATACGACTTCCGCGTCGGATCGAAGATCGGCGGGTAGTCGTTCTCGTCGAGCAGATCGAGAAACGGATCGAGCCCCCTGGACTTGATGAGCCCGAGCTCCTGATCCGAGATCAGGTTCACGGTCAGGATCTCGACGGGATCGCCCGCGATCTCCAGCGCCTCGGCGATCTGCTTATCGGGGCCGATGACCGGTGTGAGCAACAGGAACGTCTGGAAGTCCGTTCCCGCAACCGGCGGCCACGGCAGCGCGACGCGATGGCCGAAGCCGAGCCAGGTCGTGTCGATGAACGGCAGATTGGCCAGCCAGCGCAGATTGGCGCAAACCTCCTCTGTCGGTTCGCGAACATACCACATCAGTTCGGCGCGCGGCTTGGCGTCCCCACGCACGCCCGGCATCCGCTGCTCGCTCATGCCGTTGGTCAGAAGCACGTAGCCTTCGTCAGAGCCCTCCTGGCACACCGGCACGAAGTCGCGGCCAAAGGCGTGGAGGTCGATGCGGCGCTCCGCGATGTCGGTGAAGCTGTGCTCGGGCTCGCCAAGCTCGCTTTCATAGGTCGCGAGCCGTTGCCGGTAGAGATCGGCCGCGGCTGACGGCCTGCTTGAGCCGGACATGAGCTTTGCGAGACGGGAGAGCATGCGAACCTCGGGGACGGATGTGAGCCGGGATATCCGCGTTGTCGCAAGACGACGCGGGCCGGTTCAAATTCGCTCAAAAGGCGCGGCGACTCTTCGTCGCTGTCCAGCCTCATATGCGCGATCGTCCATGAGGTCGGAGCCCGACGGAGAGCCGCGCTTCGCTCCCGGTCAGCCCGCGATCTTCTCGATCGCCGCCTGATCCAGCCCGAACTTCTTCCCGGCCTCCAGAATCTCCTGCCAGGTGGTCGGATCGACCGGGATGCCTTCGGCCAACCGCTTCTTCTTGGTCTCGCGCTCGGGTTCGCCGGCGATCTTCACCTTGTCGACGCCGGGAGCGGGCGGTGAGCCCGTGTGCCAGGCAACAAAGCTCTCGACCTCGCTTGCAAGGTTCTCGCCGGTGCCGAGCTTGTTCGGGTCGATGACGATCGAGAGCATGCCGTTGAGGACGTTGTACTTGCCGTCGGACGGACCCTTGACCGCCTGGCCGCCGGAGAGCGCGCCGCCGAGGATTTCGCACACCAGCGCGAGGCCCGAGCCCTTGTGCTCGCCGAACGGCAGGATGGCGCCGTGCGGCGGGATCACGGTGTAGCGCGGGTTGGTGGTCGGCTTGCCTTCATTGTCGATGATGGTGCCGGGCTCGAGCTCGACGCCCTTGTTGTGGGCGACGCGGGTCTTGCCCTGCGCGATCCTGCTGGTGGCGAAGTCGAGCACGATCGGGTCCTTGCCCCGGCGCGGGATGCCGACGCAGAACGGGTTGGTGCCGTGGCGGGCATCGCTGCCGCCCCAGGGCGCCACGATCGGGCGCGAGATCACGTTGACGAAATGGATCGACACCAGCCCGTGGTCGATGCACTGCTCGGCCCAGTGGCCGATGCGGCCGATATGGTGCGAGTTGGAAAGGCCGACGAGGCACACGCCGTTTTGCTTGGCGCGCTCTGCGGCCAGCTCCATCGCCTCATGGCCGATCACCTGGCCGTAGCCGGTGAGGCCGTCGAGGGTGAGAAGCGGGCCGGTGTCGAGCACGGTCTTGACATGCGCGTTCACGGCGAGGCCGCCGTTGACGACGCTCGAGACATAGCGCGGGATCATGCCGACGCCGTGCGAGTCATGTCCCTTGAGGTTGGCCTCGACGAGATTGGTTGAGACGAGTTCGGCCTCGCGGTCCGAGGAGCCGCCGGCCTTGACGATGGCGCGGATGGCGTTGGTGAGCGGTTCTGCCTTGATGGTGCGATAGTCGGCCATTGTTGTTGCTCTTATCCTTTTACGATCCGGCGGGTTTGCGCAAGGTGGGTTAGCCGAAGGCGTAACCCACCACGTGTAGGGCCACAGAAAGAGGTAGGTTACGCTTCGCTAACCTACCCTACGATTTCACGATCCGGCGGCAGTGCTCCCACGCCGCTTCAATCAGGTTTTCGCTCGCTTCCGGCGTGCGGAAGGCCGAGTGGGCCGACAACGTCACGTTCGGCAGTTTTGTCAGCGGATGGTCCGCGGGCAGGGGCTCGATGTTGAAGACGTCGAGCCCGGCATGGCGGATGTGGCCCGACTTCAGCGCGTCGATCATAGCGGCCTCGTCGATGACAGCGGCGCGCGCGGTGTTGATGAGGATGACACCGGGCTTCATCGCAAAAATCTTCTCGCGCGTGATCATGCCGCGCGTTTCGTCGTTGAGCAGCAGATGCAGCGACACGACGTCGCTGTTCGCCAGAACCGTGTCGAGATCGGCGAACTCGACGCCCGGAAAACTCTTCGGCGAGCGGTTCCAGGCGATCACCTTCATGCCGCTGCCGGATGCAATGCGAGCGACCTCGGCGGCGATGCCGCCGAAGCCGATCAGGCCGAGCGTCTTGCCGGTGAGCTGCATGCCGTCCTCGCGCAGCCAGTTGCCGGCGCGCATCTCGCGGTCCATCATCGCGATGACGCGGGCCGAGGCCCACATCAGCGCGATCGCGGATTCAGCGACGGCCGTGTCGCCATATCCCTTGATCAGATGCACGGAGATGCCGAGCTCGGCGAGCTCCTCCGGATTCATGTAGCTGCGCGCGCCGGTGCCGAGGAACACGACGTGCCTGAGCCCCGCGCATTGCTTCGCGACCCCGGTCGGCAGCGCGGTGTGATCGACGATTGCGATCTCGGCGCCATCAAGAATTTCGGGATATTGCTCGGGCTTGATATCCGGATTCCTGTGAATCCGTATCTTGGGGTCGCCTGATATCTCCAGGCGCTCCATGATCACGGCGAGGGCTTCGTTGGCGTCGACGAAAACTCCGCGCATGGTTCCCTCCGGTCAGGATGCCACGCCGGCGATTGCCAGGACGGTGTGCAGGAGAACGTTGGTGCCCGCGGCGCAGTCGGGCTGCGTGGCGTCCTCGAGCTCGTTGTGGCTGATGCCGTCCTTGCAGGGCACGAACACCATCGCCGCCGGCATGACGGTATTGAGGTTGCAGGCATCGTGGCCGGCGCCGGAGGTGATGCGGCGCGAGGAGTAGCCGAGCGTCTTTGCCGCGTTTTCGACCGCGGCAATCAGCTTCGGATCGAAATGCGTCGGCGGCTTGCGCCAGACCAGGTCGATCTTGACGTCGACCTTGCGGCGCGCGGCGATCTCGGCAATGGCGGCACGCAGGTCGCGGTCGAGCGCATCCATGATGGCGCCGTCCGCGCTGCGGCAATCCATGGTGAACGCGATCTCGCCGGGAATGACGTTGCGCGATGGGTTGGCGATGACGGCCTCGCCGATGGTGCCGACCGCCTTCGGTCCGTGCTTCTTCGCGATGGCTTCCATCGCCAGAACGATCTCGGAGAGTGTGGCCAGCGCATCGCGCCGCAGCGGCATCGGGGTCGATCCGGCATGGCTCTCGAAGCCGGAGATCTTGCCGTCGTACCAGAGCACGCCCTGGCCGGAATCGACCACGCCGATGGTCTTGCCTTCGGCTTCCAAAATCGGACCTTGCTCGATGTGCAGCTCGACGAAGCAGCCGAGCTTCTGGAAGCCGACCGGCTTGTCGCCGCGATAGCCGATGCTGTCGAGCGCCTGGCCGACGGTGGTGCCGTCGATGTCCTTGCGCGAGAGGATGTCGTCGGTGGTGAAGTCGCCGACATAAGCGGCGGACGCCATCATCGCCGGAGCGAAACGCGAGCCTTCCTCGTTGGTCCAGTTGACGACGCAGATCGGCGCGTCGGTCTCGATGCCGGCGTCGTTCAGCGTGCGCATCACTTCGAGCGCGCCGAGCGTTCCCAGAATGCCGTCATACTTGCCGCCGGTCGGCTGGGTGTCGAGATGCGAGCCGATGCCGACGGGCAGCTTCGACATGTCGCGGCCCTTGCGCAGACCGAACTGCGAGCCGAGTGCGTCAGTGTGCACCTCGAGGCCTGCGTCCTCGCAGGCCTTGCGGAACCAGTCGCGCACCTGCTTGTCTTCGCTGCTCAGCGTCAGCCGCCGCACGCCGCCCTTGGCCGTTCCGCCGAATTGCGCGGTCTCGTGGATGGAGCCCCAGAGGCGGGCAGAATCGATTTGCAGGTTCGTGGCGGCTCGGCTCATGCGGTCGGTCTCTCGATTGTCCGGCGCCTGTTTCAATGACGCGCCAGCGCGGGCGCGTCAACAGTAACGCTGCTCTGCGCAATCTGACAGGCAAGCTGGGCGACGCGCTCCACCGCCACCACGTCGGGCGAGGCGAGCCAGCTTGCCGTGAATGTCAGCGGCGCGATCGCAAGATCGGTGTCGAGCAGTTGCAGTCGCCCGTCGGCGAGCTCGTTCTCGACGATGGCGTCGGGGATCACCGCGATGCCGAGGCCTTCGACGGCCATGTGGATGACGGTTGCAAGCGATGCAGAGGCATGCAGCCGGATCGGCGGCAGCTCCGGCCGGTCGAACACCTCGCGCACGACCTCGTAAGGCTTGGTCTTGCGCGGGAAGGTGATGATCGGAAAGCGCGCGAGCTCCGCCGGCGTCACGGGTCCCTTGCCGAGGCCGAGCGAGGGGCTGGCGAGAAAGCCGATCGGGTAATCGGCGAGCACGCGATTGTGCACGCCGGAGGCCGACAGCGGCCCGACGACAAAGGCAAGCTCGATCTCCTGCGCGAGCAGGCGCGCGGTGAGGTTCGGCGTGATGTCGACCTCGATCTCCAGCGACAGGTTCGGATAGAGCTCGTTCACGCTCTTGACGAGGCGCGGCAGCCAGGTGTGCACGATGGTCTCGGCGACGCCGAGCCGCATCACGCCGCGCATCGCGGAACGGTCGCCGATCTCGGCCATCATCTGCGCGCGCAGGCCAATCAGCTTCTCCGCATAGACCATCATCTGCCGGCCGCTCGGCGTCGGCGAGGCCACGCGATGATCGCGATTCAGGAGCTTTACGCCCATCTCGCGCTCGAGCTGGGCGATGCGCTGGGAGATCGCCGGCTGGGTCGTATTGAGCCTTGCTGCGGCGCCGCGAAAGCTGCCGAGCTTCACAACCCAGAGGAATGTCTCGATCGACCTGAAGTCCAGCATGGGGGCGATTTTCCCGATCGATAAATTATATTTATCGAGATTGATTAGAAACGAAGATTAGACTTTATAGCACGCTTGGTGTTGGCTTGTCTTTGTCGAGTTTATAGGCAGGTCGATCACATGACTGTTTTGGTGGCAGCGCAGCAAACTGAAACATCCGGCACCCTCCCGAGCCGTCAGGCGCGGCTGGCCTATCGTGGCGG
>NZ_AKIY01000194.1 GCF_000282615.1 Bradyrhizobium sp. YR681 | reverse complement strand
CTTGGTGTCCTTCGGGAAGCAGGAGCCGCCGAAGCCGGGACCGGCGTGCAGGAACTTGGTGCCGATGCGGTTGTCGAGGCCAATGCCGCGCGCGACCTCCTGCACGTTGGCGCCGACCTTTTCGGAGAGGTCCGCGATCTCGTTGATGAAGGTGATCTTGGTCGCGAGGAACGCGTTGGCGGCGTATTTGATCATCTCCGCGGTGCGGCGTTCGGTGAACATCAGCGGCGCCTGGTTCAGCGACAGCGGGCGATAGATGTCGCCCATCACCTTGCGGCCACGCTCGTCGGAGGTGCCGACCACGACGCGGTCGGGGAATTTGAAGTCGCGGATCGCCGCGCCCTCGCGCAGGAATTCAGGATTCGAGGCGACGACGACGTCGGCCTTCGGATTGGTCTCGCGGATGATGCGCTCGACCTCGTCGCCGGTGCCGACAGGCACGGTCGACTTCGTCACCACGACGGTGAAGCCGGACAGCGACTGCGCGATCTCCTTTGCCGCGGCGTAGACATAGGAGAGATCGGCGTGGCCGTCACCGCGGCGCGAGGGCGTGCCGACCGCGATGAAGACGGCGTCGGCATCCGCAACGGGCTTCGACAAATCGGTGGTGAAGTCGAGCCGCTTGGCCTTCACGTTGGTTGCAACCAGCTCGTCGAGGCCGGGCTCGTAGATCGGAATCTCGCCGCGATGGAGCGCCGCGATCTTCTTCTCGTCCTTGTCGACGCAGGTGACGTCGTGACCGAAATCCGCAAAGCAGGCTCCGGACACCAGTCCCACATAGCCCGTTCCGATCATCGCGATTCGCATGAAAAACCCTGTTTTGGCTTGGTTAACGAAACCCCAATGCGGGGCGGTTTAGCACTTTCCTGACCGGAGGGAACAGTCCGCAGACAAAAACCGGCACGCGAATTGTACCGGTAAAGAAATCGTAAACCGCAAGGCCCCACACTGCATCACGCTCGCACAGAGTCGGGCGGAACACGCCTCGAAACGGGACAGCATGGCACCATCAGGCACAATCGCAGCGAGTGGAGGCGTTAGCGCCCCGGCTGCCGCGCGTGTCGACTGGGTCGACTATGCCAAGGGCATCTGCATCGTTATGGTGGTGATGATGCATTCGGTGCTGGGGGTCGAATTCGCCGCCGGCGAGACCGGTTTCATGCATGTTCTGGTGGCCTTCGCAAAGCCGTTCCGGATGCCGGATTTCTTCCTGATTTCGGGCCTGTTCCTGCCGCTGGTTATCGATCGGGACTGGCGAACCTATCTCGACCGCAAGGTGGTGCATTTCGCCTATTTCTATGTCGTCTGGGTGACAATCCAGTTCGGCTTCAAGGCGCCCGCCTTCGCCGCCGAAACCAGCTGGCGCGACGCCGGCCTGCTGTATCTGGAATCCTTCATCGAGCCATTCGGCACGCTCTGGTTCATCTACCTGCTGCCGATCTTCTTCGTCGTCACAAAACTGACACGACGCATTCCGCCGCCGGCGATCTGGCTCATCGCCGCCGCGCTCGAGACGGCGCGCATCTCGACCGGCTGGACCGCGATCGACGAGTTCTGCGCGCGCTTCGTCTATTTCTATTCGGGCTATCTGTTCGCGCCTTACGTGTTCGCGCTGTCGGATCGCGCGCGCAGCCACCCTGCGCTGGCGCTCGTCGCGCTTGCGACGTGGGGGGTGGTCAATGCCGGCCTCGTCGCATTTGGCGCGAGCGAATGGAAGATCGTATCGCTCGTGCTCGGTTTCGCCGGCGCCTGCGCCATCATCACAATGGGCACGTTGCTCGCGCGCGCGCAGTGGCTCAACGTCTTCCGCTTCTGCGGCGAGCATTCGATCGTGATCTATCTCGCCTTCTTCCTGCCGATGGCGGCGACACGGACGTTGCTGCTGCACACCGGCATCATCCCTGACATCGGCACGGTGTCGTTGATCGTCACCATCGTGGGGGTGATCGGATCGCTCGCGATCTGGCAGGTCGCGTTGCGGCTCGGCGGCAATTTCCTGTTCGAGCGGCCGGAGGCATTCTGGATAGCGCCGAAGAAGGCTGGCGTGCGGTTGCAGGCGGCGGAGTAGCTGCACTCTCGTGTCGTCGCCCGGCTCGACCGGGCGACCCAGTACGCCGAGACGCCAATGATTGAACCGAGAAGCCACGGCGTACTGGATTCCCCGCTTTCGCGGGGAATGACAGCAGGGGATGCGGGGAACGACAGTGGGGATAGCGGCATCCGCAACCCAAAAATCCCCCTTCGAAGGCTGTCAAAACCCGCAAAAATTCATACATTGCGGCCATGCCCAAAACCTCCCCGAAGACCACCGCCAAAGCCGACACCAAGCCCGCTGCCGCGACAGCTGCTGCCAAACCCGTCGCGGCGAAGGCGGCCGGCAAGGGCGACCACATCTTCCTGGTCGACGGTTCCGGCTACATTTTCCGCGCCTATCACGCGCTGCCGCCGCTGAACCGCAAGTCCGACGGTCTTCAGGTCAATGCCGTGCTCGGCTTCTGCAACATGCTGTGGAAGCTCTTGCGCGACATGCCCGCGGACAATCGGCCGACGCATCTGGCGATCGTGTTCGACAAGTCGGAAGTCACGTTCCGCAACAAGATCTATCCCGAGTACAAGGCGCACCGGCCGCCGGCGCCTGACGATCTCATTCCGCAATTCGCGCTGATCCGCGAGGCCGTGCGCGCCTTCGACCTGCCCTGCCTGGAACAGGGCGGCTTCGAGGCCGACGACCTGATCGCGACCTATGCGCGGCAGGCCAGCGAGCGCGGCGCCACCACGACCATCGTGTCCTCCGACAAGGACCTGATGCAGCTCGTGAACGACAAGATCACGATGTACGACACCATGAAGGACCGCCGCATCGGTATCCCCGAGGTGATCGAGAAATTCGGCGTGCCGCCGGAGAAGGTCGTGGAAGTGCAGGCGCTGGCCGGCGATTCCACCGACAACGTGCCTGGCGTCCCCGGCATCGGCATCAAGACCGCGGCGCAGCTGATCGTCGAATATGGCGACCTCGAACAGCTCCTGTTCCGCGCCACCGAGATCAAGCAGCCGAAGCGGCGCGAGGCGCTGATCGAGAATGCCGAGAAGGCGCGGATCTCGCGCCAGCTGGTGCTGCTCGACGACAAGGTCGAGCTGGAGGTGCCGCTGGACGATCTCGCCGTGCACGAACCCGACGCGCGCAAGCTGGTCGCGTTCCTGAAGGCGATGGAGTTTTCCACGCTGACGCGCCGCGTTGCCGATTACTCGCAGATCGATCCAGCCAATGTCGATGCCGATGTGGCGAACAGCAGCGAGGCACGTGGCGGCGACAGCGCACCCAGGACGACGTCGTCCGCGACATCGGGCGATCTCTTCGCCGCTCCTGCGGCGACCGCGACGGGCGGCGACAAGGGCGACAAGTCGGCCAGCGTCAAGGGCGCGCCGATCTCACTCGCAGCCGCGCGCGAAGAGGCCTTGCGAAAACTTCCGGTCGATCGCGGCAGGTATCAGGCGATCAAGACACTCGACGAGCTCAACGCCTTCATCGCCCGCATCCACGATGCCGGTCATGCCGCGATCGAGATCCGTGCGAACTCCATCGATCCGATGCAGGCCGATCTCTGCGGCATCGCGCTGGCGCTGGCGCCGAACGAGGCCTGCTACGTGCCGCTCGCGCACAAACAGTCCGGCGGCGGCGCCGGCCTGTTCGACGCGGGCCTTGCACCCGATCAGGTCAAGCATGCCGATGCGATCGAGGCGCTGCGGCCGGTGCTGGAATCGGCGGGCATTCTCAAGATCGGCTTCGACGTCAAGTTCACCGCCGTGATGCTGGCGCAGCACGGCATCACGCTGCGTAACGCCGACGATGCCAAGCTGATCTCCTATGTGCTCGATGCCGGGCGGGGCTCGAATGAACTCGACTCGCTCGCCGAGCGCTGGTTCGGCCATGCCATGCTGAAGGAGAGCGAGCTGCTCGGCAGCGGCAAGGGCAAGATCACCTTCGACCAGGTGCCGATCGACAAGGCCGCGCCGCTGTCGGCCGAAGGCGCCGACATGGCCCTGCGCGTCTGGCGCGTGCTCAAGCCCCGCCTCGTCGCCGAGCACATGACCACGGTCTACGAGACGCTGGAGCGGCCGCTGGTGTCGGTGCTCGCGCGCATGGAGCGGCGCGGCATCTCGATCGACCGCCAGGTGCTCTCGCGGCTTTCCGGCGACTTCGCCCAGACCGCCGCGCGCGTCGAGGCCGAGATCCAGGAGATCGCGGGCGAGCCGGTCAATGTCGGAAGTCCAAAACAGATCGGCGACATCCTGTTCGGCAAGATGGGTCTCTCCGGCGGCACCAAGACCAAGACCGGCGCGTGGTCGACCACCGCGCAGGTGCTCGACGAGCTCGCCGAGCAGGGCCACGACCTGCCGAAGAAGATCCTCGAATGGCGCCAGGTCTCGAAGCTGAAATCGACCTATACCGACGCGCTGCCGACCTATGTCAATCCGCAGACCCATCGCGTGCATACGACCTACGCGCTGGCCGCGACCACCACGGGCCGGCTGTCGTCGAACGAGCCGAATTTGCAGAACATCCCTGTGCGTACCGAGGATGGCCGCAAGATCCGCCGCGCCTTCATCGCGACGCCAGGGCACAAGCTCGTCTCCGCCGACTATTCGCAGATCGAGCTGCGCCTGCTCGCCGAGATCGCCGACATTCCGGTGCTGAAGCAGGCGTTCAAGGACGGGCTCGACATTCACGCCATGACGGCGTCGGAAATGTTCGGCGTGCCGATCGAGGGCATGCCGAGCGAAATCCGCCGCCGCGCCAAGGCGATCAATTTCGGCATCATTTACGGCATCTCTGCGTTCGGCCTCGCCAACCAGCTCGGCATCGCGCGCGAGGAGGCCTCGGCCTACATCAAGAAATATTTCGAGCGCTTCCCCGGCATCCGCGCCTATATGGACGAGACGCGGGACTTCTGCCGGAGCCACGGCTACGTCACCACGCTGTTCGGCCGGAAGATGCACTATCCGGACATCAAAGCGTCCAATGCCTCGGTGCGCGCCTTCAACGAGCGCGCCGCGATCAACGCCCGCCTCCAGGGCACCGCCGCCGACATCATCCGCCGCGCCATGACGCGGGTGGAGGAGGCGCTGGCGCAGAAGAAGCTCTCGGCGCAGATGCTGCTCCAGGTGCATGACGAACTGATCTTCGAGGTGCCCGACGCGGAGGTCGCCGCGACGCTGCCCGTCGTGCAGCACGTCATGCAGGACGCGCCGTTCCCGGCCGTGCTGCTGTCGGTGCCGCTGCAGGTGGATGCGCGCGCTGCAACGAACTGGGACGAGGCGCATTGAGGCTACTTTCCCCGGATGCTGTGCAGCGCGCCGCCCTTCGCGGCGTGATGCGCTGCTGATCCGGGGCCTGTGCCGCGCCTGCTGGGTCCCGGACGCGGCGCACCGTTTCACGCTGCGCCGCGTCCGGGACACGAGAGATCGAATTGTCCTCCGAGCAATTGCGCGATGGCGAGGCGATCACTCGCATATTAGAACGGTGCCATCTCCCGCCCCGGTTCATCCATGCCCCACACCTCCGCCCTGCTCGGCTTCGCCTTCGTCTCGCTCGGCCTCGTGCTCACGCCCGGGCCGAACATGATCTATCTGATCTCGCGCTCGATCACGCAGGGACCGGCGGCGGGCATCGTTTCGCTCGGCGGCGTGGCGCTGGGCTTCGTGTTCTACATGCTGTGCGCGGCATTCGGCATCACGGCGCTGCTGCTGGCCATTCCCTTTGCCTATGACGCGCTGCGCTTCGCCGGCGCCGGCTACATGCTCTGGCTCGCCTGGCAGGCGGTGAAGCCGGGCGGACGCTCGCCGTTCCAGGTGAAGCAGCTCGCGATCGACAGCCCGCGCAAATTGTTCGCGATGGGGCTCGTCACCAATCTGCTCAACCCGAAGATCGCGATGCTGTATCTGGCGCTGCTGCCGCAGTTCATCGATCCAACTGCCGGCAGCGTGCTGACGCAGTCGGTGGTGCTGGGCGCGATCCAGATCGCGATCAGCGTCAGCGTGAACGCGATGATCGCGCTCGCGGCAGGATCGATCGCGCTGTTCCTGGCGAGCCGGCCGAGCTGGATGCTGGTACAGCGCTGGCTGATGGGCACGGTGCTGGCCGGGCTTGCGGTGCGGATGGCGGTGGAAGCGCGGAAGGTGTGAGGGGCGTCGCTGTCATGCCCCGCGAAGGCGGGGCATCCAGTACGCTGCAGCTTCTCGGCTCAACCACCAGCGTCTCTGGAATACTGGATCGCCCGCCTTCGCGGGCGATGACACCGTCAGCTCAATCCAGCTTCGCGTCCATGCCCCGCTTCACGGCCGGGCGGGCCAGCAGGGTCTCGTACCAGCGCCTGACGTTGGGGAAATCGACCAGATCAACCTTGTGGCGAGGGTGGCGCCAGGCCCAACCGAGAATGGCGAAATCGGCAACCGAGAGGTCGCCGGCGACGAACTCGTGGTCGGCGAGGCGGCGGTCCAGCACGCCGTAGAGCCGGCGGGTCTCGGCCATGTAGCGCTTCAGGCCGTAGGCGCGGTCCGGCTCGTTCTCGAGCGCGATGAAATGATGCACCTGGCCCGGCATCGGCCCGAAGCCGCCCATCTGCCACATCAGCCATTCATAGACGGGGATGCGTCCGGCCAGCGATTTCGGCAGGAATTTGCCGGTCTTTTCGCCGAGATAGAGCAGGATCGCGCCGGATTCGAAGATGCTGACGGGCTTGCCGTCGGGGCCCTCGGGGTCGAGGATCGCGGGGATCTTGTTGTTGGGGCTGAGCTTGAGGAAGCCGGGCGCCATCTGCTCGCCCTTGGTGATATTCACCGGGATCACCTTATAGGGCAGCCCCATTTCCTCCAGCGCAACCGAGATCTTGCGGCCGTTCGGCGTGTTCCAGGTGTGCAGCTCGATGGTCATGCCTTATTTCCTTCCCCAACAGGTTGCCCCTCCACTACTCCAGAAGGTTGCACCCCCACAACCGGCGGGCCGGGATGGCCGACCGTCGGCCGATCCCTGTTGACTGGACCGGTCCCCTCTGGAATGTCGCGGCCTTCGCGGATAAATTCCGCCACTTTCCAAAAATGCTCCCGAGGGACCGCCGTGTCGAAATCTGCCTCCCGCGCCCGCCTGTTCGAAATCATCCGCCGGCGCTCCTTCGGCCGCGGCGAGGTGACGCTCGCGTCGGGCCGCAAGAGCGATTTCTACTTCAACCTCAAGCCGACCATGCTGGATCCGGAGGGCGCCACCCTGCTCGCCGAGCTCACCTACGAGGCGCTCAAAGACGACAATCTCGATTTCATCGGCGGGCTCGAGATGGGCGCGGTGCCGCTCGCCGGCGCGCTGGCGCAGATCTCCTGGATCAAGGGCCATCCGATTGCCGCGTTCTTCGTGCGCAAAAAGCCGAAGGAGCACGGCGCCAAGCTCGCGATCGAGGGCCTGCCCAGGGGCGAGACGCTGGAAGGCAAGCGCGTCGTGATCGTCGAGGACGTCACCACGACAGGCGGCTCGGCGATGAAGGCGGTTGAATCCGTGCGCGAGACCGGCGCCGAAGTGGTGCTGGTGCTGACCATGGTCGACCGCGAGGAAGGCGCCACCGACACGTTCGGCGCGGCCGGCCTGCCGTTCCGCTCGCTGTACAAGGCCTCGGAATTCTTGAAGGCGTAACCCAGCTCTCGTGTCCCGGACGCGTCGCGGCACGAAGTGACGCGCCGCAGAGCGTCCGGGGCACGAGAGTTCGCCAGGAACTGCTCCCTCAACCCCTCATTTACCATCCCGCTCTATGGTGAATCATTCGCTGAGACCACGTTGGTCCCGGCCCGGTTCAGTAGCGTCGGGTGGAGTAAGCGTTGCGTACAGTCATGTCTCCTGCGCGCCGGCGGCGTCGCGCGATGCTTGTGGCCGCCACCCTCGCAGCACCGCTGCTTGCAGCGCCGGCCCCGGTTTCGGCCGAAGGCCTGTTCGACTTCTTCTTCGGGGGCGCGCAGCAGCAGCGGCCCCAGCGTGAGGTGCCGCCGCAGGCGAGCTCCTACGCCGATCCCTTCACCGGCCAGCAGAACGCAGCAACGCCGCAATATGTGCCGCCGACCCGTTCGGCCGCGGCCGGCGGCTCGGGTCCGGCCTTCTGCGTCCGCAGCTGCGACGGCAAATATTTTCCGCTGATGCGCGGCCTCGCTTCGCCGGCGCAGATGTGTCAGGCCTTCTGTCCCGCCAGCACGACCAAGGTCTATTTCGGCTCCTCGATCGACGGCGCCGCGTCGCAGACCGGCGAGCGCTATGCCGACAGCGAGAACGCGTTCGCCTATCGCAAGGCGCTGCGTTCGGACTGCACCTGCAACGGCCGCGAGCCGGTCGGCCTTGCCCCGGTCGATCTCGCGCTGGATTCCTCGCTGAAAGCCGGCGACGTCATCGCCACCACCGACGGCCTCGTCGCCTATACCGGCATCCGCGTCGGCAACGACCAGGCAGCCGACTTCACCCCGGTCGCCTCCTATCCCGGCCTCACCGCGCAGGTCCGCGCGCGCCTCGGCGAGATGAAGGTGGCGCCGGTGCGGGCGGAGACAGTGTCAACGGATGCGCCCGCCTCGGCCGAGATTGTGCGCGAGGCGCTGCCTGACGTGACGGTGCCGAAGACGACGGCGAAACCTGCGAAGCGGGCGGGGTTGGAGTAAGGCCTACCTGTAACCACACCGTCATTGCGAGCGCAGCGAAGCAATCCAGAAATGCCTCCGCGGAGACACTCTGGATTGCTTCGTCGCTTCGCTCCTCGCAATGACGGAGGTTGTTGCACTACCTCCCGATAATCACCCCGATCACGTTCGGCGCGGCGAGATATTTCTCCTCGATCGCCGCGCGCGCCGCGGCGCGGTTTTCGGCCGTGAGCAATCCGCGCTTCTCGGCCAAGATCATCCAGCAAAAACCCCACCAGTCCGTCAACATGCCCTGATCGCCGACGAGGTCATAACCCTGCTCGGCCGCGAAGATGCGCGCCTGCGCCTCATCCAGCGTGTCGAGAAACAGATGGTCCTCGACCGCGAACAGATCGTCGCTGACGTCGTCGATGGTGTAGCCCCAGATCGACTGGCAGACCGCGTTGAACTCGCGGTCGAACTGGTCGTCATCGATCCTCTGGCGCCGCGCGGCCTGGTGCAGCCGCGACAGCGAGCGGGCGAAATCGGCAATCCGGGTGAGGGCAAACTGGTCGAAGGCAACGGTGGACATGTAGTCCTCGCAGAATCTGACAGACGCTAGATATTGTGTCGGCAACGCGCCGAATCACAATGATATATCAAAGACTTGCTAAAGTGTTCTTAATTTGTTCCGAAAGCCGCCGAAATCTCAATAGCAGCGCGAGGCCGCAATGGCGTGGACGCGGCGGTCGCCGAGCAGATGGGCGACAAAGCCGTTCTTCGGAAAGATCTTTGTAAAGGCCGCGTCGCGGATGCTGAGGCCGCCGGCATAGGCGCCGAAGGCGGGCATCACGGCGCGCATTCCATCGCTGGCGAAGCAGCGACGCTCCATCGAGCGGCCACGCGCGGAGACGCGGGCCTTGGGATGGAGATGGCCGGCGATCTCGCCGGGCGCGCCGGTCGGCTCATGGCGGAAGGTGATCGGGCCGATCGCGACTTCGTCGGCGATGGTGCCGCCGAGATCGCGCGGCAGCACCGGATCGTGATTGCCGGAGATCCAGATCCAGTCGCGGCCCGACTGAAGCGCGCCGACCGCATCGCGATCCTCCGGCGACAGACGTCCATGCGCGGTGCGATCGTGAAAACTGTCGCCGAGCGCAACAACAACGCACGGATTATGGCGGGAGATGACAGCAGCCAGCCGACTGAGCGTCGCGATGGTATCGTAGGGGGGCAACAGCACGCCGCGTGTGGCATAGCTGGACCCTTTTTCAAGATGCAGATCGGAGACGACGAGCAGGCGGTGCTCTTCCCAGAACAGCGCGCCGGAGAGGTCGGCTGCGAAAGTCACGCCTGTAATGGTGACATTCGAAACGCGCATGTCGTCGACATCCCCTGAAACCAGCGCGCCTGCCGTCACGTCAAAACCTGCTTCTATCCCATCGCCTCTTTGACCAGCTCGTCGGCGGCTTCCGCCAACAGCTCGTCTGCAGCTTCGCCATAAACTGACTCGCGGCCGATTTCCAGCATCACGGGCACGGCAAGCGGGGAGACACGGTCGAGTTCCCGATGCGTGATGCGGCCCTGGATGCGGGTGAGCATGTCGCTGAGCCGTCGCAGATCGAGCAGGCCGGTGGCGGCGTCCGCTCGCGCGGCGCGCAGCAGCACGTGATCGGCCTGGTGCTTGCGCAGGACGTCGTAGACGAGATCGGTCGAGAACAACACCTGCCGGCGGCTCTTCTCTTCGCCGGTGTGGCGACGGGCAATCAGGCCGGAGATGATCGCGCAGTTCCGAAACGTTCGCTTCATGAGAGCGGATTCGGCGAGCCAGGCCTCCAAGTCGTCGCCGAGCATATCGGGGTCGAACAGCGCATTGAGATCGAGCTTGCCGTTCCGGATCATGAAGGACAGATCGCCGAGCGCCCAGATCGCGACCGCATATTCATTGGCGACGAAGCCGAGCGGCCGTGCGCGGGCGCGCTCCAGCCTGCGCGTCAAGAGCATGCCGAGCGTCTGATGCGCGAGGCGTCCCTCGAAGGGATAGCAGACGATGTAATGCTTGTTGGCGCGTGGAAAGCTCTCGACCAGCAACTCGCGCACCTCCGGCACGCGCGAGACGTCTTTTTGCAGCGACAGCCAGTCGCGCACCTGCTCCGGCAAACCGTTCCACGCACGGCTGTCATCCAGCAGCCGGCGCACGCGCTCGGCGAGATAGGTCGAGAGCGGGAACTTACCGCCCATATAGGACGGCACCTTCGGGTCCTTGTCATGCGCGCGCGAGACATAGACCTGGTCCTCGACCAGGGTTTCGTAGCGCACCACCTCGCCGCTGAACACGAAGGTGTCGCCGGGCGAGAGGCCCTCGATGAAGGCTTCCTCGATCTCGCCAAGCAACCTGCCGCCGCGCGCGATCACGCCGGTGGAACCCGTGCCGCCACCGCGCGAACGCACGAGGCGCACCTTCAGCATGTCATCCTCGACGATGGTGCCGACATTCATGCGATAGCTCTGCCGCACTTTTGGATTGGCGACACGCCACCGTCCTTCCTTGTCCTGCTTGATGCGCGCGAAGCGCTCGTAGGTCTTCAGCGCGTAGCCGCCGGAGGCGACGAAATCGACGACATCGTCGAAATCCTGCCGCGCGAGAGCCGCGTAAGGTGCGGCGGTGCAAATCTCGCCGTAGAGCTCGTCCGACAGGAATGGTTCGCCGCAAGCGCAGCCGAGCACGTGCTGGGCCAGCACGTCGAGCGCCCCGGTGCGGAGCGGCGGCGTATCCTGCGCATTCTCGGCAATGGCGTCGATCGCGACACGGCACTCCAGCACCTCGAAACGGTTCGCCGGCACCAGCACCGCGCGGGAGGCTTCGTCGAGACGGTGGTTGGCGCGGCCAATCCGCTGCATCAGCCGTGACGATCCCTTCGGCGCGCCGATATTGACGACGAGATCGACGTCGCCCCAATCGACGCCGAGGTCCAGCGAGGAGGTACAAACCACGCCGCGCAGTTTCCCGGCCGACATGGCATCCTCGACCTTGCGGCGCTGCGCGACGTCGAGCGAGCCGTGATGCAGCGCGATGGCAAGGTTATCGTCGTTCATGCTCCAGAGATTCTGGAACAGCATCTCGGCCTGGCTGCGGGTGTTGACGAAGACCAGCGTTGTCTTGTTCGCCTTGATCATCTGGTAGATTTCGGGGAGCGCGTGACGCGCGCTGTGGCCGGCCCAGGGCAGTCGCTCTCGCGTATCCAGCATCTCGACCAGCGGAGGTGCGGCGCCGCCGGCGATGACGATGTCGGCCGATTCGGATTTGTCTTTGGGCTGCGGGACGAGAAAACGCGCCAGCGATTCCGGCTCGGCCACGGTTGCCGACAGGCCGATCGCACGCATCTGCGGCGCGAGGCGCCACAGCCGTGCAAGGCCGAGCGACAACAGGTCACCGCGCTTCGACGTCACCAGCGCATGCAACTCGTCGAGCACGATGCGCCTCAGCGAGGAGAACAGGAACGGCGCGTCGTCGGAGGAGAGCAGCAGCGCGAGCTGCTCCGGCGTCGTCAGCAGGATGTCCGGCGGATAGCGCCGCTGGCGTTGGCGCCGCGACACCGGCGTGTCGCCGGTGCGGGTCTCGACCTTGATCGGCAAGCCCATCTCGGCGATGGGACGCTCGAGGTTGCGGGCGATGTCGACCGCGAGCGCTTTCAGCGGCGAGATGTAGAGGGTGTGGAGGCCGGCACTGCGCTGAACGGAACGGCCGGTGGAGACGACGGACTTCGCAGGAGCCGCAGGCGCGGAACTCAACTCCACCAGCGTCGGCAGAAATCCCGCCAGCGTCTTGCCGGCGCCGGTGGGCGCGATCAGCAGCGCGGAGCGATCCTCGCGCGCCTTCTCCAGCAGCGCGAGTTGATGCTCGCGCGGCAACCAGCCGCGGGCCGCGAACCACGCGTTGAAGCGGTCGGGCAGCAGCACGGCCGGCGTGGCCGGGATTTTGAGGATACGGGGCGGCACGGCATCACAGGTAAGCCGTGGGGGTGGGTTCGTCGAGGGGGAGGATATGTGAATAGCAGGACGCCGCTTCCCCTCTCCCCTTGTGGGAGAGGGTGGCTCGCCGCGATAGCGGCGAGACGGGTGAGGGGCTCTATCCGCAATTCAATCTCTTTCGAGTTTGCGGAAAGAACCCCTCATCCGGCGCTTCGCGCCACCTTCTCCCGCAAGGGGAGAAGGAAAAAAGAAACCTACTCCGACATCGGCTTGTCGGAGATGTCCCAGTCCTTGCCGGTGAAGGTGGAGATGAAGAGCGTCTTCATCGGCGTGTAGTCGTCCGGCGTATAGCTGTAATTCACGCCGTCGAGGAAATAGGGCGAGTGGAAGCCGTTGAGGTTCGACGCCTGCTTCAGCACGTTGGCGCGGGTGAGGTCGTCGCCGCAGCGGCGCAGGATCTCACCCATGGTCACGGCCTGGCCGTAGCCGGCGAAGGCGATGGTGTTGTCGGGGTCGATCGCCGGCGTGTACTTCTTGCGCAATTCCTCGAACGCCATCACGTCGGGGTCCTTCTCCCATTTCGGCAGGCCGACTTCCTTGTTGTAGCGGATGGCGACGATACCGGTGGCATTCTCCAGCCCCGCGGCGTTGAGGATCGAGCGGCCGGTCGAGCCAGCCGACAAGAGTTGCAGCGGCTTCCAGCCGAGCTCGACGACCTTGCGGATCGACTGCGACGTCGCCTTGCCGGTGGTGATGTTGTAGAAGACGTCGGCGCCAGACTTCGAGAGATTGATCAGCTGGGAATCGACGGTCGGCTCGGTGAGATCGTAGGTCTGCTCCATGATCACCTGCGCGGTGCCGCCGGCATCGGCCAGCACCTTCTTGAAGGGACCGAGGAAGTCGCGGCCGAAATCGTCGTTCTGGTAGAGGATGCCGATCCTGGCGTTCGGCTTCACGGCAACGACGTGCCGCGCCAGGATGCGCGCCTCGGTCGGATACAGCGGCAGGCCCGCCATCGTCCATTTGAACTCTTTCGGGTTATTCCACTTCGACGCGCCGGTGTTGAGCAGCAGCTGCGGCACGCCCTTCGAGTTCAGGTATTTGTGCACGGAGGTCTGCGGCGCGGTGCCGAGCGAGCCATAGAGCGCGAGCACTTCCTCCTGCTCGACCAGGCGCCGCGTCGCCTCGACGCATTTCGGCGCGCTGTAGGCGTCGTCCATGGTGAGGAACTTGACCTTGCGTCCGTTGATGCCGCCCTTCTCGTTCAGCATCTGGAAATAGGCTTCGCCGACGCGACCGAGCACGCCGTAGAGCGAGCCGGGGCCGGAATGCGGCACGGTCTGCCCGATTTTGATCTCGGTATCGCTGGCGCCGGCATCGTATTTCTTCTCCGCGGCCCAGACATAAGGCGCGGGCAATGTCGATGCCGCGATGGTGGCGAGCGCGCCGGCGCTGAAATCGCGCCGCGATGGATTCTTCGTCATTGTTGTTCTCTCCCTAATGCGCGCATTGTGCTGGCATGGCCGCACGGCTCGCAAGTGGGAAGTCGCAGCTTTGCGACGCAATGACGCCCAAATCACGGAGCGTTAGCGCCTAGACTCAAGTTTTCTCGGCGACGATAACCAGGCCGCGCACAGGCTCGTTGTTCTCGATGCGCGGTGACGCCGGCTCCAGCGTCAGCAGCTTGAGGCCGGCCTCGGCAAGGGCGCCGCGCACATATTCCGCAGAATGGGCATAGCGCAGGCCTTCGCCGAGAACGATGCCGCTGCCGTCATGCGTCTCCAGTGTGAAAGCAAGCACGCCGCCGGATGCGAGCACACGCCTGGCTTCATTCAGCACCGGCGCGAGGTCGGAGAGATAGACGAATGCATCCGCGGCGACGATGAGGTTCGCGCTCGCATCACTCCTGCTACGCAGGCCTTCGATCATGTCGGCGACCTCGAGCTCGGCGTAGAGATCGGTGGCGCGTGCCTCCTTGATCATGCCTGGCGACAAATCGATGCCGGTGAAATGATCGACCTGCTTGGCGAAGGCGGCCGCAGCAAGCCCGGTGCCGCAGCCCAGATCGATGGTGCGCTTGAAGAAAGCCGGCTTCTTCGCGGCAACGCGCGCGGCCAGCACCGCCTTGAAGATCAGGCTGGGTGCACGATAGCCGAGATCGTTGATCAGCGCGTGCTCGAAGCGCGGCGCGTACTGGTCGAACAGCGCCTGCACATAGGCCTTCGGCATTGCGGAGAGTTGAGCATCGCCGAGCCTGATCAGGTGCAGGCCGGCGCCGTGCTGGTCCTCCGGATCGCAGTCGCGTGCTGTCCGGAACGCCGCGATCGCCTTGTCGCGCTCGCCGAGCTGCTGGCGGATTTCACCCAGCGTGAACCAGGCCGAGGTGAAGTTCGGCGCAAGCTCGATCGCCTGCTCGATGAGGTCCGCGGCCGCCGCCAGATCGCCCTTGAGCTGGAGGTCACGCGCGAATTCGAAGCGGCGGTCGGCCATGAGATCGCCGGAGGAGTGGAACAGGCGGAGGGGCATTGGGAACCAGGAAGCGAAGTGGGTGGATGACTCGAAGATGCGGGGGCGCAACCTATATATCAGGCATGCGTCCGCAAGACATCCTGTTGCCAGCTGCTGCCGGCCTGTGCTGCAAGCCCGGCGGTTTCCATATCGATCCTGTCCGCCCGGTCGAGCGGGCCGTGATCACACACGGCCATTCCGACCATGCCCGCGCCGGCCATGGCGCGGTGCTGGCGACGCAGGAAACGCTCGACATGATGCGGCTGCGCTATGGCGAGAATTTTGCCGGATCGACGCAAGCGATCCGCTATGGCGAGGAGATCCGGCTCGGCGATATCAGAGTGAAATTTCACCCCGCCGGCCATGTGCTGGGCTCCGCGCAGGTCGCGGTGACCTGCAAGGATACCTGCATCGTCGCCTCCGGCGACTACAAGGACGCGCCGGACCCGACTTGCACGCCGTTCGAGCTGGTGCCCTGCGACGTCTTCATCACGGAAGCCACGTTCGGCTTGCCCGTGTTCCGGCATGGCGATGCCGCGGACGAGGTGAAGAAGCTGCTCGCCTCGGTCGCACTGTTTCCGGAGCGTGCGCATCTGGTCGGCGCCTATTCGCTCGGCAAGGCCCAGCGCGTGATCAAGCTGTTGCGGCAGGCCGGCTATGACGCGCCGATCTATCTGCATGGCGCGATGGAAAAGATCACACACTACTATCAGAGCCGCGGGATCGACCTCGGCGAGCTCAAGCCGGCGGCCGGGATGAAGAAGGCAGCGCTCGCCGGCACCATCACGCTGGCACCGCCCTCGGCGACGTCGGATCTCTGGACACGGCGCTTTCCCGATCCCGTCACCGCCTTCGCATCGGGCTGGATGCGCGTGCGCGCCCGGGCGCGGCAGCGCGGCATCGAGCTGCCGCTGGTGATTTCCGACCACGCCGACTGGGACGGCCTCACCGCAACCATCGCCGCGACCGGCGCCGGCGAGATCTGGGTCACCCACGGCCAGGAAGATGCGCTGGTGCATTGGTGCAAGTCGCAAGGTCTTCGCGCGCAGCCGCTCGATCTCGTCGGCTATGGCGACGAGGAGGAAAGCGAGACGCCGCTTCAAGGCGAGGCCGAAGCATGAACCGCTTCGCCGAACTTCTGGACCGCCTCGCCTACGAGCCCGGCCGCAACAACAAGCTGCGGCTGATCACCGGCTATTTTCGCGAGGTCGGCGATCCCGACCGCGGCTACGCGCTGGCGGCTCTCACGGGCGCGCTCAGCTTCAAGCACGCCAAGCCCGCGCTGATCCGCGATCTCATCGCGTCGCGGACCGACGAGGTGCTGTTCGGGCTGAGTTACGACTATGTCGGCGACCTCTCGGAGACGGTCGCGCTGATGTGGCCGAAGGCCGCGCTGGCAGCTCACAACAACCCGCCGCCGCCAACCCTCACCGAGGTCGTCACCACGCTGCGCACGCTCGGCAAGACCGAGCTGCCAAAACAGCTCGAACGCTGGCTCGACGAACTCGACGAGACCGGCCGGTGGGCACTTTTAAAACTCGTCACCGGTGCACTGCGCATCGGTATCTCCGCACGCCTTGCGAAAACTGCCGCTGCGGCGCTCGGCAGCAAGGATCCGCATGAGGTCGAGCTGATCTGGCCCGGGCTCGCGCCACCCTATCTCGACCTGTTCGCCTGGCTGGAGGGCCGCGGCGAGAAGCCGGTCAATCGCGACCCCGCGCCGTTCCGGCCGGTGATGCTGGCGCATGCGATCGAGGAGACGGATTTCCAGAACCTCGATCCTGCGGACTACATCGCCGAATGGAAATGGGACGGCATCCGCGTGCAGGCCGTGGCGGGACGCGACGAGCACGGCCACATCACGGCGCGGCTCTATTCGCGCACCGGCGAGGACATCACGGGAAGCTTTCCGGATCTCGTGCCGTCGCTGCGGCTGGCGGGCGCAATCGACGGCGAGCTTCTGATCCTGCGCGAGGGCCGTGTGCAGAGCTTCAACGTCCTGCAGCAGCGCCTCAACCGCAAGGTCGTCTCGCCGAAGCTGATCAAGGAGTTTCCGATCCACCTTCGCGCCTACGATCTGCTCGGCGACGACGAGAACGATCTGCGCGAACTGCCCTTCGCGGCGCGGCGCGCACGGCTGGAGACATTCATCGGCAAGCTTGGCGATCCCCGCATCGATCTGTCCCCCACCGTCCCCTTCGCAAGCTGGGACGCACTCACAGCCGCGCGCGCCGATCCGGCCAGTGCCGGCGCGGGCGAGGATGCGGACGCCGTCGAGGGCGTGATGCTGAAGCGGCGCGATGCGCCGTATCTGCCGGGACGGCCGAAGGGCCAGTGGTGGAAGTGGAAGCGCGATCCGCACATCATCGATGCCGTGCTGATGTATGCGCAGCGCGGCCACGGCAAGCGCTCGTCCTATTATTCCGACTACACCTTCGGTGTCTGGACCGCAGGCGCGGATGGCGACGAACTGGTGCCGGTCGGAAAAGCCTATTTCGGCTTCACCGACGAGGAGCTGTTGCAGATCGACCGCTTCGTCCGCCGCAACACCACCGAAAAATTCGGCCCCGTGCGCCATGTCGTGCACGAGGGCGACAAGGGGCTGGTGCTGGAGGTCGCCTTCGAGGGGCTCCAGCGCTCGCCGCGACACAAATCCGGCGTCGCCATGCGCTTCCCCCGCATCAGCCGCCTGCGCTGGGACAAGCCGCCGCGGGACGCCGACCGGCTGGAAACGCTGGAAGGGATGCTGAAGGCGGAGGTGGCGGAGATTGAGGCGTGAGGCAGTCGATCTCGCCGCAACGGCAGTGCGCCCCCTCTCCCGCTTGCGCGAGAGGTGACCGCGCCCGCGGCTGGCGGCGTGCCCAAATCCAGACGCTGGCGCTTGCCCGAATTAAAATCCCGTAAGCCGATTGACGGCCGGTTACGGGTTCCCCATGTGCCTCGCCGTGCCCTATAATGGGGTCGAATCCGCCAAGGAGTTCGTGATGGTCCAAGACGTCAGAGATTTGCCGGCCGGCCGCAGCGACGGCCTGAACCGCTTTCTCGGCGGCTCGCCGCTGGCGGTCGCGTTCCGCCTGGCCCTGCTCTCGATCCTGGTCGGCGTCGTGCTGGCCACGATCGGCTTCGATCCCTGGAACATCATCTACAGTATCCGCCTCCTGTTCCAGCGGATCTGGGATCTCGGCTTCGATGCCGTGAACTGGCTGTGGCGCTACTTCCTGCTTGGCGCCGTCATCGTGATCCCGATCTGGCTGCTGATGCGCGTGTTCGGCACGCCGCGCCGGTAGAGTTTCGGGAGCCCGCAGCCGATGCAACTGCGTTTCGTCGGCTGCGGTGACGCCTTCGGCTCCGGCGGCAGGCTCAACACCTGCTTCCACGTGTCAGGGCGCGCTGCGAACTTCCTGATCGATTGCGGCGCGTCGGCTCTGCCGGCGCTGAAGCGGCTGGAGATCGACCGCGACGAGATCGACCTGATCCTGATCACGCATTTCCACGGCGATCATTTCGCCGGCCTGCCCTTCTTCCTGCTCGACGCGCAATTCTCGCGGCGGACAAGGCCACTGACGATCGCGGGCCCGCAAGGCATCCAGACGCGGCTGGCGCAGGTGATGGAGGCGCTGTTCGAGCATTCCTCCAGGACCAGGCAGCGCTTCGCGCTGGACGTCGTTGAGCTCGCGGCGGAGCAAAGCCAAAGCTTCGGCCCGGTGAAGGTGACGCCCTACCCGGTCGTGCACGGCGAATCCGGCGGTCCCTTCCTGGCCTATCGCGTCGAGGCCGAGGGCCGCACACTCGCCTACAGCGCCGACACCGAATGGACGGAGGCGCTCATTCCGCTGGCGCATGGCGCGGACCTTTTCATCGCGGAAGCCTATATGTACGAGAAGGTGGTCAAGAACCATCTCAGCCTGAAGACCTTGGAACAGCACCTCCCCGCAATCGGCGCCAAACGCCTCGTCCTCACCCATATGAGCGACGACATGCTGTCGCGCCTGGATCACATCGACCATCTCACCGCCGAAGACGGCATGGTGCTCGTGTTCTGACATGCACGCGCCAATTCCCCTCAAGATCGGCTCCCGCCAGGTGTTCGCCATCGCCGGTCCCGCGATGGTCGCGAACCTGACCACGCCGCTGATCGGCGTGGTGTCGACCACCGCGATCGGCCGGCTCGACGATGCCGCACTGCTCGGCGGCGTCGCGATGGCGTCCGTGATCTTCGACTGCCTGTTCTGGCTGTTCGGCTTCCTGCGCATGAGCACGCTGGCCTTCACCGCGCAGGCGCTCGGCGCCGGTGAGACGCGCGAGCAGACCGTGATCCTGGTGCGCGGCTTCATCGTCGCCGGCCTGATCGGCGCGGCCCTGATCGTGCTGCAATTGCCGCTGGCCGGCGCGCTGTTCGACCTCATGGGCGGCAGCGAGGGCGTCACCCGCGCCGCCAAGACCTACTTCATGATCCGGATCTGGTCGTCGCCGTTCGCTTTCGCCAACTACGTCATTCTCGGCTGGCTGGTGGGACAGGCACGCGCCAATCCGGCGCTCGCGCTCCAGGTCGTCATCAACCTCATCAACATGGCAGCGACGATTTTGCTGGTGCTGGTCTACGATACCGGCATCGCGGGCGCGGCGGTCGCGGCACTGCTCTCGGAAACGACAGGCTTCGTGCTCGGCGTGATCGTGTGCCGGCGCCATGCCGACGGCGGCTTTGCCGTTCCGCGCGCAACGCTGTTCGATCGCGCAAAACTGATGCGGCTGCTGGCGGTGAATTCCGACATCATGATCCGCACCGCGGCGCTGATCGCGGTGTTCCTGTTCTTCACCGCCAAGGGCGCGCGGGCCGGCGACGTCACGCTGGCCGCGAACTCCGTGCTCAACAACTTCCTCCTGGTCAGCGCCTTCTTCCTCGACGGCCTTGCGAATGCGGCTCAGCAGCTTTGCGGCCGCACCTTTGGCGCGCGCGACGCCAAGGGCTTTGCGGATTCGACCCGGCTGGTGCTGCTCTGGGGCCTCGGCTTCGCGCTGGTCGTCGCGGTGCTGTTCGCGCTGCTGGGAACGTCGCTGATCAATGTCATGACCGCGAGCGAGGATGTCCGGCGCGCCGCGCGCGAGTTCCTGCCGTTCATCGTGCTTGCGCCCATCCCCGGCGTGTTCGCCTTCGGCTTCGACGGCATCTATGTCGGCGCCACCTGGGCGCGCGAGATGCGCAATCTGATGCTGGCCTCGCTCGCGATCTTCTTCGGCATCTGGCTGGCGCTGCAATCCCTCGGCAATGCCGGGCTGTGGTGCGCGCTGATTGCATTCTACGTCGCACGCGGCGGCCTGCAGGGCGCACGC
Source organism: Bradyrhizobium sp. YR681 (assembly GCF_000282615.1). GTDB lineage: Bacteria > Pseudomonadota > Alphaproteobacteria > Rhizobiales > Xanthobacteraceae > Bradyrhizobium. The sequence continues at coordinate 25,242 of NZ_AKIY01000194.1, read as the reverse complement.
TATCCGGCGCTGTACAGGGCGACGTTCGCCAAATCGTAACTCTCGTGTCCCGGACGCGCTGCAGCGTGAAACGGTGCGCAGAGCCGGGGCCCGAGAGCTACACTCCCGGCCAGTCTTCCGCCGTCAGCGTCGCAGCATCCGCACCGACGATTTCGGACAGCGAATCCCGTCCCGTCCGCAGCAGCGTCGACGTCAGGTCGCGCTTGATCTCGTCGACGAGGCCGAGGCCCTTATAGACCAGCGACGAATAGAGCTGGATCAGGCTCGCGCCGGCGCGAATTTTTGTCAGCGCGGCACCACCGGAGTCGACACCGCCGACGCCGATCAGCGGGAACGCACCCTCGACGCGCACATAGGTCTCCGCGACCATGCGCGTCGACAGGCGGAACAACGGCCGGCCGGACAGGCCGCCCTGCTCCTTGGCCCGCATCTCCTCGCGCAACGTGCTTGGCCGCGCGATCGTCGTGTTCGACACGATCATGCCGTCGACCCGGCGCGAGCGCGCCACCTGCACGACGTCGTCGAGCTGGGCGAGGCTCAGATCAGGGGCGATCTTGAGCAGCACCGGCGTGTCGCCGGCCTTCTGCCTGACACGCTCGCGCGCGTCGATCACGCGTGCGAGCAGCTCGTCGAGCAGCGCGCCCTCCTGCAAATTCCGCAGGCCCGGCGTGTTCGGCGAGGAGACGTTGACGGTGAAATAGCTCGCGACCGGCGCGAAGGTCTCGATCAGCTTGACGTAATCGGCGACGCGGTCGGCTGAATCCTTGTTGGCGCCGACATTGACGCCGACGATGCCGCCATGCTGCGCGCGCGCGGCGAGCCGACGCAGTGCGACTTCCGCGCCGTCATTGTTGAAACCCATGCGGTTGATCACCGCCTCGTCACGCTCGAGGCGAAACAGCCGCGGCCGCGGATTTCCGGCCTGCGGTTTCGGCGTCACCGAGCCGATCTCGACAAAGCCGAAGCCGAGCCGCAGCAGCGCGTCCGGCACTTCCGCGCTCTTGTCGAAGCCCGCGGCCATGCCGATCGGATTGGGAAAGTTGAGCCCGAAGGCGCGCACCGCAAGCTTGGGATCGTCAGCGCGCGGCTTGACCGGCGGCAGGAAGCGCAGGCCCTGGATCGCCAGGCGGTGCGCATCCTCCGGATCGAGCCAGCGCAGCACCGGCAGCGAGAAAGCGTCGAAAGCACGGATCACGGCAGGAGCTCCGGAACGTCGTGGCCGCCGTCGGAGCGCATGTTGAGATTCATCACCGAGAGCACCGCGCCGAGATCGAGCTCGCCATAGAGATGCGGAAACAGCTCCTCATTGCGCGAGCGCTCCCAGCGCAATTCGCCGCCAAGCGCATCGCCGTCGACCTCGATCAGAAACAGCGCGCGCTGCCCGGAATAGTGCTTGCGCAGGGTCTCGGGAACCTGGGAGGCGGTCGAGAAATGGATGAAGCCGTCGCGCGTATCGTCCGCGCTGCCCCGGTACACGCCCTGCCGTTCCGCCTCGCGCCAGGCCGAGGCCGGACAGATTTTGTAGATCTTGACCACCGCTTGCGGAGCCCTTTGAGTCTTTTGGGTTTTTTCGTCTATTGCGGGTCTTAAAACCCGGGCGCGACCGTAAAGGCCACCCCCTCCGAACTCAAGAGTTAGCCGCCGCCCCTTGCGCGAAAAACGGAAAACCGGTTGATTTGAGGATAGTTTTCCTGAGTTGCGACGGGCTGGACCTTCCATGGTCAGACAGGCCAAAGCGCAGAGGATACTCTCTCACGACCAGATCTGGGTCGCACTGGATCGGCTGGCGGAGCGCGCCGGGCTGTCGCCCTCGGGCCTCGCCAAGCGCGCCGGGCTCGATCCCACCACCTTCAACCGGTCCAAGCGCGTCACGCCCGACGGCCGCGAACGCTGGCCGTCCACCGAATCGATCGCAAAGGCGCTGGCGGCGACCGGCGCCTCGCTCGACACCTTTGCCAGCCTGATCGGCGATGAGGCCGGCGACGCCCGTTCGGTGCCGCTGCTCGGCTTCGCACTGGCCGGCACGAGCGGCGCTTTCGACGAGTCCGGTTTTCCGGCTGGCAAGGGCTGGACCGAGACCGCGCTTCCCACCGCCGAGGACCCCAATACGTTTGCGCTTCAGATGTCCAGCGATGCGCTGGCGCCCGTTTATCGCGACGGCGACGTCATGCTGATCTCGCCCGGCGCGCCGATCCGCAAGGGGGACCGCGTGGTGGTGAAGACCAGGGCAGGCGAGGTCGCGGTCGCGACGCTGACGCGCCGCACGGCCAAGGCGCTGGACTTGCAGCCGCTCGTTACCTCCCAGACCGGGCGCACCATCGCTGCGAGCGAGGTCGCGTGGGTCGCGAGGATCGTGTGGGTGAGCCAGTAGGTTCGCAAGCGCGATCGCCGTTGCGACTCACCGCGGCTCTCGCCTAGGTTGCGCACACATTGCCGATCAAATTCATCTTGGGGGGAATATGATGAATCGCCGCCACGCATTGAAAGCGCTCGCGGGTCTCGCGCTGTGTCCGCTGTGCAAACCGGCCTTTGCCGCCGAAGGCATGCATTGGGGCTATGAAGGCGCCGGTGCTCCTGCCAAATGGGGCGACCTCGACGCGGCCAACAAGGCCTGCGCGGTCGGCCTGCAACAATCGCCTATCGACATCGAAGCGACGGTGAAATCGCAATTGCCCGCGCTGAAGCTGAGCTGGGGCAGGAGCGCCGACACCATCGTCAACAACGGACACACCATCCAGCTCAACTTCGCCGAAGGCAGCACGCTTCTTCTCGGCGACGTCAAGTACAAGCTGCTCCAGGTACATTTCCACCGGCCGAGCGAGCACATGATCGGCGGCAAGAATTTTCCGATGGAGGCGCATTTCGTCCATCGCAACGATGCCGGCGGGCTCGCCGTGGTCGGCGTGCTGATGGCGGAAGGCAAGCCGAACGCGGCTTTCGGCAAGATCGTCAAGACCATGCCGGCGGCGGAAGGGCCCGCGGTGAAAGCCGACGCAAGCATCGATCCTCACGCCATGCTGCCGCAAAAGCTCGGCTATTTCCGTTATCCCGGCTCGCTGACCACGCCGCCCTGCTCCGAAGTGGTCGAATGGCTGCTGCTGACCACCCCCATCCAGGTGTCGGCGGCCGACGTCGCGGCGTTCGCAAAGCTCTATCCGATGAACGCACGCCCGGTGCAGAAGGACAACCGGCGTTACGTGCTGCGCTCGATCTGAGCGGGACACTTCGGATTTTTAGCCCGGATGGAGCGAAGCGCAATCCGGGCTACGGCCTCACGCGCTCCGCGCCAGCGCGCCGTCGATCATGTTGACCGCGTTCTGCACGCCATAGACCGCGACGAAGGAGCCGAAGCGCGGACCCTTCTCCTGGCCGAGCAGCACCTGGTAGAGCATGTTGAACCAGTCGAGCGTGACGCCGGGGCGGCCGTCCTTGCCCTTCTTGACCTGGTCGAGGAACGGCTCGCGGCGGCCGATCTCGTAGACGACGTTCTGGATGTCTTCGGCCGACGCGTCCTGCGCAAGCTGCGACAGCGCATCGCGCAGGTCCTGCAACGCGGCGCGCTCGGTGTCCGTGGGCACGCGGAACGTCTTCGTCGGCGCGACGAAGTCGCGGTAGTAGTTGATGGCATAGCCGACCATCGCATCGAGCTTGGGATGCGTCTGCGGGCTCACGCCGGGACGATAGCGTCCGATGAAGCCCCACAGCGTCTCGGCATTCTCCGCGTTCGACGACGACACCAGCGTCAAGAGCAGCTGGAACGTGACGGGCATGTCGCCCTTCGGCGGGTGCCCGCTATGGACGTGCCAGACCGGATTGCCGAGCTGCTGCTTGCCGTCCTGCTTGGCAAAGCCATCGATGAACTGCTGGTACTCGTCGACGTTGCGCGGGATGACGTCGAAATACAGCCGCTTCGCCGCCTTCGGCTCGCGGTACATGAACAGCGACAGCGATTCCGGCGAGGCGTAGCGCAGCCATTCGTCGATGGTGAGGCCGTTGCCCTTCGACTTCGAGATCTTCTGACCCTTGTCGTCGAGGAAGAGCTCGTAATTGAAGCCTTCGGGCGGCGTGGCGCCAAGCGCCCTGGCGATCGCGCCCGACAGCTTGACCGAATCGATCAGATCCTTGCCGGCCATTTCATAATCGACGCCGAGCGCGACCCAGCGCATCGCCCAGTCGGCCTTCCACTGGCATTTTACATTTCCGCCGGTGACGGGCGTTTCGACTTCCTGGTTCGTATCCGGATCGACATAGGTGACCGTGCCCGCGGCAACATCGCGGCGGATCATCGGCACCTGGAGCACAACACCGGTGGTCTTGCTGATGGGCAGGAACGGCGAATAGGTGGCGCGGCGATCGGGGCCGAGCGTCGGCAGGATGATCGCCATCACCTTGTCGTAGGCGGCCAGCATCTTGAGCAGCGTCGCGTCGAACCGGCCGGAGGTATAATAGTCGGTCGAACTCGCGAACTCGTAGTCGAAGCCGAAATGATCGAGGAAGGCGCGCAGGCGCGCATTGTTGTGCGCGCCGAACGAGGGGTACTCGTTGGAGAACGGATCCGGCACCCGCGTTAGCGGCTTGCCGAGATGCGCGGCCAGCATCTCCTTGTTGGGAACGTTGTCGGGCACTTTCCGAAACCCGTCCATATCGTCGGAGAAGGCGAGCAGGCGCGTCTTGATCTTGTCCTCGGTCAGCACGCGGAAGGCGTGCCGCACCATCGAGGTGCGCGCGACCTCGCCGAACGTGCCGATATGCGGCAGGCCTGACGGACCGTAGCCGGTCTCGAACAGCACCTCGTCCTTCGGACTTTTCTTCAGCCGCGCGACAATGGCCTTCGCCTGCTCGAACGGCCAGGCGTTGGATTGTTCGGCGAGCGCACGCAGGTCGCTCGGATTCGCGGCGAGATCGATAACGGACATTGAGGAGCCTCCGGGCCGCGGAAAATAGCGATTTTCGCGCGGAATGCAAAAACGGTCTTAATCGTCATTCCGGGGCGCGCCACTTGGCGCGAGCCCGGAATCCATACTCCCGACTGGTGGTTATGGATTCCGGGCTCACGCTTCGCGTGCCCCGGAATGACGACCGATGGCTAGAACGGGCTCACCGAGAAATACCGCAGCCACAGGTCGGTATAGCGGCCTTTTTCCCAGACCCGGAACATCGCCCAGTTCAGCGCCTGGCGCAGCACGTCGTTGCCCTTGCGGACGGCGATGCCGATGCCCTCGCCGAAAAAGCGGCTCTCGACGAAGGGGCCGCCGGCAAAGGCGCAGCAATCGCCGGAATCCGTGCCATTGATCCAGAACGCCAGCGAGATGGCGTCGCCAAAGATGAAGTCGACCTCGCCCTTGCGCAAAGCGGAGCGCATCGCGTCGTCGTTGGGATAGGGGTGCAGCTCGGCGTCGGTGAACATCGCCTTCAGATACGCCTCATGCGCGGAGCCACCGATCACGCCGACCTTCTTGCCCTCGAGATATTCCGGGCGGATCTCCGGCATCACCGCATCCTTGCGCGAGGCGAAGCGCGCCGGCACGCGGTAATAGGGATCGGAGAAGTCGACGCGGGCGCGCAGCTGCGGGCTCACCGCCATCGAGGCGATGATGGCATCGCCCCGGTTCGAGGTGAGCGCATCGACCAGGGTCTCGAACCGGCGCATCTGCACAGTGCAGGTGACCTTGATCTCCTCGCAGAGCGCGCGGGCGAGATCGACGTTGAAGCCGGCCGGATTGCCGTCGGCGCCGGTGTAGTTGAACGGGGGGTAATCGGTCTCGGTCAGGAAGCGGATCACGGTCAGGCGCGACAGGTCTGGCCGCTCCGGCCGCCGCCGCGGGTCCCAGAAGCCGGGCACGGCCTGCGGAGCCGCCTGGGGCGCGACCTGCGGCGTGGCCTGAGGGGCAGCCGGAGGCTGCTTGGCGGGGGCCTGGGCATGGGCGGCCGGCAGGCCTGCGAGCAGGCAGGCGCCAGCGACCAGCCCGAGCAGGACACGGCGCACGATTCTGGGCGATTTTACCTGTCGCGACGGGGCCATCGGCGGGAAATGAACGAATTTCATTGGGATCGGAGGGCGTTATAGACCATCCGGCCGGGAACGCGAGTGGGGAATGCGGCCGTGGTGAAGGTGAACTCCCTCTCCCGCTTGCGGGAGAGGGTCCGGAAGTGCCTCCACGAAGGGACTCCCCCAGAGGAGAGAACCCTCACCCGGCGCCTCGCGCCGACCTCTCCCGCGAGCGGGAGAGGTTACACCGAGGACGCCGCGCGATAAGTCCGCCAAACTCAGAGATACCGCTTCAGATCCGCCGCGGCCTCTTCCGGGGTCCGCTTCAGGTTGAACGGCGAGACGAAGCGGCCGTCGCGGTCCATCAGGTAGATCAGCGCGGTATGGTCCATGGTGTAGTCGCCATCCTTGGTCGGGACCTTCTTGGCGTAGACCCGGTAGGACTTGATGACGCCTGCGATCGCGTCGGGATCGCCGCTGAGGCCTTCGAGATGCGGATCGAAACTCGACAGATAGTCCTTCATCGTCGCCGGAGTGTCGCGCTCGGGATCGACCGAGATGAAGACGGCATTGACCTTGTCGGCGTCCTTGCCGAGCGCGCGCAGCACTTCCGAGATCTCGAACAGCGAGGTCGGACAGACGTCGGGGCAGTGGGTGTAGCCGAAGAAGATCAGGGTCGGTCTGCCCTTGAGGTTCTTGTCGGTAACGGCCTTGCCGTTCTGGTCGGTGAGCTGGAACGGGCCGCCGATCGCGGCCGGCTGCGCCACCTTGCTGACCCCGCCCATGGCCCAGAACACGATCAGCAGCCCGACGACGAGGCTTGCGGCGAAGGCGGTCGCGATCACCAGCGGACGGGCGGTGGCATTCATGAGCGGAAAACTTCCTGTCGCGGGTCAGAAGCAGGCGGCAAAGCCGGTCCTGATCATTTCGAAGAACACCTGGCTGCCGTAGTGGAACCACAGCGCCAGCGCGCCGAGTACGACGAGACCGCCAACGCCCGCGCCAATCAACAGCAGCACGGACGGCAGCCGGCCGGCAGTGGGCGAATTGTCCGATACAGGATGTGCCGGGTGCAGTGGTTGAGCCATGACAATGGTCGGAGCAAAGGGTTCCCTGCCTCTGAAATAGGCGTTCGCGCGGGGCCGGGCAAGCGCGGCGGGGGCGGCCGGGATCACGTGGTGGTGCTCTCCGTCGCCCCGTTCTTGCGGGGGAGGATCGGGGTGAGGGGCTCTCTCCATACGGGAGGTGTTGCCGATAGACCTGTACCCCTCACCCGGATCGCATCTTGCGATGCGATCCGACCGCTCCCCGCAAGCGGGGAGAGGTGAAACGAGAGTCCTGCAAACGAATGAGCCTTACCTTGACGGCGGCTTGTTGGCCGAGGCCTGCGCGTCCAGATAGCAAGGCTTGTACATGGCCTGGAGCTGCTTGCCCTTCAGGAACAGCATGTGCGGGGTGAGGCCGCCGCGCTGGTTGATCCAGCGCTTCACCTGCGAAGGGTACATCGCATAGAGCATCTGGGTTGCTTCGGAATTGGTGACGGCGCGGCCGTTGGTGCCGAAATCCCACGCGGCGTGGAAGCCGAGCGTTGCGTGCGAGGTCACGCAGATCCGGTCAGCCGGGATGGCGCCGAGCACGATGGTGCACGCGGAGGCGCAGAGACCGTCGATGATGACGGTTTCGCCGGATTGCCTGAGGTCCTGGTATTTGTCGACGTAGGTTCCAATCCGGCCACCGCGGTCATCCGCGATCCGAACCACTGCGTGAGAAGCCCCCATGCCCGCGATCAGGAGAACCGCCGCAAGCAACCCCGTCAGAAACTTCATTGTCCCCCGCCCCAGTCGAATTCGAATCTGCGTGTCAGGTGGTGATGCAAGGCCAGCGTCTGTCGTAACCGCGGTTTTGTCTAGGCAGGCCGGCTCGCTCAAAACAAATTCAAATCCAGTGTTGCGTCGGCGCTGCACTCAGGCCCGGCTCCATCCCAAAGTGGAACAAGTTAACGGTGTCTTACGCGACAAACCCTTGATCTCAGTTGCAACCGCTGGCTTCAATCCGGGCAACTACAGGGGGGAACTCAATGACTGAGCAGGCGGACGTGATTGTCGTCGGCGGAGGACTATCCGGACTGGTGGCGGCAACCGAGATCGCCGATGCCGGCAAGCGCGTGATCGTGGTCGACCAGGAAGGCGAGCAATCGCTCGGTGGCCAGGCGTTCTGGTCGTTCGGCGGATTGTTCCTGGTCGATTCGCCGGAGCAGCGCCGTCTCGGCATCAAGGACTCCTACGACCTCGCGATGCAGGACTGGCTCGGCACCGCCGGCTTCGACCGCGACGAGGATTTCTGGCCGCGCCAATGGGCCGAGGCCTATGTGGCGTTCGCGGCGGGCGAGAAGCGCGACTGGCTGCGCGCGATGGGGCATCGCATTTTCCCCGTGGTCGGCTGGGCCGAGCGCGGCGGCTATGACGCGATGGGTCACGGCAATTCGGTGCCGCGCTTCCACGTCACCTGGGGCACCGGCCCCGGCATCGTCGAGCCGTTCGAGCGCCGCGCGCGCGAGGCGGTGAAGAGCGGCCGCCTCACCTTCAAGTTCCGCCATCGCGTCGATGCGCTTTCCATCACCAACGGCACCGTGGACGGCATCAGCGGTGCGATCCTCGCCCCTGACACGAGCGAGCGCGGCAAGAGCTCGTCGCGCAACGTCGTCGGCGAGTTCGCACTGAAGGCGCAGGCCGTGATCGTGGCGTCCGGCGGTATCGGCGGCAATCACGAGCTGGTGCGGCAGAACTGGCCCAAGCGGCTTGGCGAGCCGCCGAAATTCATGATCTCCGGCGTGCCCGAGCACGTCGACGGCCGCATGATCGGCATCACCGAGACATCGGGCGCGCGGCTGATCAACCGCGACCGCATGTGGCATTATGTCGAGGGCATCCAGAACTGGAATCCGATCTGGCCGCGCCACGGCATCCGCATTCTGCCCGGCCCCTCCTCGATGTGGTTCGACGCCACGGGCACGCGGCTGCCCGCTCCGCTGTTCCCCGGCTCCGACACGCTCGGCCAGCTCCAGTACATCATGTCCACGGGCTATGATTATTCCTGGTTCATCCTGACCCAGAGCATCATCAAGAAGGAATTTGCGCTGTCGGGATCGGAGCAGAACCCCGACCTGACCGGCAAGAGCTGGCGCATGACCCTGCGCCGCGCCACCAACAAGGGCGCGCCGGCGCCGGTGGAGGCGTTCAAAAGCCATGGTGTCGACTTCATCGTACGCGACAAGATCGAGGATCTCGTCGCCGCCATGAACAAGCTCGCCGGCAGCGACCTCCTCAAGCTCGAGCACATCAGGATGCAGATCGAGGCGCGCGACCGCGAGATCGCCAATCCCTATGTGAAGGATGCGCAGGTGATGAACATCCACAATGCGCGCCGCTACATCGGCGACAGGCTGATCCGCACCGCCTCCCCGCACCGCATCCTCGATCCCGCCCAGGGGCCGCTGATCGCGGTCAAGCTCAACATTCTCACCCGCAAGACACTCGGCGGCTTCGAGACTGATCTGGACTCCCGCGTGTTCGGCGGCGAAGGCAGCGTCATTCCCGGCCTCTATGCGGTCGGCGAAGCCGCCGGCTTCGGCGGCGGCGGCGTGCACGGCTATCGCTCGCTGGAGGGTACATTCCTCGGCGGCTGCCTGTTCTCGGGCCGCAATGCGGGCCGCGCAGCGGCGAAAGCGGTGGGCTAGATCATGCGGCGGTGGATGCAGGTCGGAGCGATTCTTGCGAGCCTCGCAGCCGCCCCGATGGCGTCCGCCGACACCATCGACGTCAACGGCGTGATGCGCTCCTACACCGTGCAGTTGCCAACGAAGCGACTCGTACCGCTGGTGATCGTGCTGCATGGCAAGACCCAGCGCGGCGCCGACATGGTCGCGCGGACGGCGTGGCCCCAGGTCGCAAAGCGCGAAGGTTTTGCCGTGGCCTTTCCCGATGGGCTCAACCATGCCTGGGCCGATGCGAGGACCAAGGCGGGACCCGCGCTCCGCGGGCCGCCCGAGGGCACCGACGATGTCGCCTTCATCGCGAAGCTCGTCGAGAAGCTGGTGACGAACGGCACGGCCGACCCCGGCCGCGTCTATGTCGCCGGCATCTCCAACGGCGGCGCCATGGCGATGACGCTCGTTTGCGCCCGCGCCGATCTGTTCGCGGCGGGCGCGAGCGTGATCATGAACCTCACTGACGAGGCTGCGATCACCTGTCATCCGTCGCGGCCGCTGCCGATGCTGATCATGAACGGCACCGCCGATCCGCTGGTCCCTTACAAGGGCGGACGCGGATCGAGCTATTTTGCCGCAGACGGGTTCTGGTCGACCGAGGAGACACTCGCGTTCTGGCGCAAGCTCAACGGCTGCGAGACCGATGATGCCGAAACGGCTGAAATGCCCGACAAGGCGCCCGCAGATCAGTCAACGGCCACGCGGATTTCCTCACGCTGTCCCCAGGGGCACGACGTCGTGCTCTATCGCATCAATGGTGGCGGCCACCGCATGCCCGGATTTGCGCCGGATGCCCGCTTCCCGAAGGTCGCAACCGGCCTGCTCGGGCCGCAGAATGGCGACATCGACGGCGCCGAGACGATCTGGGCGTTTTTCAGCCGGTTTCCGTGACGCATGCATCGGCGACAACGCATGCGTGCCCGGGGTGGCAGAGCGCGAGGCACTGCGCTAGACAGGGCCGCCATTCCATCAGGAGACCCCCAATGAGCATTCAGCGTTTTGAAACCGGCCCGCGCATGAGCCAGGCCGTCGTGCACGGCAACACCGTCTATCTCGCCGGTGTCGTCGCCAGCAACGCCGCCGGCGAAAGCGTGACCAAGCAGACCCAGGACATTCTGAAGACCATCGACGGCCACCTCGCCAAGGCCGGCACCGACAAGTCGAAGCTACTCTCGGCCACGATCTACATCACCGACATGAAGACCTTCGGCGAGATGAACGCGGTGTGGGACGCCTGGGTCTCCCCCGGCAATACCCCGGCCCGCGCCACCGTCGAGGCCAAGCTGGCCGCGGCGCAGTACACCGTCGAGATCATGGTCACGGCCGCGAAGTAATCTTCACGAAAAAAATCGCGCGCGCTGATGACCTCCGAGGTAATCGATCAGCGCGCGTGAACCTTCGATAGTCAGGGACAGCCGAACCAACGGCGTCTATCGAAGGAGAAGACCATGACCGACCCCGTCACCATCGCCCGCCGCTACATCGAACTCTGGAACGAACGCGCGACGAGCCGCCGGCGCGAACTGCTGAGCCAGAGCTGGACGGCGGATGCAAGCTACGTCGATCCCCTGATGAAGGGCGACGGCCCTGATGGCATCGACGCGCTGATCGCGGGCGTGCAGCAGCGCTTTCCCGACTTCAGTTTCAAGCTGATCGGCGAGCCCAACGGCTACGGCGACCATGTCCGCTTTTCGTGGGGGCTCGGCCCTGACGGCGTGGACAGCCCGATCAAGAGCACGGATTTCGCCGTGCTGAAAGACGGACGTATCAGGAGCATCACGGGATTTCTGGATCAGGTACCCGCGGGTGCGTGAGAGGCACGCATTACTGTGCCCTCTCCCCTTGCGGGAGAGGGCAACTCCGCTGGCAGACACAGGCTCACCGGGATGAGGGGTATCTCTCGGCACGCTTGTCTTGAGAGTTGAGTTCGCGGTTCACGCTATCGGCAACCGATACGCAGCCTTCGCATTCACCCCGAACGCCTTCTCACACACCTGCGCACCCAGCTTCGCCAAGCACGCCTCCAACGCGCCCTTGATCTCGCCGTAGCTTCCAGCCAGCAGGCACACCGGCCAGTCGGAGCCGAAGATCAGGCGATCCTCCCCGAAACAATTCGCGGCATGTTCGACGAACGGAAACAGCCGCTCCGCATCCCAGTCATTCCATTTCGCCTCCGTCGCGAGGCCCGAGATCTTGCACCAGACGTTGCCGCAGGCCGCCAACGCCTTGATGCGGTCGGACCATTCGGCGCTGCCGCCATCTGCGATCGGCGGCTTGGCGGCATGATCCAGCACGAACCGCGCTTTCGGAAACGCTTGTGCCGTCGCGATCGCGGCGGGCAGCTCGCGGGCGCGGACGAGGAAGTCGTAAGTGAGATCGCGGGCGGACAATGCGGTGAGGCCGCGCTGCACGTCCGCGCGCAGCAGCCAGTCGGGATCGGCCTCGTCATGGACCTGGTGGCGGATGCCGACCAGCTTGTTGCCGCCCGGCGAGGCGCGCAGCCGGTCGAGGGTTTCGCCGACGGCGCCGTCGGTCAGGTCGACCCAGCCGACCACGCCGATCACGAACGGCGTCTCGTGCGCAATCCGCAAAAATTCCTCGGTCTCGTCCAGCGCGGAGCGACACTGCACCACGATGCTCGCGTCGATGCCGTTGGCTTTCAGCAGCGGCGCGAGATCGGCGGGACCGAAAGCGCGGCGGATCGGCGCGAGCTCGGGCGCGTCCATCCAGGGATAGTCGGCGCGCGCGGGGTCCCAGAAATGCTGATGACCGTCGATGACCATCTTTACGCTCCGCCCGGAAGCGGCGCGCGTGCGTCGACGAGGTTTCGCGCGCGCAATTCCTGCCAGAAGGCCGGCGGCACCGCCGTCTCCGACATCGCGATGTTGTCGGCGACCTCACCGGCGTTGCGCGCGCCCATCACGGCGACCGTGACCGCCGGGTGGGCCATGCAGAACTGGAGCGCGGCGGCTTTCAGCTCGGTGCCGTGCTTGCGGCAGAGCGCGTCGAGCGCGAGCGCGCGCGTCACGAGCGCCGCGTCGGCATCCTGATAATCGAACTTTGCGCCCGGATGCGGATTGGCCAGGATGCCGCTGTTGTAGATGCCGCCGAGCAGGATGCCGATGTGCCTGGCCTGGCAGACCGGAAACAACGCATCCAGCGCGCCCTGGTCGAGCAATGTGTAGCGTCCGGCGAGCAGGAAGCAGTCGACCGGCACAGCCTCGGCGAAACGCACGAGCATTTCCGACTGGTTCATGCCGGCACCGATCGCCTTGACCGTGCCCTCGCTGCGCAGCCGCTGGAGCGCACGGAAGGCGCCGGCGACGGCGTCGTCATAGTGATCGTCGGGATCGTGCACGAGCAGGACGTCGACACGGTCGAGCCTGAGGCGACCCAGGCTTTCCTCGACCGAGCGCATCACGCCGTCATAGGAGAAGTCGAACACCGGACGCTCGCGCTGCCCGCTCTTGTAATAATCGTCCTCGGCTGCGCCCCCATCGGGCGCGCGCAGCAGGCGGCCGACCTTGGTCGAGATGACGTAGGAATCGCGGGGCTGCTGCCGCAGGAACGCACCGAGCCGCCGCTCGGCCAGGCCGAAACCGTAGAGTGGCGCGGTGTCGTAGAAGCGGATCCCGGCCGACCAACCGCGTTCGAGCGTGGCATGCGCATCGGCATCGCTGACGGGGCTGAACAATCCGCCGAGCGGGGCGGAACCGAGGCCGATTGAGGTGACGTCGAGGGTGCCGAGCCGCGATCGTTTCATTCCAGGTCCTTCCAACAGTCCAAAATCATCTCTCCCGCTTGCGAAAGCCGCAAGCGGGAGAGGCTCGCAGGAGCGCGGGGCTGGCGGCGCTCCTACTTCAACATCTGCGCGACGTTGTCCTTGGTGACGAGATCGAGGCCGGTATAGACGATCTCCGGCACCTTCTCGCCCTTCTTGATGGCGAGCAGCGTGTCCATCGCCTTCTCGCCCATCTCGAACGGACGCTGGCCGACCAGCGCATTGGCATAGCCGTCACGCAGCAGCTCGAGCTGCATCTTCAGCGTATCGGCGACAACAAGCGTGAACTTGCCGCTGTCGATGTCTTTCTTGGATCTCGAGGCAAAAGCCTTGAAGCCCTCAGGGGCGAACATCGGCCAGCCGCCGATGGGGACGATCGCGGCAAGGTCAGGCGTCGAGGTCCGCACGTCGGTCATCTGCTGGACCGCCAGCGCGGGATCGTCGTTGCAGAAGGTCGGGGAGCCCGCGACCTCGGTCCATTTCGAGCCCTTCAGCGCCTCGCGGACGCCGTCGACGCGCTCGGCGAGATTCTTGGCGCCGGGACCGCCCGAAACCATCGCGTACTTGCCGCCATCGGGCCGGAGTTTCAGCAATTGCTTGCCGAGCGCGACGCCAAACTCCTTGTTGTTGGTGCCGATATAGGCGATGCGCTTGGAGCCCGGCGCATCGGCATCGAATGTGATGACGGGAATGCCGGCCGCGGTGGCCGCCTCGATCGACTTGGTCATGGCGGCAACGTCGGCGACCGAGATGGCGAGGCCGTCGACCTTCTGGGTGACGAAGTCCTGGATGATCTGCGCCTGCGTCGCAGGCTCGTGCTCGACCGGCCCCTTGTAGATGCACTCGATATTGCCGAGCTCCTTGGCGCGCTTCAGACAGCCGTCGCGCGCGAAGTCGAAGAACGGATTGTTCATCGCCTTGGGCACGATCACGAAGCGGTAGTTCGCGGCGAACGCCGGTGTCGCCATCAGCGCGACCGCGATACCGGCAAGAAGAAATTTCCTCATGGTCTCCTCCACCCTTGCTTGGCGCCCGTCCTCTCAAGATCGTCCGGGAAGCGGACAGGCGGCATTTTCATTGTCCTCCCGAACGACGTCACTTTCAGATCATCTTTGAGCGGACGCGGTCGACCAGCACGGCCAGGATGATGATCACGCCCACCAGCGTCTGCTGCCAGTAGGAGGAGACCTGCGCCAGCACGAGCCCGTTACGGATCACTTCGAGCAGCACGCAGCCGACGATGGCCCCGAGCGGGCCGCCGATGCCGCCGGCAAGGTTGGCGCCGCCGATCACGGCCGCCGCGATCACGTTGAGCTCGTAGGATGTCGCCATGTTGGCCGGCGCCGATCCGAGCCAGCCGGAGATGATGATGCCCTGAAGGCCCGCGGCGAGCGCGCAGATCACGTAGACCTCGATCTTCACCCGCACCACCGGAATGCCGGTGAGCTCGGCCGCCTTCTCGTTGCCGCCGAGCGCGAAGACATGCCGGCCGAACGCCGTGTGGTGCAGGACCACGGCCATCGTCAGGGCGAGGACCACGAGATAGATGAACGGCACGGGCACGCCGAGCACGTCACCGGAGGTCGCCGCATAGAAATAATCGGCGTCCGGCCCGCCCGGAAAGCTGCCGCGACCGTTGGAGACGACATAGCCGAGCCCGCGCAGGATCGAGAGCATGCCGAGCGTGGTGACGAAAGGCGACAGGCCGAGCACGGCGATGCAGAAGCCGTTGACGAGACCGGCAATCAGCGCGACGCCGAGGCCCGCGACGATCGAGACCAGCAGGATGAGGCCTGGCACGTTGGCCAGCACGGTCTTGCCATCGGCCGCCATATGCACGAACAGCGAGGCGCCGAGCCCGCCGGGCGTCGACACCTCGGTCATGACCATCGAGGTGATCATGGCCGAGAAGCACATCATCGAGCCGACCGAAAGGTCGATGCCGCCGGTGATGATAACGAAGGTGACGCCGAGGGTGGCGATGGCGATGAAGGAAAAATTCTTCGCCACGTTCTGCATGTTGCCTTCGGTGAAGAAATAGGGGCTGGCGAAATGCATGACCACCAGCAGCACGGCGAGTGCGAGCAGCACATAGCCGGTCTGGGAGGCGAAAATGCCGCGCTGCCACCATCTGATCTTGCCGACATTCGAGAACGTGATCGGGGATTCCAGGGGCATGGCCATTACGCCGCCTCCTTCGCGCCGGTGATGAGGGCGGTGACTTCCTCGGGCGAGGTTTCGTGGATCGGCTTGTCGGCCCGCTTCTCGCCGCGGCGCATGACGATGACGCGGTCGCACACCGCGAACACGTCGGGCATGCGGTGCGAGATCAGCATCACCGCGACGCCCTGCTCCTTCAGCCGGTGGATCAGGCCGAGCACCTGCTCGACCTGGCGGACCGAGATCGCGGCGGTCGGCTCGTCCATCATCACCAGCCTCGCATTGGAAAGGCGCGTTCGCGCGATCGCCACCGCCTGGCGCTGGCCGCCCGACATCTGCTTGACGAGATCGTCGGGCCGCGTTTCCGAGCGCAGCTCACCGAACAATTCCAGCGCACGCGCCGCCATTGCCTTGTGGTCGAGCAGGGCGAGCGGACCGAACTTGCGCTTCAGCTCACGCCCGAGAAAGACGTTGGCGGCCGCGGTCAGATTGTCGGCCAGTGCCAGATCCTGATAGACCACCTCGATGCCGACTGCACGGGCATCGACCGGCCGGCTAAAGTGAACCGCATCGCCGGCAAAGCGGATCTCGCCATGGCTGGGGCGGAAATTGCCGGCGATGATCTTCACCAGCGTCGACTTGCCGGCGCCGTTGTCGCCCATCAGGCCGACCACCTCGCCCGGCAACACCTGCATGTCGACGCCATGCAGCGCGCGGATCGCGCCGAACTCCTTGCCGATGCCCTGGAGTTCGAGGACCGGTGTTGCGTCAACGCTTGTCATCAGCGGCTTCCCTCAAAGGTAGCGGTTGACCAGGGATTCCAGATATTCCTGCCGGCCCGAACACGGCTGCGGATCGAAGCCGGGGCCGAGCGCACGATCGGCGAGATCGGCGAGCGAGCGCTGGCCGGCGAGAATGGCGCGGCCCTCGGAGCCGGCCCATCCTTCGTAGCGCTTCTCGAGCGGCGCTGTGAGAGCGCCGGCATCGCGCATGTCGGCGGCGGCGAGGAAGGCGCGCGCGCAGGCGTCCATCGAGCCGACATGGGCATGGATGAGATCGTCGGGGTCGATCGACTGGCGGCGGATCTTGGCGTCGAAATTGAGCCCGCCCGAGGTGAAGCCGCCCCGGTTCAGGATCTCGTGGAACACCAGCGTCAGCTCACCCACATTCATCGCGAACTGGTCGGTGTCCCAGCCGAGCAGGTCGTCGCCGCGGTTGATGTCGAGCGAGCCGAACACGCCGAGCGCCTCGGCCAACGCGACCTCGTGATGGAACGAGTGGCCGGCGAGGATGGCGTGGTTCTGCTCGATGTTGAGCTTGACGTCCTTGAGGAGATCGTAGCGTTCGAGGAAGCCGTAGCAGGTGGCGACGTCGAAATCGTATTGGTGCTTGGTCGGCTCCTTCGGCTTCGGCTCGATCAGGATCGGGCCCTTGAAGCCTATTCTGTGCTTGTGCTCGACGACGAGCGAAATGAATCGGCCGAGTTGATCGAGCTCGCGCTTGAGATCGGTGTTGAGCAGCGTCTCGTAGCCCTCGCGGCCGCCCCACAGCACGTAGTTCTGGCCGCCGAGCCGGTGCGTCACCTCCAGCGCGGCACGGACCTGGCCCGCGGCATAGGTGAAGATCTCGGGGTCCGGATTGGTCGCGGCGCCCGCCATGTAGCGGCGATGCGTGAACAGGTTTGCGGTGCCCCACAGCAGGCGGACTTTTGCGGACGCCATCTTTTCTTCAAACAGATCGGCAATCGCGTTGAGATTGGCGACGGACTCGCTGAGTGAGCTGCCTTCCGGCGCGGCATCGACGTCGTGGAAGGTGAAAAAGGGCACGTCGAGCAGGCGGAATAGCTCGAAGGCGACATCGGCCTTGGCCCGTGCCATTGCCATCGCATCTGAGCCGTGATGCCAGGGCCGCAAAAAAGTCTCGCCACCGAAGGGATCGCCGCCCGGCCAGCACAGCGAATGCCAGTAGCAGACCGCGAAGCGCAAATGGTCCTCGAGCCTGCGGCCATGCACGAGCCGGTCCTTGTCGTACCAGCGGAAGGCGTGCGTGTTTGCCGCATCCTTGCCGGCGAAGGCAACGGGCGCGCTTGCATCGAAGAATTTGGCTGACGCGTTCACTTAAGCGGTCTCCTTCAACGCGGGATAAAGCGCACGCCAACGGCGATAGGCCTCGTCATAGGCTGCGGCCACGGATGCGCGGGGCGCGAAACTCGCGAGCCGGCGCGGGCGGGTACAGACATCCGCCGGCTCTTCGCCGGTGGCGGCAAGGCGCCCGAGCCGCGCGGCGCCGAGCGCCGCCCCGACCTCGCCTTCCTCGACGCGGTGGACGGGAATGCCGAGCACGTCGGCACAGATCTGCGCCCACAGCGGCGAGCGCGAGCCACCACCGACGAGATCGAGTTCCGTGACGGGTCCGCTCGCCGCGCTCAGTGCCGCGAGGTTGTCGCGCGCTGCAAACGCGACGCCTTCGAGCACGGCCTGGACGATCTGGGAGCGCCCGGTCGCGCCACGCAAACCAAGGAAGGCACCGCTCGCGGCGGCGTCGTTGTGCGGCGTGCGTTCGCCATCGAGATAGGGCAGGAATTTTATGGGGCTCGGCCCGTCGACGCGCTCGCCGAGCGGCGCCAGCAGCGCTGGGGCGGGGATCTCCATGACACCAGCGAGCCAGGCCAGCGAGGCCGCAGCCGACAGCATCACGCCCATCTGGTGCCAGAGGCCAGGCAGTGCGTGGCAGAAGGCATGCACGGCCGAAGCCGGCGCCGGTGCGAACCGGTCGGTGACGCGGAAGACGACACCCGACGTGCCCAGCGACAGGAACGCATCGCCTGGCGCAATCGCACCGAGCCCGATCGCGCTCGCGGCATTGTCGCCGGCGCCGCCGGCGATCACGACGTCTTTCGCCATGCCCCAGCGCTGCGCAAGTTCCGGCGCGAGCACCGCGCTGGCCGCGCTGCCCTCGACGAGGCGCGGCATGTGGTGGAGATCAAGCCCTGTGGCATGAAGCAGCAGGGCCGACCAGCGACGCTGGCCGACGTCGAGCCACAGCGTACCGGCCGCGTCCGACATGTCCTCGACCATCTCGCCGGTCAGGCGATAACGCACATAGGCCTTCGGCAACAGCACCTTTGCGACGCGCGCGAAGATTTTTGGCTCGTGACGCGCGACCCAGAGCAGTTTTGGCGCGGTGAAGCCGGGCATCGCCAGATTGCCGGCGATCGCGTGCAGCGACGGGCAGCGCCGCTCCAGCGTAACGCATTCAGCCTGCGAGCGGCCGTCGTTCCAGAGAATTGCGGGACGCAGCGGCCGTCCATCCTCGTCCAGCAGCGCCGCGCCGTGCATCTGGCCTGACAGCCCGATGCCGCGGACCTGTGCCACCTCGCGCGGATGGCGATTTGCGAGATCATCGACCGCGCCGGTCGCCGCCTCCACCCAGGCGTCGGGATCCTGCTCGGACCACAGCGGCGCGGGATGCGACAGCGCAAGCTCGCGCGCCGCCATCGCGACGATCGCGCCGGCTTCGCTCATGAGCACCGCCTTCACACCTGATGTGCCGACGTCCAGTCCGAGATACACGCCGTCCTCCCTTTGCCTGTCGCGGTGTGCGAGCTTGACGTCGCTTTTTCCGCCACCTGCCGTTCAAAGTCCCGCTGCTGCTACGGCAGATTGTCCCGCATCACGATGTCGATCCTGATCTTCTCCTGCTCGCGCAGGATCGGCTCGCCGCGGGCGAGCGCGAGCAGCACGCGCACGGCGGCGCGCGCCTCATGCCCCGGATTCTGCGAGATCGCGGCATCCATCACGCCCTGCAACAAAAGCCGGCGCGTCAGCGCGGTGACGTCGTGGCCGATGAACACGACCTTGTCGCGGCCGGCCTTGCCCAATGCGTTTGCAACGCCCTGTGTGCCGGCACCGACATTGTACAGGCCGACAATGTCAGCATGCCTGCCGAACAGCCGCGCGAGCTGCTGCTCCGAACGTTCGTCCTCGTCGCGCCCTTCCAGCACCGGCAGCACGCCGAGACCGGGGAATTCCGAGGCCATCACCTGATTGAAGCCGAAGATGCGCTCGGCGTGGTCGCGCAGGCCCCGGGAGCCGGCGACGATGGCGACCTTGCCGGGCCGCCCGCCCACCAGCCGCCCAACCAGCGCGCCGGCGGTGCGCCCCGCGGCGATGTTGTCGATGCCGACATAATGGTGACGGCGCGAGGACGGCACGTCCGAGACCAGCGTGACGATTTTGGTACCGGCGTCGACGAGGTCGTTGATCGCGGCGCGGACGCCGGGATGATCCAGCGCCACCACGGCGACGCCGTCGTAATCCCCGGAGAGCGCCTCCAGCGAGGCCGCGAGCACGGACGGATCGAACACGTCGGTTGCGACCATCTCGACATGCAGGCGACGCGCCGAGAGCCAGGCCGACATCTCGCCGAGATAGGCCTCGATCTGCTGCATGAACGGGTTCGGCCCCGACGGCATCACGAAGGCAAAGCGGCGGGCTCGGCCGCGGGCGAGCTCGGCCGCCGCCACATGCGGCTGGAAAGAATTGCGCGCGATTGTCTCCTGGACGCGCCGGACCGTGTCCGGCCGCACGCCCGGGCGGTTGTGCAGGACCCGGTCCACGGTCGCGAGGCTCACGCCCGCCTGGCGGGCGATGTCCTTCAGCGTCAGCGCGTTGGCAGCGAGCGTGTCGGCCATGCCTGAAGGCTATCAGAGGTGTTTTGAGGTGCGCAACTCATTTTGAGGGCGCAAGCGCATTTTCATGCACGGCTGACTGTGTGCGCCGCCTCACGCGCGAGGTCGGCCGTCGGTCGAACGCAGGACGCGCAACACTGCCCTGTTCCCTATGGTTCCATTCATTGACAGGTCCGACGCAGCACCAGCGTTCGCGGGCGAGATGACGAAAGAGAGTACGATGAAGTGGTTGCTTGATATTTCCGAGGAATACCGGTCCCACCTGCGCGAAGGTCCCTTTTTCAGACAGATCAGCGGGGCGACCCTGCCGAATGATCTGCAATGGGTTCACCAGCTCATCCACCAGTCGCGCGAATTCACGCAGGCGCTTTGTCTGCGTTCCTCGCTGTGCCAGGACAAACGCTATCAGCCCGTCTTCGCCGAACACGCGATGGAAGAGGCCGACCATCCCGATCAACTCATCGCCTGGATGAAGCAGCACGGGTTTCTGCGCGACACCGAACCCGGCGACGTCCCGCCGACGATGGAAACGCTGAACACGATCTCATACTGCTGGCGCAGCGCGATGCGCGATCCACATGACGTGCAGGTCGTCGCCCTGAACGTGCTCAGTGAGGGCGTCGCGTTCGATTTCTATTCGACCGTGATACCCGTGCTGGACCGGCTCAGACTCCTGAGCGGGCGCTACTGGAAGATCCACACCGACGTCGACGCCCACCATCTGTCCATGGGGCTCGATCTTTGCGGCGAGGTCTCGCGGCACTCGGACAGGGGCAAGCTGTATCAACGCGTGCTGTGGCAATCCGCTACGCTGTATCACCAGATGCTCAGCTCCTGGGTCGGCGAACGGGTCGAGCCGCTGCCGCAATTGGCCTGAGGCCACGCGCCGATCGCAGCAGAGCCGGTGCTGCTCAGCGGTCCAGGTCGAGCGTCAGGAACAGGCTGTTGGGGTCTTCGGCATAGCCCTCGAACGGACCGCAAAGCACGAAGCCGTGCGCCTGGTAGAGCGCATGCGCGGGCTTGAAATAGTCCCACGAGCCGGTCTCGAGGCTGAGCCGCTTGAGGCCGCGCGCGCGGGCCTCGGCGATGATGTGGCGGAGCATCTGGCCACCGAAGCCGCGCCGCCGCGTGGTCTGAAGCGTGTGCATCGACTTCACCTCGCCATGACCGGCCGAGAGCGTCTTCAGCGCGCCGGTGGCGACCAGCGTGTCGCCGTCCCAACCGGTCCAGAACGCGACGTCGCTGGCGCGCAGGCCCGCCAGGTCGAGCGCGTGGGCGCTGCCCGGCGCGGTCTGCGCCCGCGCCGCCGTGACGTGATGGTCGAGCAGCGCGATCACGCGGGGATCGGAGGTGTCGCCGGTCCGGATCTGCATGGTCAGGGTCGCACTCCATTGGCAAGGTTCTTCTGCATGAAGACGAGATCGAGCCAGCGACCGAACTTGCAGCCGACTTCCGGCATGCGGCCGACCTCGGCAAATCCCAGCGAGGCATGCAGGGCGATCGAGCCGGCATTGGCAGCCTCGATGCCCGCGATCATGGCGTGCTTGTTCAGCGCAGCGGCACGCTCGATCAGCGTGGCCATCAGGCTGCGGCCGACGCCGAGCCGATGATACCGCTCGCCGACATAGACCGAATTCTCCACGGTGTGGCGATAGCCGGGAAACGGGCGGAAATCGCCGAACGAGGCGAAGGCGACGACGTTGCTGCCCTTCATCGCGACCAGCACGGGATAGCCGGCGTCCTGTCGTGCGCGGATCCACGCGCGCCGCGAGGCCAGATCAGCCGGGCCGTCCGTCCAGACCGCCGTGGTGTTGATCGCGGCGTAATTGTAGATGGCCAAAATGTCTTCGGCATCCTCCGGCGTGGCGTCCCGCACGATCAGCGACATCACATTTTCCCGTATGACGTTCCGCGCCGCGTGATGATGACGTAGCGCGCATCCTGTTTGGTTTCGTTCTCGAAGGTCACCGCGCGCATGACGTCGAAATCGAGACAGTCGCCCTCGCGCAGGCGCACCGTCTTGGCATCGATATGCACGCAGACCGCGCCCTCCAGCATCAGCAGCTGCTGGGTGAAGGCATTGCGCCCCCAGGGGCTGTAGGAGACGCGTGCGCCCGCCGGCAGGTCGACGACGATGATCTCGATGCCGCTCGCCGCATCCGGCGGCGAGGCATGACGTCGCCGGTAACCGCTGTCGGGATCGCGCCAATGCGGCTGGTCGGCCAGCCGCATCAGCCGCTCCGGCGGCTTCTCCGCGAGCGCGACGACGTCGCTGAGCGTGACGTCCAGCGCCGCGCAGAGCTTGTTGAGCAGCGCAGCGGTGGCACTGCTCTGCGCCCGCTCCACCCGCCCGATCATGGCCCGGCTGACACCGGAGCGCGCCGCAAGTTCGTTCAACGTCATGCCCGCCTGCGTCCTCAACGTCTTCAAGCGACGACCGATCGCACGGTCGAGTTTCTGCTGGTCCATCTCGTTGCAGGTCCTGGTCTTCATCCGAACATCGCCCGACACGAGGACCGCACCCGCCGGGGTGAACGAAGCTTAGGCCGGGCGATGCGCACGTGCCGGGAGCGAGGGGCTAATATATTAGAATCTTTGTCCGGCGCGCGAGCGCGCCTTGCGCGCGTCAGATCAGATGAGAATGCAATCGGGAAAGCTTGGAGCGGGCGAAGGGAATCGAACCCTCGTATGCAGCTTGGGAAGCTGCCGTTCTACCATTGAACTACGCCCGCGGATGCGCTCTCACGCCCGTTCTGATTAGCCGAGACGGCGCGTCCCGCCAAGCGGTTTGGCGCGTCTCTCCGGACGGATGTTAACGTCCTGGCAAGATTCCAGGTGCGCCGAATTGTGGCGGTGTTATGATCGGCCTGTCGGGGGAGCAACGTGCACTGAGTGGGGCGTGTGCATGGTGGGGCGTGGCTATACGATATTCGACACGGCGATAGGGCGCTGCGGCATCGTCTGGAGCAATTCCGGCGTAGTGGCCGTGCAATTGCCGGAGGCGCGGGAGATCGACACTCGCCGCCGGATTTTCGCGGTTCATCCGGAGGCGCGCGAGCAGCGGCCTCCGCTCAATGCCGAGCTGGCGATCGAGGGCATCGTGGCCCTGCTGCAAGGCAGCGATCCTGATTTTTCCGATGTCAGCCTGGATGCCGGCGGTGTGCTCGCCTTCAGCCGGCGGGTCTACGAATACACCTGCACCATCCCGCGCGGCGAGACGCGGACCTATCACGAGATCGCCAAGGCGCTGGGTGCCTCCGGCGCCTCGTATTCGGTGGCGCAGGCAATCGCCAGGAATCCCTACATGCTGATCGTGCCCTGCCACCGGGTGCTGGAGACCGGCAATTACGCCGACCGGATCTCACCTTATGGCGGGGTGATCTCCAAGCGGCGACTGTTGTCGCTGGAGGGCGCCCATCCGGTCGCCAGCAAGACGCTGTTCGAGGTGCTGCTGCCCGTTGCTCCGCCGCGAGCGCCCACCTAGATAGGTGGGATGGACGCGACCACACTGCTGACGTCAGGCGCGATGACGGTCTCCGAGTTTCGCTGCGACGCGGGACCGGACGACAAGCCGTTTGCGGAATGCCGCACCGGCCATTCCATTGCCTATGTCCGTTCCGGCAGTTTTGGCTGCCATTGCCGCGCCGGCTTCTTCGAGCTGGTGGCGGGCTCCATGCTGGTCGGTGCGCCCGGCGACGAATACACCTGCACGCATGAGCATGTCAGCGGCGACGTCTGCCTCTCGTTCTTTCTCAGCGAGGATCTCGTCGATACACTCGGTGGACGCCGCGAGGCCTGGCAGGTCGGCGCGACGCCGCCGCTGCCCGAACTGATGGTGCTGGGTGAGCTCGCCCAGACGGCGGCAGATGGCAACAGCGACCTCGGCCTCGACGAGGTCGGCCAGATTCTCGCCGGTCGCTTTGTGGATGTCGTCTCCGGCAAGGCGCGCAAGCAGGCCGCGCCGACCGCGCGCGACCGCCGCCGCGCGGTGGAGGCCGCACTTTGGATCGACGACAATTCGCACGCCGAGGTCGATCTCGAGCAGGCCGCCAAGCAGGCGGGCCTCAGCCCGTTCCACTTCCTGCGGCTGTTCTCGAGCGTGCTCGGCGTCACCCCGCATCAATATCTAGTCCGCTCGCGACTGCGGCACGCCGCGCGCTTGCTGACGGACGACGACATCGCGGTCACCGACATCGCCTATGACGTCGGCTTCGGCGATCTCTCGAATTTCGTCCGCACTTTTCGTCGCGCCGCCGGCGTGTCGCCGACGAAATTTCGCCAGGCCTCGCGCGGGGAGCGCAAGATTCTCCAAGAGCGGCTTGCCCTCAACTGACTAGGGTCGTCCCCGGCGCGCGCCATTTGCGGCGCGCTTTGCAATGGAGACGATCATGTATGACCACATCGGACTGCGCGTTGCCGACCTCGACGCCGCCACGCGCTTCTACACAGCCGTGCTGGCGCCGCTTGGCTACGTCCTGTGCTCCAGCGGAGACGGCTATGCCGGCTTCGGGCCGAAGGGCGAGCCCGCGTTGTGGCTGCATCTGAACAAGGGACGCAAGGCCGACGGCGCGCATATCGCGTTTCGCGCCAAAGACCATGACGCAGTCAAGGCGTTTCACAGCGAGGGCCTGGAGAGCGGCGGTCGCGACAATGGCGGCGCCGGGCCACGCAAGGATTACAGCCCGACCTATTACGCGGCGTTCCTGATCGACCCCGACGGCAACAATGTCGAGGCGGTTTGCGTGTGAGCGCTCGCCGCTAGCTCCGTCATTGCGAGGAGCCCTTGCGACGAAGCAATCCAGACTGCCTCCGCGGAAACATCTCTGGATTGCTTCGCTTCGCTCGCAATGACGGTG